>CANGOE010000022.1 GCA_947455455.1 Hyphomicrobiales bacterium
ACTTCGGTAAACATATTGCCGTCATCGGGACGGTTGAGCGTGATGGTGCCGATGGGGCCGTCTTCTTCGTAAAGAATGGTTGAGTAGGTCACGATGCGGTTCACTCCCTGTGGTCTCGATCGGCACGCTGGATCAGATGATGCCCTGATGTTTCAAGTCGGCGATGGTCTGGGCGCTATAATGCAACAATTCATCCAGAAGTGCATCGGTATGCTCGCCCAATCCGGGCGGGGCATGGCGGGGCTGGTTGGCTTTGCCGTCCAGCTGAAAGGCCGTGCCGACTTGCGGAATATCGTGATTGGCATCCTTGAGGCGGTAGAGCAGTCCGCGTTCCTGCAAATGCGGATCGGCCATCACCTCGTCAAGCCGCTGGATCGGACCGGACGGCACGCGGGCCTTGCTGAACAAGGCCAGCCATTCGGCGCGTCCGCGCTGGCGCAACAAAGGGGCAATCATGGCCACGATTTCGGCACGGCAGGTGCGGCGGTCGGCATTGCTGGCAAAACGCGGATCGGCCCCGATGTCCGGCTGGCCCATCACATCCCAAAACCGTTTCCAGATGGCATCATTGCCCAGGCCGAGGGTCAGCGGTTCATCGGCGGTGGCGAAGGTCTGGTAAATGGCAATGACGCTGTCTTTGCCGCCAGAGCGGCGCGGCAGATCGCCCGAACCCATAAAGGGCACAATCCGGCAGGTCAGAAATTTGGTCATGGAGTCGACCAGCGCCACATCGATCACCCGCCCCTTGCCGGTGCGGCCGCGCGCGACAATCGCCGCCAGCGAGGCCATGGCCGCATCCTGTCCGGCCAGCATATCGGCAGCAGGCGCACCGACTTTTTGCGGATCGCCATCAATCTCGCCGGTAATATCCATAATGCCGGAATAGCCCTCGGCGATCAGATCATAACAGGTCCAGTCGGCCCGCTCGCCCGTCAGCCCGAAGCCGGTAATCGAGACATAGATCAGATCCGGCTTGATGGCCTGTAAGGTTCTGGCATCGGTGCCGAGCTTTTTGGCCACACGCGGCGGCTGGTTGACCACAACAATATCGGCCTTGGCGACCAGTTCATGCAAGACCGCCAATCCGGCTTGCGTGCTGTAATTGAGGGCCAGACTTTTCTTGTTGCGGTTGACCGACAGGAACCACAGGGATTCCCCGTCCAGAAAGGGTGGCCCCCAACTGCGCGAATCGTCGCCGTTGCCGGGGCGTTCGATTTTGATGACTTCGGCCCCCATATCGGCCAACAGCATTGTGCTGTAGGGACCGGCGACCGATGTGGTCAGATCCAGCACCCGGATTCCTTCGAGCAGATCAAAGCCCAAGCCGGCCTGCATCACCGGCAATTGGTGGAAGGGGAGGCTGTCGACGGCTGAATGGCTTTTGCTGGTGGTCATCATTGTTCTCGAGTCTATGCTTTTTCACAGCAAAAGACGTGCCGTAACACGTGTCATGCGCTTTCGGCACGCGGAGTTCGTCTCAGTTGTCTTTTTGCAAGGCATGGTCTGGCGTTTCATGCATGCAAGGCAGATCAGCCGTGTTGTTGCCAGCAACAGTGTCCTGTGTAAGTGTCCGCGTGAAAGACAATAGACGGATGCGGAACAGGATCATCATCGCGTCAGCGATAGAGCGTCCGGGGAGAGGTTGAGACAATCCGATGAAGCAATCTGCGGCACGGTCGGTTGAAGGGGTGATTGCTTGCACGGCGCAAGGCAAAATCGCCTTTGCATCGGGGCTCGGCAATGATCCGAGGTTGCGTGCTTTGGCCACCGACAAGGAATGGATGGCCGATCTCAGGACCCGCAGGATCCAGCCGCTGAACCTCGACCACCAGCATTATTCGGTGTTGCTGACCCCGATCCCCGAAGGAGATCTGCTGTTGGTCAGCCATCTTCCCAGCAATGCGGTGCTGGAATTTTTGGGCTCTGTCGATTTTGCCTTCGATCTGCTCGACCATATGCTGACCGATCCGTTCGAGGCGATGACGGTGGTCGATGATCAGGCCCGTCTGGTTTATGTGTCGCCGGTCCACGAGACCTTTTTCGGCCTGTCGCATGGTGAGGCCAACGGGCGGCCGGTGCGCGAGATTATCGAGAATACACGGCTCGATACGGTGGTGGCCAGCGGCAAGTCCGAAGTCGGGGCCATTCAGGATATGCGCGGCTCGCAACGGGTTGTGTCGCGTGTGGCCATCCGCCGCGAGGGCAAAATTCTGGGTGCGCTCGGCCGCGTGATGTTCAAGGGTCCGCAACAGGTCGAGGAGTTGAGCCGCAAGGTCAATACGCTGGAAAGCAAAGTGGCCTTTTACCGGCGCGAGGCCGCCTCGTTGCGCCGCAAATCCTATGGTCTGGATGATCTGATCGGCCAGTCCCCCGCCATGCAACGCCTGCGTGCCGATATCATCAAAGTCGCCCCGCTGGAAATGCCCGTGCTGATCCGTGGCGAAAGCGGCACCGGCAAGGAACTGGTCGCCCATTCACTGCATCGTTTGTCCCCGCGCCGTGACGCCAAAATGGTGATGGTCAATGCCGCCGCCCTGCCTGCCACGCTGGTTGAATCCGAATTATTCGGCTATGAGGCGGGAGCCTTTACCGGGGCTGACCGCAAGGGGCGGCGCGGCAAATTCGAGCAGGCGGCGGACGGGTCGATTTTTCTGGATGAAATCGGCGATATGCCGCTCGATGTGCAGGTCAAGTTACTGCGCGTCCTGCAGGACCATGTGATCGAGCCGATCGGCAGCGAGCGGTCGATCGATGTCGATTTCCGCCTCATCACCGCCACCAATCGCGATTTGCAACAATTGGTCAGCGAAGAAAAATTCAGGCTGGATCTGTTCTATCGCATCTCGGCCATCACCATCAATGTGCCGCCTTTGCGGCAACGGATCGAGGATATTCCGTTGCTCGTCACGCATTTTCTTGATGAATTTGCCGACCGCCACGGCCGCAATCGCACCGATATTGATGACGAGGCAATGGCCTCTTTGATGGAACAGTCCTGGCCTGGCAATGTCCGTCAGCTCTATCACGAGCTTGAACGGGCTTTGGTCTTTGCCGAAAACGGCCGCATCACGCTGGATGTCCTGACCCATCACGGCAATAGCCAGTCCGGTTCCTCCTCCGATTTGCAGGATCAGGCCTTCGGCAAGCCTGCGCCATCCCCGCTCAAAGAGCCCGCCACCATGCGCGAGGCGGTGGAGCGGACCGAGCTGGACCTTCTCAGAAAAGCCATGGAGAGGCACAAAGGCAACAAAAAGCGGGTGGCGGAAGAATTGGGGATTTCGCGCTCCTATATCTATAAATTATTGGGCGAACAGGAAGCCGATTAAGCCCGCTTGGGGCGGGCGGCCGCGATTGTGGCACGGGCAATGCATCTGCCTTGGTCATCGGGGCGCACCGTCATGATCGCCTGATGGGATGGGGATAAGCAAAACGTGATTCCGGCTGTGGATTTGATTGTTGTGGGAGGCGGGCTGGCAGGATTGTCGGCTGGCGTGCGGGCCTCTGAACTGGGCCTGAAAGTGCTGGTGCTGGAACAGGGGGAAGGCGAGGCCTATCCCTGCAATTCCCGGCAATCGGGCGGCATTGTCCATATTGCCTTCCATGATCCGTACCGTCCGACCCATGAACTCGTCGAAGTCATCGATCGCGTAACGCAGAAGGAAGCCCAGCCGGATTTGGCCATGGCCCTGGCGCGGAACGGCCATCGGCTGATCGACTGGTTGCAGGGCAAGGGAGCGCGCTTCATGCGGTTTAACCCGCAAGAGGGCTATCGCTGGTGCATGGCCCCGCCGCGTGCCTTGAAGGCGGGAAGCGATTGGGAACAGCGTGGGCCGGATATGGTGCTCAGGCAATTGGTTGCCCATCTCGGCACTGCGGGCGGCCGCATCCAGCACGGCACCACCGTCACCGGTCTTGTGATGGAGGCCGGCCGTTGCACGGGCGTGACGGCCGAGCATCAGGGCCAGAGCCTGACCTATCCGGCCCGCCTCGTCTTGCTGGCCGATGGGGGCTTTCAGGCCAATAAAGAGTTGTATCAAACCCATATCGGCGGATCGTTCGAAGCGGTGTTCCAGCGCGGGCCAAGCACCGGACATGGTGCGGGTCTTGTCATGGCGCAACAGGCCGGCGCCGCTGTGATCGGCACCGATCGGTTTTACGGCCATCTTCTCTGTGCCGATGCCCGCCATAATGATCAGGTCTGGCCCTATCCCGAACTGGATGCCATTGCCACCGCCAGTCTTGTCGTCAACCAGACAGGTGTGCGGGTTGCCGATGAAGGGCGTGGCGGGGTTTACCTCGCCAATATGCTGGCCCGACAGCCCGAAGGTTCGCGCTTCTTTGCTGTTTTCGATGCCGCGATCTGGGAAGGACCCGGCACATCGGCGCGGATACCGGCCAATCCCTTGCTGGAAAAAGCAGGCGGCACCATCCATCGGGCCGAAACACTCGAAGAGCTGGCCCTCAAGATCGGTGTGCCGCCGGAGGCATTGGTGCAAAGTGTCGCGGCCTATCACACAGCGCTTGATCAGGATGGGCTAGCGCAATTGCCGGTCGCGCGCTCGACAAAAATTCCGCCTCTGCCGATCAGGTCCGGCCCTTTCATGGCCATCGCCGTTTTGCCCGGCATCACCTATACGATGGGCGGCATCAGGATTGACGAGCACGCCCAGGTTCTCGACCAGCAGGGCGTGGTCATTCCCGGCCTCTTGGCCGCAGGCGCGACCACCGGCGGTCTGGAAGGCGGTTCGCAGGCGGCCTATCTCGGCGGGTTGATCAAGGCGGGCTCGTTCGGTCTGATTGCGGCCGAGCGCGCGGCGGATTTGCTGGGTCCTATACCGCAACGGGTTGAGGCCTCTGTTGCGGCACCGTCCGCTCCGGTGCAACCTTTGATTGGTTTGGCTCGCTTTCCGATCCTCAAAGCAACGCTCAAGCACGGCAAAGCCTTGGCCTTCGGCTTGGGGGCGGTTGTCGCGGCACTTGTCCTGTGGTTGGGCTGGCCGGCCTTCGGATTGTTCAGCCCCGTTCTGGCGGCGGGTGCGGGGGCGCTGACCACCGTGGCGGTGTTGAGCTATGTCGAGCTGATCCGTCTGATCACCGAATTGCTGATGCCGGATTAATGCGCTTCGGCGGCGAGTTGGTCGCGCAATTTGGACCTGAGCCAGATGGCGCCGCCCGCCGAGAAGCCGCCGTCGATGGCAATTTCTGCACCGGTGATAAAGCCAGCCTCATCGCTGGCCAGAAACAGCACCAGATTGGCACATTCCAGCGGTGTGCCCTGACGTTGCATCGGAATGGAGCGGCGGGCCGATTCGGCATGGCCCGGCTTGCCGTCGCGGAAGAAGCTGGTGTCGATGATCTGCCCGGGATGGATCGAGTTGACGCGGATATTCCATTCGACAAACTCGATAGCCGCCATTTTGGTCAAGCCGCGCAACCCCCATTTGCTCGCGCAATAGGCCGCATCATAATGCGCGCCCAAACCGGCAATCGAAGACACGTTGATGATGGACCCGCCGCCCGATTCCCGCATCAGCGGCGCGGTATGTTTCATGCCGAGCATCGCCCCTGTCAGATTGACATCCATGGTCCTGTGCCATTTGGGCAAGGTGGTGTCGCTGATGCTTTCGCGGCTGATGGTGCCGGCATTGTTGACCAGAACATGCAGGGCGCCGAAGGTCTTTCGGGCTGTCTCGACCACGGCCAGCCATTGGCCTTCATCGCAGACATCCTGCGGCAAGGCGATGGCGCGGCCGCCTTTGGCGGTAATCGCTTCGGCCAGCGGCGCAACCGGATCATCCGGCAATCCTGTCAGCACAAGGGCGGCCCCGTGTTCGGCAAACAGATGCGCTTCGGCGACCCCTTGTCCGCCTGCGGCTCCTGTGATCAGGACCACTTTCCCTGCCAGCCGTTGCGTCATTGTCACGATCTTCCCGTTCAAATGCCGAAGATGCCGGTTGGCAGACTCATATGGGCGAGGGTCTCAAAAATCACATAGAACAATCCGGCCGACAGGAGGCTCGTCATCGCGGTTTTGACCGCACCCTCACGGCCGGCCATTGTATAGGCCGCCATAAAAAACAGCAGGGTCGAGAGCGCATAACCGAGCACGGGAATGAGCACGGCATAAACCGCCATCAACAAAGCAAAGGCTTTGGGTGCGTTGAGATAGGGCAAGACAAATTCTTCCTGCTCTTGGGCGGCGGCCTCGTGCCCTTTGATGTTTTGCAGACCGATGATCGTGCCGCAGAGGATCAATAATCCGCCCACCAGCATCAGGTAGCGGTCGGGACCCAGCACATCGAACATGTGGTCACTGCGCTGGGATTGCCATAATGACCAGCCATCCCATGCCCAGAGTGACCCAATCCCAATCAAAGCCAAACCCCATAACCGCTCGCCCATGATCATGATCCTTGTGTTGGATTGTGTCGTCTGGCCCGTGCCAGAGCCTGTTCGCCTGCCCGTCGACCCGAGATAAATGCCCAAGCCAGATGGTGTCCGTGCCCTTCCAGCAGAACGCCCCCTTGCCCATTCGATCCTGCCGCATACAACCCGTCAATAGGCGCGCCGTTGCTGTGCAACACTTCGTGGTGGAGGCTGACCTTCAAGCCGCCATCGGTAAAGACGACGTAACTGCGCACCGGTCCCAAAGCGATAAAGGGGCCTTGATCCAGCGCAGGGAAAGTCCCTGCCCGTGTTTTGCGCTCCTGCTGGTTGTACTGCCCCAGCGTCTGTTGCAGGACGGCCCGATCCATCGACAGCTTGTCGGCCAGTTCGGCAACATTGTCGGCCTCGAAAAAAATATCGGCGCGGTTGCGGCGGTAATCATCGAGATAGGCATAGGCGACACCGGGGGCGGTCGAGATAAAATAGGGCCAGGCGGTGAATTGTTTGGCCAGTCTGGCATCCATGACAATATAGGCCAGCCGTTCGGGCTGGTGCGGAACGGCCATGCCGGGCTTGTTGATTTCATCGATAAAGCGTTGGCCGTTCTGGTTGACCAGAATGGCTCCTTGCTTGAACAGGTCGACCGACGGGCCCAGCGCGGTGGTCAGAAAGCTCATCGCAAAGGGACGCAGAATGGCTTGCGGCAAGTGGTCGAAGGACCATTTCATCAGTTTGGCCAGCCCTGTCCATGGCGGCAGACGGCCGATCAGGTTGGGTTGTTTGGGCGGCACAAAGCGCATGATGGGCCCGCGCACAATATCGCCATTGACCATTTCCGCGCCGTGCTCCAGCGCCAGCCGGAAGCCGTCACCTGTGGCGGTGATATTGACCGGTTCAAGGTCGCTGACCTCGGGTCCGGCAAATTCGGCTTTCAATTCCCGACTGCCGCTGTAATCGCCCGCCGCCAGCACCACGCCGCCTCTGGCCTTGAGGCTGTGGCTGTGCTGGCCGTCATGATAGGTCAAACCGGTGATCACGCCGTTGTCGGAGATCAGGTGTTCGACTTTGGCATTCAGGCGCACTTCGACACCGGCGGCGATCGCGCGGCGGCCGAGGTGGTAGGGGAACGACCGGGAATTGGGCACAACATTGTGCATGCGCGGCTGCCGGTGCGGGGGCTCGACATTCGGCCCGACAAAGACAAGGCCGGATTGTTCCAGCCATTGCATCATCTCGGTGGTGCGATCGACCAGAATCCGGCGCAGTTCGCGGTTGTCGCGGTTGGCATAGGAGCCTGCCAGCACTTCCATATCTTCGAAATGGTCATCGGGATGATCGACAATTCCCGCATCATTCTGGTGGCTGGTCCGCGTGGCTGAAATGGACCCCACCGACCAGGCGGTCGAGCCGCCCAATGCGGGGTTCTTTTCCAGAAGGATCACATGCCCGCCGCGTTCTGCCACCTCAATGGCGGCCGCCAATCCCGCGCCACCCCCGCCCACCACGATGACATCGCAGAGGGCTCCTTCTGAATGATGGGCAGAATGGTTGCTGTGAACGGGATTCGGCATCTGGCTTCCATGTCTTGCGCGCTGATCGGTCAAGCGCGGGTCTCGAACCTTACGCAAAACAAATGCCATTTGCTCCGGCGGGTTGTCGCCAAGGCCCGTGATCAGTCACAGCCCTTATTCAGTCAGCGCAAGGATCATCGGACCGGATCGGCACCAGGTTCATTTGTCGCTTGGGGCGACAAAGCCAAGCGCAAGTGTCGCCAGTAACGACACTTGCGCAATGAAAAATCGCTTGCGGAAATCGTGTAATAGACAAAAATCGGAGCAAACTTTCGGCAATGGCTGGTCTGCGGGCAGTTGGTGCGGCGATTGCATGGGTTTGACAACAGAGGCACTGTCGACAGGTGCCCGTATCATGAGGCCGTATCTAAGTCGCACTGGCTTGAATGCGTCAATAAGCTGTTGAGGAAACAATCATGAATGTCGCTTATGTGGTGCGCTGTAATTTCAACGATCCGGCCAAAGAGACCGCATGGAATGATTGGTATAGCGGGCCGAAGCTGAAGCAGATGCTCGACAAGCCGCATTTTCTGACCGGACAGCGTTTCTACCGTTCCTCGGGTGCCGGACGCGATTATCTGGCCTTTTGGACGCTGGCCTCGCCGGAGGCGTTTACCACGCCCGAATATACCAATGATTGGGGGTTCTTCGAGTGGCGGCCTTACATCATCGACTGGAGCCGCGATCTGTTTGCGGCGGAAATCGGTGGTTCGGTCGTTGCCCCGCGTCTGCCCGAGGGCGGCTTCATCCGTCTCGTCTCCTTCGAGGGTCTGACACCGGAGCAGGCCGAAGCCAAGCGCGCCGACGTGGACCGCACCCATCCTGCCACCCAATGGCATCGCTCGATCGGACTGGATCGCCATACCGAATTGTTCGGTGTTTCGGTGGAAACCAGTGATGCGCTCAATCCGGCGATCGAGGGTGTTGTGGAAGTGTTCTACCGTCCGATTTCGATCCTCGGCATCACCGATGATCCTCACGACAGCAAACTGGTGCGCTGATGGATAATGCTCTGCTTCAAGGATTGGTTGCGGCTTTCAGCGGGATGAATTTGCTGTTTGCTTTGATCGGCTGTCTGCTGGGCACGCTGGTCGGAGTGTTGCCGGGTCTGGGGCCGGCATCGGCGATGGCCATCTTGTTGCCCATCACCATGCATATGCCGCCCGAAGGGGCGATCATCATCATGGCAGGCATTTATTACGGCGCGATGTATGGTGGTTCGACCACGTCGATTTTGATGAATATTCCGGGTGAAACCGCTTCCGCCGTGACCATGCAGGACGGGTTCCCGATGACCAAGAACGGTAAGGCCGGACAGGCATTGGCGATTGCGGCGATCGGTTCCTATATGGCCGGTATTTTCGGTGCGGCGGCGATTTCCTTCATCGGTCCTTATGTGGCCGATATTGCGTTGAAATTCGGCCCAGCCGAATATTTCGGTCTCGTGCTGTTTTCCATGACGGCCCTTGTCAGTTTTGCCGGAAACTCTCTGGTCAAAGGCATCGCGCTGGCGGTGCTGGGCATGGCGCTGGCAGGCATCGGAACCGATCCCCTGACAGGAACCCAACGCCTGACTTTCGGAAATATCGAATTGTCCAAGGGACTGGATGTGGTGCCGGTTCTGGTCGGCCTGTTCGGGATCAGCGAAGTGCTAGCCAGCATGGGAGACAAGGTCGAGAAGATCTTTACCGGACAACTGGGCTCGTGGCTGACCATGATCCCGCGTGGCGAGGAATTGAAACGCGGTCTCTATGCATCCATGCGCGGCACGATTGGCGGTTTCGTGATGGGTCTGTTGCCGGGCATGTTGCCCGCCATTACCGCCTATCTCTGCTACGACATCGAAAAGCGCGTTTCCAAAACACCGGAAAAATTCGGCACGGGCATGATCGAAGGTGTGGCAGGGCCAGAGGCCGCAAACAATGCCACCGCCATGGCCGGATTTATTCCGTTGCTGGCTTTGGGGATTCCGACCAGTCCGGCTCTGGCCATCATTCTGGGCACTTTGATGATCAACGGCCTCACGCCGGGACCGATGCTGTTTGAAACCCAAGGCGTGTTTGTCTGGACCATCATCGGGTCCATGCTGATTGCCAACACCATGTTGCTTGTTCTCAACCTGCCGCTGGTCGGCTTGTGGGCGCGGTTGAGCAATGTGCCCTACAGTATTCTCGGGCCGGTTGTGCTGGCCGTCTGCCTGATCGGTGCCTATGCGCCGCGCAACACCATGTTCGATGTCTGGGTCGCCATCGGGTTCGGAGTGATCGGCTATGCCATGCGCCGTTACCAGATGCCGCTTGCCCCGTTGATCCTCGGCTTCCTGCTTGGCCCGATGCTGGAGCAATCCTTGCGGCAGGCTTTGTCTTTGTCGGGTGGCAGTCTGTCTTTCATCGTCAACCGTCCGATTGCGCTGACACTGACCATCATGGCGGTGCTGGTGATTGGTCTGACGACCTATATGCGGAGCCGCTCGAGCGAGATCAGCCATCTGATTGAAGAAAGCACCAATGAGACATGATCCCTTTGCGGGAGCAGGATACGGGCAATCAATAAAAAGAGAGATCGGGAGAGAGACATGACAACAGTGATCAAGATGCAACCCAGTAAACGGGCCAGCCTCGGTTTGGGTCTGGCAATGGCAGGAGCGTTTGTCCTCGGCCTGTCACCGGTGAAGGCGGAAGAGGGCTATCCGAAAAAGCCGATTGAAATCATCGTGCCTTTTGCGGCCGGGGCCTCGACCGATCTGGGCATGCGCGTGATTGCGACAGCCCTTGAGAACCGCTGGAAAGTGCCTGTCCGCGTCATCAACAAACCCGGCGGCAATACAGTGCCTGCCGTCAATGACGTGATGAATGCCGCGCCTGAAGGCTATACGATTCTGGCCGATGGTCCGCCGCAAAGCTCCATGCTTGAAACGGCTGTCAAAACCCTGCCGTTCAAAATTTACGATCGCACATTCATGGCGATTGCCGCCTATACGCCGATGAAATTTATCGTGCACATCGATTCTCCGTTCAAGACCCTGCAGGATGCGGCCGATGCGGCCAAGAAAGATCCATCCAGCTTTACCTGGACCTCGTTGGGTGGCGCTGGTGCCCAGGACATGCTGAACCGGCAGTTTTTCAAGGCCTTGAATATCGACATCACCAAAACCCGCGCCTTGCAGCTCAAGGGCGGTTCCGAGGCTGTGACGATGACGGCGGGCGGGCATGTCAATCTGGGGGTCGGCTCCTACAGCGCGATTGCCGCGCCTCTGCAGGCCAAAAAACTGCGGGTGCTTGCGGTCGCCTCGTCCGAGCGTTGGCCCAACCTGCCTGATACACCGACCGCCAAAGAGGCCGGTTTTCCGAGCATCGAAGTGCTGTACTGGATCGGCTTCTCCGGCCCCAAAGGCCTGCCTGCCGATATCGTCGCCAAATGGGATCAGGCTGTGAAAGAAATTACCGCCGATCCGGCCATCAAGGAATCCTTGCTGAAAGTCGGCCTGCTGACATCCTATTCCAACGCCGCGGACATGGAAGCCCGCGTGCGCAAGGAACAGGCCGAAACCAATGCCCTGTGGGCGCAATAAATCCAGCATTTGGCATGGCGGGATCACTCCGCCATGCCTCGTCTTGTTTGCACTGCCAACCGTGATGGGGATGTGATGAAACTCTATGGATCGAAGACCTCGCCTTTCGTGCGTAAAATCCGTGTATTGGCGGCCGAGTTTGATCTGCCGGTAACATTCGTTCCCGAAGACCCCTGGGCGAAATCGGAGCTGTTGCTGGGGCTCAACCCTTTGGGAAAAGTGCCCGTGCTGGTCATGTCTGACGGGCAAGTGGTTTATGATTCACTGGCCATCATCGATGCGCTTGATCAATCGCGTGACGAGGCCCGACGCATGATTCCGAGCCACGGACCCAAGCGGATCGAGGCTTTGCAGTGGCATGTTCTGGCCCATGGCCTGATCGAGGCCGCCGTCAACCGCTTGCTGGAAACCCGCAGGCCGGACGACAAACAGATGCCCGAAATGATGGTGCGCGAAGAGCAACGCTTTGCCCGCACGCTCGACCGTGTCGAACATCAGCTGGCCGGGCGTTCGGCCTCTGCTGGTGCGCAACCCGATTTCGTCGCACTGATGCTGGGTGTGGCCATGCTCTATGCCGATTTCCGTTATCCGCATGATTGGCGCGCCACCCATCCGCATCTGGCAAGCCTGATCGCGAGTGTGGCTGAACGGCCCTCGTTCACGCTGACCGAGCCCACGGCATGAGTGCTTATCTCTATCTCGCCCAACTCGCGGTGCCGACCCATCTGGAAGATGAGTTTACCCGCTTGTATGACGAGGGTTATGTGCCCAATCTCCTGACGGTGCCGGGCGTGTCCAGTGCCAACCGCTACAAGCTCGAATGGTCCGATGTGGCCGATATGCCGGAATATCTGGCTGTCTATGAGGTCGATACACCCGATGTGCCAAAATCCGCGGCATGGAAACAGGCGTCGATTGATTGCGGTTGGGCCGACACCATCCGGCCGCATCTGACAACACGGCGGCATGGCCTGTTCCGCAAAGTGTCCCCTACGGATTCCTGACCCAGAAAAGTGATTGCCTATGTCCTCTGCACCACAAGCCCATAAGGGTCCGCTGTCCTGCGTTCGCGTGCTGGATGCGGCGACATTTCTGGCCGCGCCTTTCGCGGCAACCCTGATGGGCGAGTTCGGGGCCGACATCATCAAGCTGGAACAACCCCAGATCGGCGATCCGTTGCGCCGGTTTGGCACCATGACGGATGCAGGCCATACGCTGAACTGGACGAGCGAGTCCCGCAACAAGAAGCCGGTCACACTCGACTTCCGCCAGCCCGAAGGGGCCGAAATTTTGAAATCGCTGGTGGCTGTGTCCGATGTTCTGATCGAAAATTTCCGTCCCGGTACATTCGAGAAATGGGGCTTGGGTTATGATGTGCTCAAAGCCATCAATCCGAAGCTGGTGATGTTGCGGCTGAGCGCCTTCGGGCAGACCGGGCCCAACAGCTCCCTGCCGGGCTTTGCCCGCATTGCCCATGCCTTTAGCGGACTGAGCCTTGTCTGTGGCGAGCCGGACCGTCCGCCCGTCACCCCCGGGGCCAGCACGCTGGCCGATTATGCTTCGGGTGTGTGGGCGGCCTTTGCCGTGATGGTGGCCTTGCGGGAGGCCGGGAGTTCGGGGCGCGGGCAGATGATCGATCTGGCCCTCTATCAGGCTCCGTTCCGTTATATGGATGAAATGGTGCCGGCCTTTGCCCATAATGGCACGGTGCGTGTCCGCATGGGGGCCGAGACCCACAATCTCGTGCCGCATGGCCACTTCCAGACCAAGGATGACCGGTGGCTGGCGATTACCTGTTCAAGCGACAAAATGTTCGAGCGTCTGGCCGCCATGATCGGTGATCCCAAATTGCTTGATCCCTATTATCTGACCATCGCCAACCGGTTGAAGAAACGCGACATCGTCACAGCTGTTGTCGTCAATTGGGTCGCCTCGCTGGAGGCCCAAGAGGTGCGGGCGATTTGCGACACGCATGAAGTGCCATGCAGTCCGCTATTGAGCGTGGCCGATATTTTCGATGATCCGCACTACAAGGCCCGTGGCGATTTGCTGGCGATGCAGGACGAGATCAACGGATCGGTGGTGGTTCCCGCCCCCTTTCCGCGCATGTCGGAAACCCCGCCGCAGATCGACCATCTCGGTCTGCCGTTGGGTGCCTGCAATGACGAGATTTATAGCGGCTTGCTCGGTCTTGATGCCGATCGGCTGGCTGTCCTGAAATCCAAAAACATCATTTGAACAAAGAGACCTCATGTCCCAACACGCCATCCCCGACCACGAGCTTCCCTTTTACGGTGTGAAAGTGGTCGATCTGTCGCGCCATCTGCCCGGTCCGTGGTGCACGCAATATCTGTCCGATTTGGGTGCAGAGGTGATCAAGGTCGAGCATGTCGGCTTCGGTGATCCCAGCCGTTACAATCCGCCGCGCTACAACCGCGACAGTGTCTATTTCCATTCGGTCAATTCGCGCAAACGCTCGATTGCCATCGACCTTGGCCACCGTCTCGCCGAACCGTTCAAACAGAGATTGTTCGGGCAGGCCGATATTGTGGTGGAATCGTTCCGGCCCGGTGGCGCGCACAAGCTCGGTGTCGGTTATGAGCAAGCCTCGGCCATCAATCCGAAAGTGGTTTATTGCTCGATTTCCGGCTTTGGCCAGACCGGACCCTATGCCCATTCACCCGGCCATGATCTGGCGATCCAGAGCCTGACCGGTCTGCTGGGCGGCTTTTTCACTCCCGGTGATTTTCCGCGCAATCCGCCGTTCCACGCCGCCGATTATGCGGGCGGGGCCACTGCCGTGATCGGTATTCTGGCCGCCTATATCAAGATGCTCAGAAGCGGCAAGGGATCGAATGTCGATATATCGATGTATGATTCCGTGATGTCGATGCTCGATATCCGGCTGGCCGGAGCCTTGGGGCGCGCCACTGATCTGGCCGACAAGCGCGAAATCGAAGTCTGGGGCACCAACCCGCGTTACCGTTGCTATGCCACCGGTGACGGCAAGGCGGTGACGGTCGGTCTGCTCGAAGCCAAAATCTGGGCCAAGTTCTGCACCCTCATCGGTCGCACCGATCTGATTTCCAAGGATGAAAGTCTGGAGGACCGACTGACCTCGCATGGCAACAATACGGTGCGTTACGAGCAGGGCGTCGCTGATTTCTGCCGCTCGATGCCGCGTGATGCTTTGGTGACGATGATGCGCGAACACGGTATTCCTATCACGCCGGTCTATGATCCCGATGAGGCCATTGCCTCCGACATTGCCCAATCCCGCCAGATTGTCTCGCAGGTTCCCGATGCGGTGGAAGGCAATGTGATGCATCTGGCCAACCCCTTGCAACATTCGGGCTTGGTGCGTGACCGCAAAATCGGCCCGGGTCTGGGCGAACATACCCGCGCCATTCTGCAGGAGCTGGATTTTACCGCCGATGAGATGGATACAATGGCCCATGCCGGCGTGATCGAATAAGCCACGGCGGCACGGAGCCTGAACCGCTTCAGCTCAGTCAGGCTGGTACATGTAATAGTGACGGTCGATTTGGTAGCGGCGCAGACGTTTGATCCAGGGTGTGGTATCCGCCGTGTGCCAGATCGGCTGGGCCGCATAGGCTTCAAGTCCGGTCATATGATAGATGGCGGCGTAGCGGTGCGGCACTTGCCGCAATTTGAAACGGCGACCGCAGATGACACCCGGCACCTGCCGCAACAGCGGGATATGTTCGGTTTCATACCAGTCATTGAATTCCTCTTCGACCTGCGGCGCGATGCTCATCGCGACCACCATCAGAAAGGCCGCGCCATCGGGTGACAGCTGGTCCTTGGGATTGATCTGCTCCAGATCCCATTCGGCTTCGGCTGGCGCAGGGGCATCGGCTGTCAGATCGTTGAGGTGGCACCAATGCACCGGCCCGTTGATCTGCCCGCGTTGCGACACGTCGAGCGTGCCGCCGATGCAAGGCCCACCCTTCCAAATCTGGCTGGTCAACTGGAACGGCCGCGCCACCGGTTCCGGGCGCGTCTGATGATGGGTTATCGAAAGTTTGAGCGCTTGAGTCATGCCGGTGCCTTATGAAATCAATGGGGAAACTGCGCGCCTGAATTGATCAAAATCGTAACATCTATCTTCTTGAATTTGAATTATAAATTTTATCGAATCGGTTTTGCATAACGATAGTCTGCGGTATGGTTCTCAAAGGCCGGTCCTAATCGTCCGGGGATAATCAAAGAGGTGCAGTCGTGATCGTGATCATCGGGTCGGGTATGGCGGGGCTCGCATGTGCGCGGCGGTTGGCGGATGCGGGGCAGGCCTCGATTGTGCTGGACAAGGGGCGTGGTATCGGCGGGCGTGTGGCGACGCGGCGCGAAGGCCCCATGCAATTTGATCATGGCGCGCAGTTCGTGAACGCCCATAGCGCGGAATTTGCGGCGGCTCTGCGCCACCTCTCTGTGGCTGATTGGCCTGATGGCACGGGCCGCACGCATCATGTGGGTGTGGCGGGCATGTCGGCGATAGCCAAAGCACTCGGAGCCGGTCTGGACATCAGGCAGAAGTCGCTGGTGACGCGGTTGCACCATGACGGCGATGGCTGGGTGCTGGATCTGGAGAATGGCTCGCTCCGTGCCACCCGTGTTGTGGTGACAGTACCGGCCCCTCAACTGGCTGGCCTTCTGGGGGCAGATCATCCGCTGGTGGCAGAGGTGGCTCCGGTCCGGCTGGCGCCGTGCCTGACCTTGATGGCCGCAGTAGAAGCGCCCGCGCCCTTTATCACCTTGAAGAATCCCGATGATCCCCTGTCCTGGATCGCGCTGGACAGTTCCAAGTCCGGTCGCCCTCAGGGTTGCGGCGCGTTGTGGGTTGCACAGGCCAATGAGGCGTTCAGCGTGGCCCATCTGGAAAAGAGCTTAGAGGACATAACGGCCGTGATTTTGCCGCTCCTGTGCGAACGTTTGGGCGTTACACCGGACCGCGTGATCCATGCCGCATCGCATCGGTGGCGCTATGCAAGGGTGACGCAGGCGCTGGGGCAGAGGTTTCTGTGCAGTGCGGACGGCACCCTCTATCTGGGGGGCGATTGGTGTATCGGCCCCAGAGTCGAGGCGGCATGGACCAGCGGCACCGCCATCGCCGATGCCCTTCTGGCGCAAGGCTGAACCTTACGGCTGGCCCTTTCTGTTATTGCTGGCCTTCGCGCCATGCCAATAGCGGGGCAAGCGCCGTTTCCAAACGCTTTCTGTCGTCATTGTTGAGCCGTCTGAATGGCGGGCGGGCCAAACCAACCGGAACACCCATCATCTCCAAAGCCATTTTACAGCCGGGAATGACCCCCACTTCGATGAGGGCCTCGATGATGACATTGGCCATCCGCTGGAGTTCCAGAGCCTTGGCGGTATGGGCTTGTTGATAGGCGCTGGCTATGGCGACAAAAACGTCTCCCATCAGATTGTAAGTGGTCCCGATGGCGCCGCTGGCCCCCATGCTCAGGCCACCCAGAAACATCTCGTCATAGCCATTGTAAATCAACGCATCCGGACAGTGTCTGCGCAACCGCTCCAAGGCAAAAAGGTCTGTCGAAGTGTGTTTGACACCAATGATATTCGGGTGCTGAAGCAGGTTTGATAATTCTGCGACACTGAAGGCCTGGGTAATGGCCGGGAAATTATAGATGATCAGCGGCAAGGCGGAATTGTCGGCAATCGTCTGGTAATGGGCCAAAACTTCTGCGCGGGAGAATTGGTAATAGTAAGGTGTGACGGCCGAAATCGCCTGATATCCCGATGAATGGGCTATCTCTGAAAGTGTCAGAACATCACGGGTCGCCACCGCTCCGACCTGCGCAATAAGCGCAAGTTTTCCCTTGGCCAATGCGGCGACATGGCGCAGACAATCCGACCGCTCCGCAATGCTTTGCAACATCGCTTCACCGGAACTTCCGCTGACATAAAGACCATGCACGCCTTGCTTGATGGTAAAATTGACAAGAGCCTCCGTCGACGCCCAATCGATGGTGTCGTCTTTGTCAAAAGGCGTGAGCAAAGCGGCATGGATTCCGCCGAGATTTTTGACTGAGCCGTTCAATGTCATTCTGTCAGATCCTTGGGTCAGGAGTTGTAAATGATAACTGGTCTGGGATGCGCTTCTCACTGCGGCAGGACATTGTGCTTTATGGATTGGTTTGCCGCAATTGCTTGGATGAATAATCAATGCTTTCACATCGGCCTTACCGAAGCCGGAATAAAAACGCGGGCTGGTCCGTGATTGCAGTCAACATCCGCATGACTTCTGGAAACATGGCTCATCAGCGCAACAGCAAGTGGTTTGTCAGACATTCAGTGCGTTATCACGCGCCGTTCCAACTGCTTGAGCGCCTGTGTCAGCAAAGCGGTGATTGCGACATAGATGGCGGCGGCCGTGAGAAAGACCTCATAGGGCGCATAGGTCCGCGCGACTTCCAAACGGGCCATGCCTGTCAAATCCATAATGGTGATCGTGCTGGCAAGCGATGTCGCTTTGATCGTCAAAATGATTTCATTGCTGTAGGCAGGCAGGGCTGAGCGCAATGCGATCGGAAAAATCACGGTGCGGACAGTCGCATACCAGCTTAGCCCAAGCGCGCGAGCGGCCTCGATCACGCCACGCGAGACATTGCGCATGGCACCCGCAAACAATTCGGCGCTATAGGCGGCTCCATTCATGCCGAGCGCAATGATGAGACACCAGAACGGATCGCGCAAAATGGTCCAGGCCATTGACGAGCGAATCCAAGGAAATTGTCCCGCTCCATAATAGACAAGAAAGACCTGAATGAGAGCCGGAGTGCCCCTGAAAAACAGAATATAGGCGTTTGCAGGAACAGATAGAATCCGGTGCTTCGCATTCCGCGCGAAAGCCAACGGGAGAGCCAAGACGAAAGCGAGAAGCAGGATCAGCAGGGAAAGACGGCCGGTCATTCCGACACCCTGCCAGAGCTTCGGCAAGACTTCCATCATGAGGTCGAAATCAAGCATGGCTCAGCTTCTCCTCATGCCCAGATTGGATCGCGCCTCGGCATAACGAAGCAACAGCGTCATAAGGCTCGTCATCATCAGATAGATGCAGGCCGCTGTGAAATACCATTTGAAAGGCTCGCGCGAGGCCCCGGCCGCGATCGAGGCGGAGCGCATGAGCTCTTCAAGGCCCACCACAGAAATCAGCGAGGTCTGCTTGATCACGATGATCGATTGATTTCCGAAGGCGGGCAGGGCCAATCGCCATGCTTGCGGGAGAATGATCCGGAAAAAGACGATGAAGCGAGGAAGACTCAAAGCGCGGGCCGCTTCGGTTTGCCCCTGTGGAATTGAACCGATTGCGCCCCTGAAAATCTCGGTGGCATAGGCACCAAAGACAAAGGCAAGCGCGAAAGATCCGGCGGTGAATTCATTGACCGCAACTGTTTGGCCAAACAATTTGCTCAAGCCGACCGTGCCGCCGAAATAGATCACGAGAATAATGATCAGATCGGGCGTGCCCCGGATAACCGTGATGTAGAAACCTGAAATGGCCTTCGCGATCCTTGACTGGCTCAGACGGGCGATGGCTCCCAAAAGGCCAAATACCGAACCCATGGCGATTGCCATGAAGGCAACGGCCAGTGTGACGAGCGCACCGAAGAGGAGGTTGGGAAGGTAGTCCATCATCGGGGCACCTTTTTGAATCCGCTCACACTATCTGACAATAAAATTCACTTTTTTGCCAGACGGCGGAATTGATCGGCGATAGGGCTGTCAGGCCATGCCTGCACACCCTCTTTATATGTGCGCGTCAAACCATACACGATCCATGCGTCATCCGGACTGCCGATCACCTGCTCGATGCGGAAACGATCCGGATATTTTTCCGTGTAATCAAGGTAGACAAGGCCTGAATCAAGCTCTCCCGCCAACATTTTATCAACGATAACCGGTATCGAATAGACAGGGACTCTCGTTTCCCATTTTGAGAGGTCGGCATAGGCTTCCGTTGCAGGGATGATCGCGCCGATTGTTTTCGGATTGGCTATCTCCTTGCGCGTTAAGACGGCCAGGTCTTTGCTCGGTGAAATGAACGTATCAACGATATAGATAGAGCGGAAATTATGGCCCAACGTGTTGGGCGTATCGGGATGGACAGCGCATTGAATGATGTAATCAACGCGCCCGTCCTTCAGCATGTCCACAGCAAGGCTAAAGTCGCCGACAGGAACCACTTCGGTTTCTTTTAGTTGATGAAAATCAATATAGCGCTGTGTCACGAGCTCGTGATTTGTGCCGCCGGGCCCAAGAGTAGCGAACTTGATCATCTCGTCTTCCTGCTGTGAGAATGGGCCGCGACCAGCGCAGCCTCGTTTTTAGTTTTCGAGAAGTTTGAACGGGAAATATTTCGCAGAAATTTTCTCGTGTGTGCCGTCGGCAATGATTTCGGCAAGCGCCTTGTTCACCCGGTCGCGCAGTTGCGTATCTTCCTTGCGCATCGCAATGCCACTGCCCTCGCCCAGCAGGCCACCCTTCAAATCGGGACCGACAAATTCATAGCCGGACGATTCTGCCTTTTTGAAAAAGCCGGAGAAGCTCGTCAGTTTGTTTTGCAACATGACATCGACGCGGTCCGACAGCAGATCAAGCTCGACATCCGTTGTCTTGTCATAAACCGCAATGTCGGACTTGGTGTAGGTTTTGGTCAGGAAATCATGCTGGATCGAACCACGCTGAACGCCAATCCGCTTGCCCGCAAGGCCATCAACCGATGTATCTTTGACAGCGCCCTTTTTGGCGACAAATTTCGAGATTGTATCTTTGTAGGCATTGGAAAACGCGACTTGCTCCTTGCGCTTGGCGGTGATGCCCATGCTTGCGACGATGAGATCAAATTTTTTCGCATTCAAACCGGGGATAATGCCGTCCCATTCCTGTGCAACGAACTCGCATTCCACTTTCATCCGCTCGCACAGGGCAAAGCCGATTTCCACATCCCAGCCGACGAGTTTGCCCGAGGGATCGCGATAGTTCCACGGCGGATAAGTCCCTTCCGTGGCCAGCTTCAATTTCTCTTGGGCATCGGCGCTGCCTGCGAGCATGCCCAAGGACAGTGACAGCCCTGTAACGGCAAGCGTCAAGAGCTTTCTGAATCCAGTCATTTTTTCCTCCATGGCTATAGCCGCAGGGACAAATACGCCCCGCGACCTCCCCCCTCTTTCGAAGGCTTCAGATTTACAACATGGATGCTAATATTCTGATTTATAGTGTCAATTGGCTTAAAAACGATTTAACTGTCAGTAAATATTTCAACTGCGCATATTGACCACAACCGACAGATACTTCACCGGCAACTTGATCGCTTCCTGAGGGCCATGGGGGCCGTTGCAATCGAAAAGCATGGAGTCGCCGGGGCTCAAAATCTGTGTCGCCTGACCATATTTATAGGTCATCGACCCTTCGAGCACATGAACGAATTCAACGCCTGTATGCTGATAAGCCGACTTTTCTTTGATGGGGGCATCGATCGTCACCAGATACGGCTCCACGAACAGATGGCCTGAAAGCACGTTACCGATGAGCTCGTATTTCTGGTCACCTTTGGCTCCGAAGCGCTGGATGACAATTCCTTGTCCGGCCCGGACCATGGAAAAATCGCTTCGACTTTCAACATTGGCAAAAAGCCGCCCGACCGGAACCTGCAGTGCCTGGGCGATGGTGGCGACAGAGGCCAAAGACGGGGAGACATTGCCTCGTTCAATGCGTGAGAGCATGGCGGCCGACAAGCCGCATAGCGAAGCCAGCTCTTGAATATTCCTTCCGGCCGCTTGACGCAGGGTGCGGACTTCAATCCCGATCGATTTCCCGATTTCGGCGGAATTTGCAGGCTTTTTCGTGATCTTGCGGACCCCTTTGGGGAGGTCGACAATCGTCAGTTTGTTTGACATCTGATCCGGGCTCTGACTGTTGGATGTGTCACGCTTGCTCATTTGACCGCGCACTCCCCGAGTAGCTTTTCAACGGCAATCTTGGTCGATTGAATGTTCTTGTGCTTTATAAAGCCGTAGCCACGGATCTGCATGGGCAATCCGGCCAGAGTAACCAGCTTTGAGTGGTTATCAACCGTTAACCTGTCAATTATTCGGGGAATGATGGCCTCGAACCAATCCACCAGTTCAACTTCGGACCGGCGCTCGGCAGTGCAGCCGAATGGATCAAAGGGCGTATGTCTGAGCCATTTCAGCTTGGCAAGATGCTTCAGAATCGGATGCACCCAAGGTCCCAAACGGATCTTTGCCGGTCTTGGGCGGGTCGGTTGAAACAGTGCGAAAATGGGTGCTGAAAAATAATACGAGACCCTGAGATCACCCTCATAAGTTTCAGACAATTCGTTTAAAAAATCTTCCCGCGTATGGAGACGGGCAACCTCGTACTCGTCTTTGTAAGCCATCAGCTTGAACAATGATTTCGCGACTGCGATCGAGAGCTTGTTCTGACCGATCGACGTCTCTGCGTCGTAAACCGTCTGGACAGACTGCATGAAGCGACGGGCATAAGTTTCGTTTTGATACGCTTCGAGTTCGGCCATGTAGATCTTCATCAGCTCGGAATAATCAAGATCGGCATTGTGTTTTGACCGTGCCTTCAAAGCCTCCGGATTGACTGCGGCGAGCCTGCCGAGAGAAAAGGCCAGCTTGTTTTTATCAGTCGACATCCCGTTCAGTTCAATGGCTCTTACAATGGCTTCATATGACAGCGGGATCAGCCCGTTTTGCCAGCACGCACCCATCAAAATCATATTGGCAAAGACGGCCTCGCCCAGAAAAGTTTCGGACAGGGCATTGGCATCAATGGCCGCGATATGCTCATGCCCGATCGCCGCACCGATAGCCTGCAGGCGCTTGTCGCTATTCAGGCTGGCATCAGGATTGCGGATGAGTTCGCCTGTGGGCATCTCTGAAAGGCTGATCACAGCCTTCGTCTGTTCGCTGTATCGGGAAAATGCTTTTTCCGATGTTGCCACGACAAGATCACAGGCCATCAGGGCATCGCATGACCCATGATCAATCCTCACCTGATTCAAATCGTCCGGCTCTTTGGCAAAGCGCATATAGCTTAAAACGGGTCCGAATTTCTGGGCAAATCCAGTGAAATCGAGAACGGATACGCCCAGACCTTCGAGATGGGCAGCCATGCCGAGAATCGCGCCGAAGGTGACAACGCCGGTGCCTCCGATCCCTGCGATCAAAAGGTTGAACGGCTTGTCGAGATGATGGGGCCGGGGTGCAGGGAGCTGATCGACGTGACCTTGCACGTCAAAAGCCGGTATTCCGGCTTTGCGGCGAGTGCCGCCTTCAATGGTGACGAAGCTCGGACAAAACCCGTCAAGACAGGAGAAGTCCTTGTTGCAATTGGACTGGTTGATCTTTCGTTTGCGACCGAAAACCGTTTCGACAGGTTCGACGCTCAAACAATTGGATTGGTCAGAACAATCGCCGCATCCCTCGCAAACACGGGCGTTGATATGGGCGAATTGCGGGATATCCGGAGCAGTGCCCCGCTTTCTGCGCTTGCGCTGTTCGGTTGCACAGACTTGGTCATAGATCAGAATGGTCACACCGGGAATATCACGCAATTCTCTCTGGACCGCGTCCAGATGATCGCGATGATCAATGGTTGTGCCAGAGGGTAAAAGGCTTTGGGTAATGGCATCCGGCTTGTCCGACACAATGGCAATGCGCTCGACCCCTTCCGCACGCAGGCCATGGGCAATCATGGGGATGCTGACAGGCCCGTCGACAGGCTGTCCGCCGGTCATCGCGACGGCATCGTTGAAGAGGATTTTATAGGTGATGTTGGTTTTGGCCGCGATAGCCTGTCGAATGGCTGTCGAACCGGAATGATAATAGGTTCCTTCGCCCAAATTCTGGAATATGTGTCCTTTGCCCGTGAACAATGACGAGGCAACCCAGTTCACTCCTTCACCACCCATCTGAATGAGAGAACCGGTTTTACGGTCCATCCAGCTCGCCATAAAGTGGCAACCGATACCGGCCAGTGCGGCCGATCCTTCAGGCACTTTTGTGGAGCGGTTGTGGGGACATCCCGAGCAGAAATACGGTGTTCGGGCTCCACCCATTGCGGCAATCGGTTTGATGGCAGAGACTTCGAGCGAGGAGACCCGCCCAGGCAAATCGAGCGCGGGGAAGAACCGGTCAAGACGCCGCGCAATAATCTTTGCAATGGTCAGGGGTGTCAGTTCACCAATCCATGGCACAAGGGCATTGCCGAGTTCGTCATATTTCCCGACCATACAGTGCGGCTTCGAGCCGGGCTGGTCATAAAAATATTCTTTCAGCTGGCTCTCGATAATGCCGCGCTTTTCCTCGACGACGAGAATCTCTTTTTTTGATTCAACAAAGGTCAAAGCGGCGGAAGGCTCCAAGGGCCAAACCATCCCGACCTTGTAAATTTCAATACCAAGGGCTTTGCACCGCGCGTCTGTAAGGCCCAGCAGTCTCAAGGCTTCCATCGTATCGGCATGGGCTTTGCCGGCAGTGACAATGCCATAGGATGCGCAGTCCGAGGGGTAAATGACCCTGTCGATCGGGTTGGCCTTGGCAAAGGCAAATACCGCTTTCTTCTTGTATTCAAACCGCTCTTCGATTTGCGGACCGGGCAAATCGGGCCAACGATAGTGTAGGCCTCCGGCAGGCGCAGAAACGTCCGGGTGGTTGAAAATCCTGTCAGGTTGGATTGCAAAGGAACTGCCGGACTCTACAATCTCGGAGATGGCCTTGAAGCCAACCCACATGCCGGAGAAGCGGCTCAATGCATATCCATATTCGCCGAAGGCGAGATATTCGCTGACGCTGGCGGGATGCAAAACCGGCATCATCCAGCTCATGAATGCCACATCGGATTGATGGGGCATGGAAGACGAAACACAACCATGATCATCGCCCGCCACAACCAGCACACCGCCATGGGGGGATGATCCATAGGCATTGCCATGTTTCAATGCGTCGCCGGACCGGTCGACACCCGGTCCCTTCCCGTACCAGAGACCGAATACGCCTTGGACTTTCCGATCGGGGTGTGTTTCGACTTGTTGCGAGCCCAGCACCGCCGTAGCGGCCAAATCCTCGTTCACCGCCGGGATGAATTCGATGCCATAGGTCGAGAGCCTGTCGCGAACTCGCCACAACTCCTGATCGACGGCCCCCAGAGGTGACCCCCGATAGCCGGAGATAAATCCTGCGGTTTTCAGACCCGCCGCCTGATCCCGTTTGGCCTGATCCAACACAATACGCACCAGCGCCTGCGTGCCTGTGAGAAAGACCCGTCCTTCGGTCCGTTCGTAGCGATCTTCCAGTTTGTAATCATCAAGCATAACAGGATCGGGCATGGGCAACCTTTCGAAAAGATCTGCCGAAAGGATATCGCCCGCAATCCGGAATTAATCTCCGATGATTGATTGAAATCATCGAAAAATGAAATAAATTTCCATATATCAATGAATAACGGTAAACTTATTCAAATGAGATTTCGGAGGAAGAGATGCTGGAAAGACAAGACGAGCGAATCCTGTACGAACTCCAGCGCGACGGCCGGATGACCAATCAGCGTCTGGCCGAAGATCTCGGACTTTCAAGCTCGGCCTGCTGGCGGCGTATCAAATCATTGGAGGAAGCCGGTGTCCTGCTTGGCTATTCTGCGATTGTCGATCGGGAAAAGGCCGGTTTTCAGATGTCTGCCATCTTGCATGTATCGCTTGAGCGGCACGACACCAAATTTGTCGAAGAATTCGTGTCCCGTGTCATCGCCCGCCCAGAGGTGCTGGAATGTTATGCCACGACCGGCGACGCCGATTACCATTTGCGCGTCGTCGTCAAAGACATCAATGCCTATAATATCTTTCTGGACGATTTTATGTTCCGTCTGCCCGGTATCCGATTTGTCCGCACGAATGTGATTTTGAAGGAAGTCAAACACTCCATGAGCCTGCCGTTTCGAAAGTAAGTCAGGCATGTGATAGGAAATCCGTATTCCTCAAGTATTGGATTGATAGCCCGCGACATCGTATTGGTAAGTAGCGACTGTCCTGACTCCACCGGATCAATTGAATGGGCAGCCTCAACTGTAAAAATTCTAAATTCTTGGCCGGGCCTGGCGTGGTCACACCCGCCGGACGGGTTCTCTCAATCGACCAATTAAGCCTTTCAAAACCAGACAAGAATATCCAAGTCCATTAAGGCATATTGTCGGCATTTGCTTCTAACGCATCGAAATCAATTCAATTTTCTACGGAAAAACAACGGTCTTGTTGCCGTTGAGCATGACGCGGTTTTCCAGATGCATTTTTACGGCGCGGGCGAGAACACGGCTTTCGATGTCGCGTCCTGCAGCAACAAAATCATCGGGATCCATGACATGGGTCACGCGTTCGGTTTCTTGCTCGATGATCGGCCCTTCATCAAGATCGGGAGTCACATAATGCGCTGTCGCGCCGATCAGTTTCACACCGCGTTCATGGGCTTGATGATAAGGCTTGGCTCCTTTGAAGCTCGGTAAAAACGAATGATGGATATTGATCACTTTACCAAATAGCCGCGTTGAAAGCTGATCGGACAACACCTGCATATACCTTGCCAAAACGACAAGATCAGCATCCTTCTCGCGCATCAGCTCCAGCAGTCTTTCTTCCTGTTCAGCCTTGTTGTCCTTGGTCACTTTCCAGCAATAATAAGGAATTCCCTCATTGTCCGCTGTGCGTGCGCTGTCCTCGTGATTTGACACAATGGCGGCGACATCAGCTTTGAGCCAGCCCACCCTGATCTGGTAAATAAGATGAAGCAGAGCATGATCGAATTTCGAGACCATGATAATGATTTTCGGCCTGCGCGCGGTATCGGTTAGGCTGATGCGCATGCCGAATCTCTCGATGACCGGCTTGAGGCTTCTTTCTATGGAATCTTTTCCTGCATCGCCTTTGACTGTAAAGGCAATCCGCATAAAAAATCGTTGAGTGCGGCGATCAAAGAATTGGTTGCTTTCCTCGATATTGCCGCCGATGCCTGCAAGCTCGGTTGTGACTGCCGCAACAATTCCGGGCCTGTCTTCGCAAGAAAGGTTAAGAATAAACAAGCAAGGTTGCATCTTACTGGCGCTCCACTACTGCAAGCCGATGAATTGGTCCCGAAAGCAATTGATCCAGTGATAGACCGGCGGCCTGTCCTGATCGTGACAAAAAGAGACCAAATTTTGCTTAAAAGAGACTTTGTGCAAAAGGACGTGACGCATTGTAGATCCCGCGTGCTTATTTGCGTATTGCGCGGGGCGTATCTCCATAATGAGCGCGGTAAACCCTTGAAAAATGTCCGACGCTGGAAAAGCCTGCGGCATAAGCAATTTCCGCAATCGAGAGCGGACTTTGCATTAACAAGCGCCGGGCATGCTGTAGCCGGATCTTTCGATATTCGGCAATGAAGGTCGAGCCCATGTGATCGGCAAACAGCCGATCCAGATGGCGGGTGCTCATTCCGGCAAAATGGGCCATTGTCGACCGGTCCAGAGGATATTCGATCGCACCTTCCATTTTCTCCAAAATGGTCAAGAGCCCCGGATGATGAACGCCGTGCCGGAGCACGTGTCATTCTCGCCGATGAAGGTTTCGAACTGGGTGGTTCATTGTTGCGGGAGAGCGGAACTATCGCAGGACAGTCCGCCAACGACTTTCGCAAGAGCATCATCGCAGAACTCTCCGCCCTGCCCAATGTCACCCTCCTCCCGCGCACAACCGTTTTTGGTTGGTATGACGACAATGTCTTCGGTGCAGTCGAGCGTGTGCAAGCCTATAGTGCGCGGCCTGACCCCAACAGGCCAGTGGAACGATTGTGGCGCATTATTGCCCGCGAGACCATTCTTGCCACCGGCGCAGAAGAACGGCCACTCGTTTTCGGTGGCAATGACATTCCCGGTGTGATGTTGGCGGGTGCCATGCGAAGCTACCTGAACCGGCATGCCATCGCTCCCGGACAAAGGACTGTTATCTTCACGACCAATGCTTCGGGTTACAAGACCGCCGCCGATCTGGAAGCAGCCGGTCTCGAAGTAGCCGCCATTGTCGACCCGCGCGCGATGGGTGAAGAGGTCTGGACTGGCAAAGCGCGCGTTATTCATCAAGGCGTGGTCCGAGATGCGCATGGCGGCAAATATCTGAGCGGAGTGACTGTCGAAGCCAATGGCCGGAGCGAATATATCGGGGCCGATGCCCTCGCTATGTCCGGCGGATGGAGTCCGGTCATCCATCTGGCCTGCCACCGCGGCGCCAAACCCGTTTGGTGCGAAGACAAAGCCGCTTTCCTTGCCCCGCAGGATTTACAGGGTCTCAGAATGGCCGGAGCGGCCGCAGGTGCACAGACAATAGAAGCCTGTCTTGGTGAAGCAACCATTCAGGCCTGCAAGGCTATGACCGCATTGGGGTTCGGCAAGACAGAAGCCGCCTTTGCTCCGGTCGATGAGCCCGGACATCCGGTCCATACTGTGTGGCATGTACAAAACAGCAAACAAAAAGCCTTTGTCGATTTCCAGAACGATGTGCATGCCAAGGATATCGAACTGGCCGTGCTTGAAGGCTATGGCCATGTCGAACTGGCCAAACGCTACACAACAAACGGGATGGCCACCGATCAGGGCAAGCTCTCTAACATCAATGCCATTGGTATTCTGGCACAAGCACGAGGGATCTCGCCTGCCGAAGTGCAGACAACCACATTCCGCCCCTTTTATACGCCCGTGAGTTTCGGTGCCCTGACAGGCCATGCCAAAGGCCGGAATTTTCAACCTGTCCGCAAATCGCCTTTGCACGATTGGGCCAAGAAGAATGGCGCGGCCTTTGTCGAAACCGGATTGTGGTATCGTTCGGCCTGGTTTGCACAAGAGGGAGAAACAGGCTGGCGGCAAAGCGTGGATCGCGAGGTGC
The DNA here is from genome assembly GCA_947455455.1 of Hyphomicrobiales bacterium. Classification (GTDB taxonomy): domain Bacteria; phylum Pseudomonadota; class Alphaproteobacteria; order Rhizobiales; family Beijerinckiaceae; genus CAIYZJ01. The sequence continues at coordinate 28,508 of CANGOE010000022.1, forward strand.
TCAATGTGCGGTCCCATGCCGGTCTTTGCGATGTTTCCACCCTTGGAAAGATCGAGATTTACGGCAAGGATGCAGCCGAATTTCTTAACCGTGTCTATTGCAACGCTTTTTTGAAACTGCCTGTCGGGCGTGCCCGCTACGGGGTGATGTTGCGCGAGGACGGCATGATTTATGACGACGGCACAACAAGCCGTCTCAGCGACAATCACTATTTTCTGACAACCACCACAGCTCTGGCCGCCGGTGTGATGACCCATCTGGAATTCTGCGCGCAGGCCCTTTGGCCTGATCTGGATGTCCGTCTGGCTTCCTCGACCGACCAATGGGCGCAAATGGCGATTGCGGGTCCACGCTCACGCGACATTCTCCAAGCCCTTGTCGATCACGATCTGTCCGATGCGGCATTTCCATTCATGAGCGCGAAACCGGTTACTCTGTTGGGCGGCCAGCTTTCGGCGCGCTTGTTCCGCATTTCGTTTTCGGGCGAGCTCGCCTATGAACTGGCCGTGCCCGCAGGCTATGGCGAAAGCGTGGCCGATGCCGTGATGGCTGCCGGAAAGTCCTATGGGATCTGCCCCTATGGTACAGAGGCACTGGGTGTCATGCGCATCGAAAAAGGCCATGTGACACATGCCGAAATCAACGGCACCGTGACCCCGGACGATCTCGGGCTGGGCAAAATGGTATCAGCCGCGAAAACCGATTTCATCGGCAAGGCCATGCTGTCACGCGAAGGATTGACCACAGCCGACCGCAACCGGCTTGTTGGCATTAAGCCTCTCGATCAAACAAAATCATTCCGTACCGGTTCGCATATCCTGTCTAAGGGGGCCGCCGCGACCCTCGAAAATGACCAAGGCTATATCACCTCAAGCGCATTTTCGCCCACGCTCGGTCACATGATCGGACTTGGTCTGGTCAAAAACGGACCGCAACGGATCGGTGAACACGTGACGATCTGGAATGCCCTTGGCAATGAATATACCGAAGCTGTTTTGTGCCAGCCCGTCTTTGTCGATCCAGAAAACCGGAAACTTCATGCCTGATTTCAACCTCATTCATAAAGCAGTCCTGGCCGATGTCCGATACGGAATTTTCGGAAACATGCCCCCCGAAGGTCCGGGTATCCGCTTGCAAGCCTGTCCAGAAACCTGCCTTCTGCATGTGCTCGGCGCGCCCGGTTGCGGCGATCTTTTTACCGTCCTGACGGCACGCCCTGCCTGTCATGTTCGGGTCGCCGGTCCCTCGCAATGGCTCATCGCCAGCGAAGACCCGATCACAGATGTTGTGATCCGTGATCTTGAAGATCTTCTTGGCGAGCGTGCTGTCGTGTCCGACCAGACGCATGGCCGCATCCGCATCGGCATTTCCGGTCCCCGAGCTTCGGCTTTATTGGCCAAAGGGACTGCGATCGATCTTGATCCGGCACAATTCCAGACGGGCAAATCCGCGATGACTCTGATCGGACATATCACGGTCAATCTCGCCCGGATCGGGCATGATGCTTTTGAGATCATCGTATTGAGAGGATTTGCCGAAAGCCTCTGGAACGACCTGATCCATATGGGGCTTGAATACGGGGTCGACTGCATCCCTGCACATCTTGCCGGAAAACATCCTTCCGGCAAGATAACAGGATAAAGCGTCAGCCCCGCTTGAAAGCCTTACACGCGCATCCGGAGACCGTCCGGATCGAAGGGTGGTTGTGCCAGAATCCGGGCTGGCACATCACGACCAAGAATGGCCACATGGACTGTAGCACCGGGGCGATAGGCTTGGGTTTCGACATAACCGATAGCCAATGATTTTTCGACGAAATAGCCATAGCCACCTGTTGTGACATTGCCGATCGGATTGCCGTTTTCATCGAAGATCGGCTCATTGCCACTGGCATCTGCTTCAGTTGCGTCAATCTCTATCATGCACAGCATGTAGCGTGGCTGGCTTGAAGAAACGGCCTCCCATGCTGAGCGATTGAGAAACTGCTTTTCTGAACGCACCAATCCGCCGAGCCCGCTTTCATGGGGCCAATATTCAGGCGAGTAATCACGTCCCCACGAGCCATATCCTTTTTCAAGCCGCAAACTGCCAAGAGCACGGCTGCCGACAGGACCACCGCCATGGTCTTGAGACGCCTTAAGCAGGACATCAAAGAGCTGTGCTTGATTGGCCTCACTGCAATACACTTCCCATCCCAAATCACCCGTAAAGCTCAGGCGCAATGCAATGCAGGAAATCCCTGCAACGTCGATCTGCTTTGATCGTGCGAAGGGAAACTCGCCATTGGACAGATCCGCATCGGTCAGCTTGGACAAGAGCTGTCTTGCCAAAGGACCCGCGATATTAAAGCCGCACATCGCATCCGTCAGGCTTATAAATTCTGTGCCGTCGGGAAGGGGGATCTGTTTGAAAAACCGCGCATGGAACCGCTCGGCCATTCCTGATCCGAAAATCCGGTAATCGTCGTCTGCCAATTTGGTCACAGTAAAGTCACCTGCCACACCGCCATGCACACCAATCAGGGGGGTAAGGCAGGTCAAGCCTGTTTTTGTCGGGATCTTGTTGGCAAATAGAGCGCTCAACCACTCATAGGCACCGGCGCCTTTCACCTGATATTTTGCAAAATTCGAAATATCGATGAGGCCAACCGTGTTGCGGAGCATGCGTGCTTCGCGTCCGACCGGATCCCACCAGTTCTGTCTTGTAAATCCGTAGGTTTCCGATTGCGGTTCACCCGCCACTGCATACCACAACGGATGCTCCCATCCATAGTTGAGGCCAAAAATGGCGCCCATGGATTTTTGACTGTTGTAAATTGGCCGGGTCCGCACGGGCCGTCCGGCATCACGCTCTTCATAAGGAAAATGGATTTTGAAGCGGTTGGCATATTGATCGGCAACACGGGCTTTGACAAATTGCGGATTGGCCCAAAGGCCAAACCGCGCCAGGTCCCATGCAAAAAGATCGAGTGAGGGCTCGCCATCCACGATCCACTCGGCCGACAAACGGCCCAAGCCACCAGATTGTGAAAAGCCCGGAATAATCCCGTTGCAACAGAAGTAGTTGTTGAGTTCGGGAACCGGACCAAACAGAGCCGCGCTATCAGGCGACCAGATCATGGGGCCGTTGATGACGCGCTTGATACCAGCCGATCCGACAAGCGGGACACGGTCAATCGCACGAAGAATATTAGGTTCGATTCGCTCTAGATCATCGGGGAAAAGCTCTTGCCCGAAATCGAGCGGTGTCGATTTTTCGGCCCAGAACCGCATATCTTTTTCATAGGCACCCACCAGAAAGCCCTGTCCTTCCTGGCGCAGGTAATATTCCCCGTCGCGATCTGCCATCGAGGGCAAACGGCGGCCCAGTTCGGCAATTTCGGGGATGGTCTCTGTGACAAAATATTGATGCTCGGTCGGAATAAGAGGCAGGTCGATACCGGCCATTTGCCCGACTTCCCGCGCCCATAAACCGGCGGCATTGATGATCCATTGCGTATGAATGGACCCTTTTTCAGTATCAACAATCCACGACCCGTCTGGTTGCGCACGCGTTGCAATTACCGGATTGAACCGCTGGATTTCGGCCCCCATCTGCCGCGCCCCTGTGGCATAGGCATAGGTCACGCCTGAAGGATCGACATTCCCTCCGTCGGGCTCGTACATGATACAGCGAATTCCATCAAAATTGACGAAGGGATGGAGCTTCTCTGCCTCGCTACGGGATATTTCATGAAACCGCATGCCATAGCGGCGCGCCTTGGCGGCCTGAATACGCAATTGATGTTCGCGCTGTTCGGTTTGGGCAACATAAAGCGAGCCCTGCTGGAAAATGCCGCAACTCTGCCCTGTTTCCAGCAGGGCTCGCTTTATGTTGCATCGTGTAATGCTGAAGGCGGCTGATATTGGTGTTGTCATGCAAGCCATGAATATTTGCGGCGGCATGCCAGGTCGAGCCGCTTGTCAATTCAGATCGCTCGATCAACACACTGTCCGTCCATCCCTTTTTCGCAAGGTGATAGAGAATCGAGCATCCAATTAAGCCACCTCCGATGACGACGGCCTGAGCGTGAGTACGCATGCTGGTATTCCTTTTATTCAGCAACAGTTAATGGTGGGATATGACAGCGCATATTGTGTGCGAGCGTTTGTGTTATGGTTTCATGATGGAATTGAGCATCAGCAGTTTCAGGCCTCCAGCACCAAATGTGCGTAAATGTTGGCGGGCTTGGAGGCTTCCCCGGACACCATGGCGAAGTCTGCTATCGACCGAGCACGGTCGGTTTCGAGATGCGTGGTGTATCTGTTGAATTTTGCAATCAAGGCCGCATCCGAAAGCGGACAGTCGGGATCGCCTTTTGCTGTAACCAATTCGGATTGATGAACATGGCCGGATTTTGTTTGGATGCAAACGCGTGCAAATCGTTGCGCCGGAAAGAGAGCCGATATTGCCGGATCTTCTTTAAGCCTGATCCGTTTGAGCATTGATGCAACCGCTTCATCGCCCAAGCCGTCCTTGTCGATGTGTGTTGCATTGATGCTTCTGTGCAAAAGGTAAACAGCGAGAGGAAATCCCAATGCATATTGTGCCTCTTCTGTCGTTTGAGGCAGGGCCGTACCCAAACTGACAGCGTGAGCGAATGTGCTCACTTCGACAGATTCAATGTCGGCAGGCATAACCAATGAGGTTTCAAGAAGTGTTGCGGCCGCCTCAATCGCCGGCTGTGCCCAGCGGCAAACGGGATACAGCTTGAAATACTGTTCCTCGATGCGCCAACGCGATCCCAAATCAGACCAGACATTCTCTGTGTCTTTGCCATCCATGGTGATGGCAGGAGCTCCTGTAAAGCCGTCTCTTGCAAGATAGGCAGCGCTCACACCTGCGAAGGCACCCCAGCCCGATCCGTCTTTCAACATTGTCGGATGTTCGATACAGCGCATCATCTGGCTGCGTGGTCCATGATATTCGGCTGTGCCAATCGCATGGCGTGTTTGCATTTGATCGAGCTTGAGAAACCGCGCACCGAGTGCTGCGCATGCAAGCGCGTTCCACGCTCCCGAGGTGTGGTAGTCATGGGCCGTTGCATGGAGCGCGATGCCCGCCCGAGTGGCAATTTCATAGCCGACAACGATTGCAGTGAGTAAATCCCCGCTTGAAAAATGATCAGTCGCGAACAGGCCTTCCGCATCAGCAAAGGCCAGAATCGCCGGCAAAACAGCGACACCCGCATGGCCTTTGGTCAATGCGTGCCCGTCATGCGCGTCAAAGGCATCAATGGTTGAAGCCCCTGCGTAAGCCGCACCTGCCGGACTGACCCTGCGGCCATCAAAAAGCAGACGTGCGGTTTTCTCTGTGCTTCCCATTTGGCGGAACGCAAAATCATGGACGATCCGGGATAGGTGTGTCTTTCTGCCGCTGGCCGCAACGCCGGCGATATCCAGCAAACAACGGCGTGCTTGGTGAACAGCGCTGGCTGGTATGTCAGACAGTTGAAGGTCATGGATGAATTCAAGCGGATTCATCTATCAATATTTCCTTTAATTCCGACATATCGCCGCCAAGCAAAACAGCGGACATGAGGCATTGAATGCCCGGGGCAAAATTTTAGGGTCAAAATTTTGCAAAGGATGAGTGGACCAAACATACCAGCCGCTTGCCTGAATTTGTTGTGGAAGTTTGACTGGTCTGCCTATCTGCACGTCGTCAAGGCTGGCATTGCGGCAATGCCAGCCTTGATGGTTTCAGATCAGTGATTGTGATTTGAGAAATTCTGTTGCGACGTCTTCGATGGTTTTCTTGTCGACATCCACCGTTGCGTTCAACTTGGCCATCGTCGCATCATCCAGTTTGGCTGACAGCGCATTCAGGGCTTCACCTATTTTAGGATTTTTATCGAGAACTTCTTTCCGGATAACGGGTGTCATCGCATAGGTCGGGAAGAAACCCTTGTCATCCTTCAATACGACGAAATCAAAAGCCGGGATGCGACCGTCGGTTGCAAAAACCAACCCGACTTCAACCTGCGAATCGCGAAGTGCCTGATAGACCAAGCCCGTATCCATGCGCACAACATTCTCGCGGTTAAACTCAAATCCGTAAGTCTGTTGCATCGGCGTCAATCCATCCGGACGCGCGTAGAATTCAGCATTGCATCCAAGTTTCAAGGACAAGCCACCCTTCACTTTTGCCGACAAATCAGAAAGCGATGCGATGCCTTTTGCTGTTGCATCTGCTTTTCGCATGGCCAGAGCGTAAGTATTGTTTGCCTTGGAGGGATTGAGCCAAACAAGTCCTTTCGCCGCATCCAGCTCTTTGACCTTGGCGTAGGTCTGGGCGGCATCGAGCTTGTCGGTTATCTTGTTGAAGGTGATCAGAGACGTGCCAGTATATTCCCAGTACACATCAATCTGTCCGGCTTCTTGCGCCTGACGCAAGGGGGCGGTGCCAAGGCCCGCACGCTTGTCAATCGTGAAGCCCTTTGATTTGAGGAGCTGTGTTGTCATTTCAGACATGATTTGCTGTTCGGTAAAATTTTTGCCGCCGACAACAATGGTCTGGGATTGTGCTTCAAGAGGCGAGAGAGCAAGTGCCATCGCCGATCCGATGAGTCCGAGTAAAATACGCTTATTCATGAAAGTCCCCCTTTTTTTGACGTTGAAAGTTTCACTTGAATTGTCTTGTGCCGCCACCGCTAAGACCTGATTTGAAGCGCGGTCATCGGTTTGGATGAGCAGGCGAGTATAAATCCGGCTTCTTCATCCTCCGGAGACAACCCGCCATTATGGCGCATTTCAACCGACCCTTCGGCCAGATAAACTTTGCATGTGCCACAAATTCCGGCCGCACATCCGCACGGAATAACAACATTTTGTCGTGTTGCTGCCGCAAGGATCGTTTCATTGCTTCCTGCTTGAAAGCATTTGTTTCCGAACTGAACCTGAAACCGCTGTTCCGCAATCGGGGCCTGCTGGATTTTGTTTAGATCAACAGCGTCGCTTTTAAGCGCACCAAAATTTTCTATGTGGAACTTGCGCGGATCACCGCCCTCTGCCCCATGGATCGCGCGGACTGTCTGCATGAAACCATCGGGGCCACAGCAAAACACGGTACGACGGGCAAAATCAGGCAATGCCGCTGATAACGTTGCCCGTCTGGGACGCCCCACATAACCGAACCAGCCCGGCGTTGCATGGCTTACAAATACAGCTACAGTCAGGCCTTTGTGGATTGTCTGGATTTCTTTGATTTCATCGGCAAAAAGAATATCGTCTGCGGTTCTTGCCCAATGCAACCAAGCCACCTCCTGTTGTGTTTTCTTCATTGCGATTTGACGCAGCATTGACATGAGAGGCGATGCGCCGGAACCAGCAGAAACAAAGGCCAGTTGATCGTCGTCTGCCAGGTCCAGTGTAAAGCGGCCGTTTGGCCCGACCGCCTCCAATACATCACCGGCTTTTAAATTTTGGCGCATCCAATTCGTAACATATCCATTCGGATGCGATTTGATCGTCATCGAAATGGTGTCTGCATCAGGTGCGGAGGCGATCGAGAATGTCCTGTATAAAACATCATTCCCGATGGGCAGGCGCAGGGTCAAGGACTGCCCTGCCAGATGGGAAAAACCCGGTTCGGCAGGCTTGAACACATAGGTGTTGACGTCATGCCTTCGTCCCAGGAGAGTTGGTGCGAATCACCAAACGTTTCTTTTTCTCATCAGAAAATTGTG
>CANGOE010000023.1 GCA_947455455.1 Hyphomicrobiales bacterium
CAAGGAATCGGTGTTCCTCGGACTTGGTGAAGCCCGTCAGGGCGTGCCTGCTCCTTGGCATCCCTACTTCCCCGGTGAAGAACATGCCAAGAAATATACCGGCTATGATCTCGCCAAAGCCAACAAGATGCTCGACGATCTGGGCCTGAACAAGCGTGACGCACAGGGCATCCGCCTGTTGCCGAGCGGCAAGCCTGCGACCCTCGAAATCTCGGTTGTGCCTGCCTTCGGTGCCTGGCCGGATGTGGCCCAGCTGGTCGCCAAGGATTGGGAAAAGGCCGGTATCAAAACCATTGTGCAGATCCGCGAACGCGCTTTGCACTTCAAGATGCGCGATACCAACGAGCTGATGACCGAAATCTGGAACGATGACACCACGGCCTTCCCGTTTACCGGCAATGCCAAGGTTGACGTCCGCAATTCGGTGATCCTGACTTTGGGCCCGCTCTATGGCCAGTGGTTCAACACCAAGGGCAAAGAAGGGCAGGAGCCAACTGCCGAAATCAAGAAGATCATCGAGTTGATCGACCATGCCCGCACGGTCGGCACCGAAGGTCAGATCAAGGACGCTCAGGAACTCTACAAAATCTGGGCTGATCAGATCTATGAAATCGGCATTGTCGGCCTCACCCCGATGATTCAGGGCGTGGTTGTCGTCAACAACAAGATGAAGAACGTTCCTGCACAGTTGGGCAATGATTGGCCCCTGCGCACGCCGGGCAATGCACGCCCTGAACAGTTCTATTACACCCGCTAAAACATGTTTGCTTCCTGCACGCGCTGTCATCCCGACAGTGCGTGCGGGACCTTTTGGGATGCGAGAACTTTATGGCCCGTTTCATCATTCAACGATTGATGCTGTTGCCGCTGTTGATGGTGATCTTCTCGATCATGATTTTCGCGATTGTGCAGGCACCACCCGGTGATTTTCTCACCTCCTATGCGGCCACGCTGGCTTCGTCCGGCTCCTCTGTGAGCATGGAACAGCTCGAAGCCCTGCGCCAGCAATACGGGCTCGATCAACCGATCCCCGTGCAATATTACCGCTGGATGGTGTCGCTGTTGCATGGCGATCTCGGCCTGTCTCTCGAATATCAGCGCCCCAATATCGAATTGATCGGCGAGCAATTATGGCTGACGCTGGCTCTGGCTGTGTTCAGCTTTGTGCTGACCTGGCTGATTGCCATTCCGGCAGGCATCTATTCGGCAACCCATCAACGCTCGGTGCTCGATTATGTGCTGACCGTGTTCAATTATGTGGGCGTTGCAACCCCCAATTTCATGCTGGCTCTGGTGCTGATGTGGGTGGCCTTTTCCTATTTTGATCTCAGTGTCACCGGCCTGTTTTCCGCCGATATGGCCGGACAGCCCTGGAGCTGGGCAAAATTTGTCGACCTGTTGAAACATGTCTGGTTGCCAGCCACCGTGCTGGCCATTGCCGGCACCGCGCGTCTGACGCGTGTGATGCGGGCCAATCTGCTGGACGAGTTGAACAAGCCCTATGTCATGACCGCGCGTGCCAAGGGCATGTCGGAATGGCGCGTGGTTCTGCGCTATCCTGCCCGTCTGGCGTTCAATCCTCTGGTCAGCACCATCGGCTGGTATCTGCCGCAGCTGTTCTCCGGCAGTCTGATTGTCGCCACCGTGATGAACCTGCCCAATATCGGCCCGTTATTGCTTCGCGCGCTGGTCAATCAGGACATGTATCTGGCAGGTGCGATTTTGCTGATCTATTGCTTCCTGACCATCGTCGGCACGTTGTTGTCGGATATTTTGCTGGCGGTTCTCGATCCGCGCATCCGGATGGGGCAGTAACATGAGCACCCCGCAGACCAAACCTGTCGACCCGATCATCGAAACCGAATCACTGGTCGAAGAACGCATTTCGGTGGCTTCCAACTGGACCCTGGTCTGGTGGCGGTTTCGCAAGCATCATCTGGCCATGGCCAGTGCGGCCATTCTGATGGCGCTTTATGCCATTGTGCTGTGCCCCGATTTCTTCTCGACACAGGACCCCGAATTCACCGAGGCGCGGCAGGCTTTCATCCCTGTTCAGGGAGTGAATTTCTTCGATGAGGGCCGGTTGGATCCATGGGTCCCCGCCATTGTCGGCAAGCGCAATCCCGTGACCCTCAGAATGGAATGGCGCACCGACCCTTCGCAAAAGGTCCGCGTCGGCTTTTTTGTGCCGGGCACCGAATACAAGGTTCTGGGCCTGTTCAAGAGCAACCTGCATCTAATCGGTTCGCGTGACCAGAGCCAGCGGATTTTCCTGCTGGGTTCGGACAGGTTGGGCCGTGACCAATGGTCCCGCATCATGCATGGCACACAGACATCCATGACCATCGGTCTGGTGGCGGTGACGTTGAGTGTGATCCTCGGTATCGTCTTGGGCGGTATTTCCGGCTATTTCGGCGGTTGGATCGACCAGTTCATCCAACGATTGATTGAATTGCTTCAATCCGTGCCGACCATTCCGGTCTGGCTGGCCCTGTCAGCGGCTTTGCCGCGTGAATGGACGCCGATCCAGGTCTTCTTTGCCATCACCATCATCCTGTCGCTGATCGGCTGGACCACTTTGGGCCGCGAGGTGCGAGGGCATTTTCTGGCGTTGCGCGAGGAAGATTTCGTGCTGGCCGCCGAGCTTGCGGGCTGTTCGCGCGCCCGTATCATCCTGCGGCACATGGTGCCGACCTTCTTGAGCCATATTATTGCGACCTCCTCGCTGGCGATCCCTGCGATGATCATCAACGAGACCTCATTGTCCTTCCTCGGGTTGGGCATCAGACCGCCCGCGATCAGTTGGGGCGTGTTGTTGCAAGAGGCGCAGAATATCCAGACCCTGGCGCTTGCGCCGTGGTTGCTCATTCCGGGCCTGTTGGTGATCGTGGCGGTGCTGGCCTTCAATCTGGTCGGCGACGGTCTGCGCGATGCCTCCGATCCCTACAGCAAGTGAGATCATCATGACGGCTCCATTGCTCTCGGTGCGCGATCTGCATGTGACATTCGGCCTTGATGAAGGCTCTGTGCGTGCGGTGGATGGCGTGAGTTTCGATGTTCTTCCCGGACAGGTTGTCGGGATTGTCGGTGAAAGCGGGTGCGGCAAAAGCGTCACCATGCGCTCGATCCTGCAATTGGTGGACGAGCCCGGGCGGATCAAGCAGGGAGAGATCCTGTACCGCATGCCGGGCGTTGACGGACAGCCCGAGACTGTGGTCGACCTGACCAAACTGGCCAAACGCGGGCCGCAAATGCGCGCCATTCGCGGTGCCGAAATTGCGCTGATCCCGCAAGAGCCTATGGCGGCCTTCAGCCCGGTCCATACGGTGGGTGACCAGATCATCGAGGCGATCCAGTTGCATCACCGCCAGTGGCGGCCCGATGGCAGTGGCCTGAGCCGTGCCGAAGCCCGCGAGATCGTGGTCGATCTGTTCCGCGATGTCGGTATTTCGATGCCGGACCAGCGCGTCGATGCCTATTCGTGGCAGTTGTCGGGTGGTTTGCGCCAAAGGGCGATGATTGCCATGGCCTTGTCCTGCAAGCCGCGCCTGCTGATTGCCGACGAGCCGACCACCGCGATTGACGTGACCACGCAAGCGCAGGTGCTGGCTTTGTTGCGCGAGTTACAGCGCAAATACGGCACGGCCATTATCTTCATCACGCATGATCTGGGCGTGATCGCGCAAATGGCCAATTCCGTGGTGGTCATGTATCTGGGCCGCGTGGCGGAGCAGGGGCCGGTGGATGCGATTTTCCATGCCCCCAAACATCCCTATACCCGTGCCTTGTTGCGCTCGATCCCCAGCATTGTCGGCCAGACACAGGTGGCCCTGCCCACGATTGCAGGCACCTTGCCGCATCCGTTCAATCGCCCGTCGGGCTGTCCCTATCATCCCCGCTGTGACGAGCGCAAAGGGCCTGAATGTGCCGCCCGCGTGCCCAGTTTGAAGCCGGTGGATCAGGGCCAGTCGGTCAGTTGTTTTCTCCATCACGACAGTTCGGACACACAATGACGGCCTCACATTCGGTGGATACCAAACAGCCGCTTTTGCAGATCCGTGATTTGCGGAAATTTTTTCCGATCACAGCAGGCGTGTTCAACAAAACAGTCGGTCATGTCCGCGCGGTCGATGATGTCAGCTTCGATGTGTTCGAGGGTGAAACTCTGGGACTGGTGGGCGAAAGCGGTTGCGGCAAAACCACGACGTCGCGTTGTATCCTGCGGGCGGTCGATCCGACATCGGGGCAAATCCTGTTCCGGCGCAAGAATGACGAGATCGTCGATCTTGCCAAGTTGACCCGCGAGGAATTGCAGCCCTTGCGGGCTGAAATCCAGATGATTTTCCAGGATCCGTTCGGCTCGCTCAATCCGCGCATGACGCTGTTTGACAATGTCGGCGAACCTTTGCTGGTCAATGGCATGACCAATCGTGCCGAGCGCACCGATCGGGTGGCCGATTTGCTGAAACTGGTCGGATTGCGGCCCGAATTCATGCATCGCTTTCCCCATGCTTTCAGCGGTGGCCAGCGCCAGCGCATCGGCATTGCCCGTGCATTGTCGACCAATCCGCGCCTTGTGGTGGCGGATGAGCCGGTCTCGGCGCTTGATGTGTCGGTGCAGGCGCAGGTGCTCAATCTGTTGCTGGAATTGCAGAAGCGGCTGGGTCTGACCTTCTTGTTCGTGGCGCATGACCTGTCTGTGGTGCGCCATATTTCGGATCGTGTCGCAGTGATGTATGTCGGCCAGCTGGTCGAGCTGGCTCCGACCAAGACGCTGTTCAGCCGTCCGCGCCATCCCTATACCTCGGCCCTGATGCGGGCGGTTCCGGTGCCTGATCCTCGGATTCCGGTGGGTGAGGTGACGCTGAAAGGCGAAGTGCCAAGCCCCGCCAATCCGCCGACCGGATGCTATTTCCATCCGCGGTGCCGGTTTGCGACCGATCGTTGCAAGGTCGAAGCGCCTGCGTTGCGCGAGCCGACACCGGGACATTTCGTGCGGTGCCACTTTGCCGACGAGCTTGATCTGACCACAGCCTTCTAACCACGGAGCCGCCTGATGGGCCACACGGATGTTGATGCGCAACTGGCCGTTTGGCGCAGTGTCTATGTGACAGCCAATCGCGGCACGCTGGACTGGATGCTGGATCGCCCTGCCTTGCGCGGGGCTTTTCTCAACACCAAAATGAACCACATCACCGGGCGTGATTTTACCCCTGCCGATGGCTGGAAAGGTCCGCAAACGATCCTGGGCTGGATACAGGGGCGTGGTCTCGAGGCTCTGGTAACCCATGCCTCGTTTTTCGATCACGAGGATGCGGCCTATGCCGAAAAGCTGGACCTTGCGGGACGGCGGTTGTTCGAGGCACTTTCAGAATTGTATGCCCGGACCTGCAAAGGCTTTTTTGCCTATGACGAGGCCCTGAACCCCGTTTATCCCGATGCCGAGGGGCAGTTGCATCCGCAATCGGTGGAACCGGACCTGTCGACCTTTTCAGACATCTTTATCGTGAAAGGGCTTCTGGCCGCCGCCTTGCGCTATGACCGTGCCCAAGTGCCGGCCTATCTGAAGGCCCTGCACAAGATTGTGTCGGATATCGAGGCCAAGCGCTTTGTCAGCAACGAGCGGCAAAGGCTGGGGGCCGAGGCCGTGGCCAATGAACCGGGTGATTATGGTCCGCGGATGATCATGGTCGGCGGCGCCTCGATGCTCAAACGTTTCGGCCTTGGCGCGGAAGCCGCCTTCGGCGCCCGTTTTATCACCCATATCCTGAAGACCCATCAGGCGATGAGCGCGGCGATCTCTGCCCCTGTTCTGGTCGATCTGCCCGGCCATCCCGTCTGCAATCCCGGCCATGCGCTGGAATTTTCGGGCTTCGGGCTGGAATTTTTAGGCGACGAGGCCGATGCCGCAACGCTTGCCGCATTGCAAAGCCTGCTGAAAAACCATTTCGCGCTCGGTTTTTCACCGCCCGGTATCAGGCTCAAAGTCGACAGCCTGACAGGGGAAAGCCTGTCGCCCTATTTCCCGTGGTGGTCGGTGGCCGAAACCATCCGTGCCGCCGCTCTGGGTTTCGAACATGGGCATGATGGCGCGATGCTGGCGATCTGGCGGCAGTGCCATGAGGCCTTTTTCAACGGCTATTGGCGCACATCCCCCGCCATCGCCTATCAGACCAAAACCATTGATGGTCCTGTTGATTTCGTTCCTTCCACCCCTGATCTCGATCCCGGCTATCATACAGGCATGAGCCTGTTGACGGCGATCGAGGCCATTGACCGTATTTCTCATTCCTAAAAGGCCAGACTGTGACAAAACCTCTCGGATTAGCCATTATCGGCTTGGGCATGGCGCATAAGCCGCATGTCGAAGCCCTGCGCAACCTGTCCCACAAAGTGTCGATCGTGCATTGCTTTGCGCCCTCGGAAAGCCGGCGCGCGGCCTTTTCAAAACAGCACCCCGACCTGCCGATGGCCACGTCGCTGGAACAGGTTTTGGGTGACCCCAAGGTCGAGATGGTGCTGATCCTCACCCCGCCATGGTCACATCATGAATTGGTGGCGGCCTGTGCCAAAGCGGGCAAACATGTCCTGCTGGAAAAGCCGCTCGATGTCACGGCCCAACGCGCCCAACAATCGGTTGCGCTGATGGAGCAGGCCGGTTTGAATTTCGGCGTGGTGTTCCAGTTCCGCTTCAGGGCCGCATCGATCGCCTTGCGCGAGATGCTGGACAGCGGTGCGCTGGGCGAGTTGATCTCCGGCTCGGCCTCGATCCGCTGGTGGCGGTCGCCCGAATATTATGCCGAGCCGGGCCGTGGCATGAAAGCGCGCGATGGTGGCGGGGTCTTGCTCACGCAGGCCATCCACACGCTGGATTTGTTCATGAGTCTGGCAGGGCCGGTGTCCAAGGTGTCGGCGATGGTCAAGACAACGCCTTTGCGCACCATCGACACCGAAGATCTGGTGGCCGCGGCGGTGGAATTCAAAAACGGAGCGATCGGCACCATTGATGCCACAACCGTCTCCTATCCCGGCCAGCCGGAGCGGATCGAACTGGCCTGCACCGAGGCCACGGCGATTTTGGCGGCCGAGGAATTGACCGTCTATTTCAAGAACGGGCAGGTGGTCACCACGCAAGGGGCCTCCGGCAATGGCGGCGGGGCCGATCCGATGGCGTTTTCCTGTGCGGCCCATCAGGCGCTAATCGAGGATTTCGTCGATGCGGTGCGCGAGGGCCGTCCGTCGCGGTGCAGTGGTGCGGAAGCCGCCAAGGTTCACACTTTGATCGAGGCCCTGCTGGAAAGCGGCGCGACCCACCAGCAGGTTCAACTTTCCCTGTAAAGACACAAAAAAACCACTGGCCCAACAAGGCCAGTGGTCAAAACCCTTAGTGGTCAGAGCCTTCAGGTTTGGAGACTGCGCTCGGCGACGGTCGCCAGCACCGCCGCCCCATAGGGTGTGCAGGCATCGTTGAAATCATAGGCAGGGTTGTGCAACTGCGCGGAATCGCCATTGCCGACCTGAATATAGGCCCCCGGCACTTTTTCCATCATGAAGCTGAAATCTTCCGAGCCCATGGTCGGCGGCTTTTTGCGGTCGACATTGCTTTCGCCCACCAGCAGTGCGGCTGAATCGGCAATCATGTCGGTCGGGCCCGCATCATTGATCAGGGGCGCGAAGATCACGCGGAAATCGACCTCGGCGGTGGCTCCGAACCCTTCGGCAACCCCTTTGGCAATCCGCTTCATATTGGCCTCGATTTTGGCCATGACATCCGAGTTGAAGGCGCGGGCCGTGCCGGCAATGCTGGCCGATTCCGGTATGACATTATAGGCCTCGCCCGCCACGATCCGGGTGACGCTGAGCACGGCGGTCTCCGATGGCGGCACATTGCGCGACAGGATCGATTGCAAAGCGGTCACAATATGGCTGGCCACCAGAACCGGATCGACGCTGACCTCGGGTCGTGCGCCATGGGCGCCTGTGCCCGTGATCTTGATGTCGAAAAACGCACCTCCTGCCGAGGACGGCCCCGGCGAGATGCAATATTTGCCGATTTCAAGGCCCGGCCGATTGTGCAGGGCATAGATCGTGTCACACGGAAAACGCTCGAACAATCCGTCATCCAGCATGGCGAGCGCACCGCCAATGCCTTCTTCGCCCGGCTGGAAAATCAGGTTCACGGTGCCGTTGAACTCGGCTTGCGACAGATATTTGGCGGCGGCCAGCAACATGGTGGTATGGCCGTCATGGCCGCAGGCGTGCATTTTGCCCGGTGTCTGGCTGCGATAGGGCAGGTTGGTCATTTCATCCATCGGCAGGCAATCCATATCGGCGCGCAACCCGACCCGTTTGCCGCCGGTGCCTTTGCGGATCACCCCGACAACGCCGGTAACACCCACGCCGCGATGGACCTCGATGCCCCAGCTTTCGAGCTTTTTGGCGACAATATCGGCGGTGCGGTGTTCTTCCAGCCCCAATTCGGGGTGGATATGGAAATCACGGCGAATGGCGGTCATTTCCTCGGCATAGGTCTTGATGGTCTCTAACGCACTCATGGTCTTGTCCTTGTCGCTGTCATGATGGTTGAGACGCATCAAAGGCGATATCGGGCCGTGACGCAACCCGTGTCGCGACCTGTATTGATTGCCATTGCCTGCAGGGTGAGGGTGTGACAGGATTCACGTCAAAGAACTTTTGAGGGGAAACACAATGTTTTTATCCATTTTGACGGATCAACCCGTCGCAAAGATCGTGCGGCGCGCGGTTGTGCTTGCGGCTTGCGCCGCTCTGCTCTGTTTTTCTGCCGCAGATCGTGCGGGGGCCGAGGTCAAAGAGGTTCGCCTTTCCAAAGGCTACGGGATTCTCTATCTGCCACTGATCGTGATGGAACAGCAAAAGCTGTTGGAAAAGCACGCCGGAGCTGCCGGCTTGGGGCCTGTGCAGGTGAATTGGGTGACGCTGGACGGCGGCAATGTCATCAATGATGCCATGCTGGCCGGCACGCTGGATATTGCAGGCATTGGCGCGCCCGGTTTTATTACCCTCTGGGCCAAGGCCCGTGGCATTGCCGCTTCCGAGGTCATCGGGGTCAGCGGCCTGAGTGCGACCTCGCTTTACCTCAACACCAACAATCCCAAAATCAAATCGCTGAAAGATTTCGGCCCGACCGACAAGATCGCTCTGCCCGGCATCAAAACCTCACTGTCGGCGGTGGTGTTGCAAATGCTGGTGGCGCATGAATTCGGCCGCGAGAATTTCAACAAGCTCGACCCGCTCACCGTGGGCCTGTCCCATCCCGATGGCCTGATCGCGCTGACCGGTGGCAAGACCGAAATCACCGGCCATTTTACCTCGCCGCCCTTCTCCTATCTGGAATTGAAGGACCCGAAAATCACCCGTGTCGTCAATTCGGTCGATGTCATCGGCAATATCACGCTTGATGTGGTGTTTGCCCCCAAGAAATTTGTCGAGGCCAACCCGAAAATGATTGCGGCCTTTCTGGCCGCGCAGGAAGAAGCCAACGAGCTGATTGCCAACAAGCCGGAGCTTGCGGCCGATATTTTCGTACAAAGCTCGAAGGTCAAAGTGTCGACCGAAGAAGTCCTGTCGATTTTGAAGGATAAAGATACCCGCTTTTCTACCACGCCCGACAAAGTGATGAATTTTGCCGATTTCATGGCTTTGGCAGGCTCGATCAAGACCAAGCCGAAGGATTGGAAAGATCTGTTTATTCCGCAATTGCACAACCGTTCGGGTTCCTGATCTGGGACGAATGGCACGCAACCCTGCTTGGTGCTGGATGCGCGGGTGAAGGCCCGATCGTCCCTAGCCGCTGGCAGGGCCTTGGGGTAGCATAAGCATCAATCAAGGCACCGGAAGCGTGCCGCCAGTCAAACCAAGGAGCCAGCATGACCGATCCAGCACAGCAGGATGCAAGCCAAAGCAAAGCCTTTGTCATTGATTGGGAGGCTTCCCCGACCTTCTGGCAACCGGTGCCAGCCAATGGCTATATCCGCAACATTCTCAATTCGACCACCACAGGCGGGGCTACCAGCTTTTCGATGAGCACGCAGACAGTCGATCCGGGCTGTATGATCCGCGAGCACGTGCATGATCACGAGGAGGAACTGTTCTTCATGCTCGAAGGCGAGGGCTTTGCCCGCCTCGACGGCGAGGAATTTCCGCTGAAGAAGGGCTCGACGGTCTATATCGGCAAGGGCCGCCGCCACCATTTCATCAACCGCAGTGACAAGCCCTTCACCTTTCTGGTCATGATGATGCCGGGCGGGTTGGATACGTTTTTCGAGCGCATCGGCCGTCCGCGCAAAGAGGGCGATCCGGCTCCGGAACCCTTTGCCCGTCCCGCCGATGTCAACAAGATCGAACAGGAAACAGTGTTCGGCTGGGTTGATAAAAGTTTCGATTGATCAGAACACTGTCACAGTTGGGGGATGGGATGGAACCGGATTTTATTCTTGTCGAACGTCACGGTGCCATTGCCAAAGTCACCATCAACAATCCGCCGATGAACATCATCAATCTCGATCTGACCCGCCAATTCAGCGCGGTGCTGGATGAACTGGCGCAAGATGACGGGGTGCGGGTGGTGGTGCTGACAGGGGCCGGTCAACGCTCGTTCTGCGCGGGGTCCGATGTCAAGGAAATGCACACGATCACCGGTCGCGGGGCGATGGTCGAACAGAAACTCGCCAATGAGAACCGCGTCTATAGCCAGCTTGATGATTTCCCCAAACCGACCATTGCCGCCATTCACGGATTGGCTTTGGGCGGCGGGCTGGAACTGGCTGTCTGTTGCGATCTGATCGTCAGCGATGAGGATGCCCGACTGGGCTTGCCCGAAATCAATCTCGGCTGGTTCCCCGGCAGTGGCGGACCCGCGCGGGTCACCAAACGGATCGGCGATGCCCGCGCCAAGGAATTGATGTTTTTCGGCGATTTTATCGCACCCGCCACTGCACTGGCCTGGGGCTTGATCAACCGCGTCTCTCCCAAAGGCGAAGCTGGCCTTGTGGCCATGGAGATGGCCGAACGTCTGGCGCAAAAGCCCAACAAGGCTTTGCAGGCCTGCAAACGCGCCATCGATATTGCCGCAGACGAGGCCGAGGATGTGGCCATCGCCAAGGCTTTGCAACTCAGTGACGATGTATTCGACACCAATGATGCGCGCGAAGGCGCACGGGCCTTTTTCCATAAGGAAAAGCCCGAATTCACCCATAGCTAGGGGTCAGAGTGCGGCTTTGCGGGCCTTGCGATTCTTGCGGATCGCATACCAGGTATTGGCAATGCCCGAGAGGGTAATGATGACAATGCCCGTGCTGGCCAATGCATCCGGCACATGGGAAAAGACCAGATAGCCGCCCAACACGGCAAAGCCGACTTGGGCATAGAGATAGGGCATCAGCGAGGAGGCGGGGGCACGCTGGTAGGCGGTCGACAGCACGAAATGGCCAATCGCCCCGAAAATCCCCATCACCCCCATCAAGCCCCAAAGCGACATGCTGTCGATGCTGGCCCAATGGGAAGGCACGACCACGCTGGCACAGATCAAGCCGATCCACGACGTATAGAAATGCGTGGTGGCAGGCTTTTCGGTGCGTCCGAGATGACTGCTCAACAATTGGAACAGTGAACTGGTCAGCAGGCAACTGATCGGCAACAGGGCTGACCAGCCCATGCCATTGCCCATCCTGTCGCCCAATTCCGTTCCCGACATGCCGGGCCGCACAATCATCAACATGCCGACAAAGCCGCCGATCACAAACAGCCATTGGCGGGGATGGATCCGCTCGCCCAATATAGTCACAGCCAGAAAGGTCACCAGCATGGGCGTGACCATCAATATGGCGGTAAATTCGCCGACTTGGACCACTTTCAGGCTGTAAAATGCCAAAGTTGTGCTGATGATCACCATAACACCGCGCAACAATTGCATCAGCGGCTTGCCCGTCCGGAACAGGTCGCGCCCGTGCATCGGCACCAGCACGGCTGTTGTGGAAATAGCCTGCACCACATAGCGCACCCACAGGGCCATGATTGCAGGCACGGTCAGGATGACGAATTGGGCGACTGTATCAATCAGGGAAAAGCAGGCCGTCGCCCCCAATATACAGGCGATGCCTCCCAATTCGGCAGATTTTGAACGGTTCACGTCAGGCGGCTTTCGGCAGGCAAAATTGGCTCGGGACGAGACAACAGATCAGATGATCCCACCATTTACATGGATGACCTGTCCGGTGATATAGCTGGCTTCCTCACTGCACAGAAAACCGACCAGAGCCGCTACATCCTGCGGCTTGCCCTGCCGTTTGAACGGGATGTGGTCCAGCATGGGTTGCATTTCCTCATCGGTCAGAAACTGCTCGGTATCCTTGTCCTTTTCGATCAATCCGGGCACCACGGCATTGGCGGTGACACCGTAAGGGGCCAGCTGTACCGCAATGGCCCGCAAAAAGGCTTCCGAACCCGCTTTGGCGGCGGCCGAAGCCGGATAGGTCGGATAGTTGGGCCGGAAGATATGGGCATTGAGCGTGCTGATCGTGATGACGCGGCCATGCGGGGACTGGATCAGCGAGGGCCAGGCCCGCGTGACCAACTCGAACAGACCTGCCTGGATGACCTCGTAACAGCGGTCGAACTGGTCTCGGGTCAATTCGCCTATCGGAGCGATTTCGGGAAAGCCCGCATTGGCGACCAGAATATCAATGCCGCCCCATTGCGAGACCACCCGATCAACCAATGTGGTTGCCGAAGCCCTGTCGCGCAGATCGGCCAGCAGATAGTCGGCTTCGGCTCCCAATGCGCGCACCTCGGCCAGCACTCTTTCGCATCCCTCGTGGTTCTCGCGGGCGTGCAACAGGATGGCCGTATCGGGACCGGCCAGACGTTTGGCAATCGCCTTGCCGATGCCGGAGCCCGAGCCGGTAACCAGAATACGCTTTTTCGCCATGATCGCGTCCCCTTACAACACGGTTGATAAAAATGCGCCGATTTCGCTGATGACCCGCTCGCGCGCCTGAAAATGCGGGACATGGCCGCAGGCATCGATCATCACACAATGCACCTGTCCGCTGACCCGTTCACCGATATCGCGCAGTTGTTGTGGACTGCCATGGTCATCATCCGCGCCCTGCAAGGCCAGCAGAGGGCAGGTGATGGCGGGAAGCATATCAAGCATGGTCCAGTGGGCCAGTGATGGGCGCAGCCATGTCTGGGCCCATTGGGTGACCATCTCGCTCGTATTGGCCCCGTGGTGGCGGGCCAGCCCTTCCTGCAACTGCAGATCGGTCTGGAAACGCTCGTAAACAGCCGACAAGCCCTGCCGGGTGATCGGTTCGAACACCACATGCGCGGCCTCGGTGACAACGGCCTTGATCCGGTCCGGATACAGGGCCGCCACCATCAGGGCAATCGTGCCGCCATCGCTGTGTCCCACAATGACAGGCTGTCCAATACCGAACTGGTCCAGAAGCTCGGCGAGTATATGCGCTTCGCGGATGAGGAAATCATCGGGTCGTGGCTCGTTGAGCGGGTCCGACAGGCCGTAACCATAGCGGTCATAGACCAAAGCGGGCAGGCCGGTTGCCGCACACAGGGCTTGCGGAAAATCCCGCCACTGCGTGATGCTTCCCAGTCCTTCATGCAGGAACACCAGAACAGGTTCATCCGGCGTCCACTGTCCGAGGCACCGCACGCGCAAGCGGTGTCCGCCCGCATGGCAATCGCTGTCGCGGGCGGTCAGATCAATCGGCATCAATCCATCACCTGCTGGCCACCATCGATCCCGATGGTCTGGGCTGTGACATAGCCGTTGCACATCAGATACATGGCCCCCATCGCGCCCTCTTCGGCCGTGCCGATCCGTCCGGTCGGCAGGCGGGCGGCCATGCGGGCAATCCGCTCGGCCTTGTCATGCGAGTGCAGGACATCGTTGAGCGGAGTATCCATCAAGCCGCAGGCAATGGTGTTGACGCGCACGCCCTGTTCGCCGAAATCCAGCGCCAGCGAGCGGGTGACCGCATTCAGGGCCCCGTTGATGCTGGCCCCCATCATATAGCCTTTGACAGGACGGACAGCCGCCACGCCGCTGAAAAACACAATACTGCCACCGCGTCTGATCATCGGACGGCAATCGAACGCCGCCCAGAATGGCCCCCAGAATTTCGAGTTGAAGGCCTCATGGGCGTTTTCCTCGGTCAATTCGTCATAAACGAACGGTTTGACTGTCGAGCCGGGCATCACCAGATGGTCGAACGGCGCGTTCTGCTCCATGAAAGCCCGCACTGCGGCGCGGTCTTCGATGCTCAGCGCCGTATAGGGCACTTTTACACCCGATTTGGCTTCGAGCGACCGTGCCGCCGCCGCCAGCGTCTCGGGATTGCGTGCGGCAATGGCGACCTGTCCGCCGGCCTCCAGCACCGCTTCGGCGGTTGCCAGACCCATGCCGTAAGAGCCGCCGATAATCAGGACTTTTTTGTCTTTCAATGAAAATAACACGCTAATCTCCGGTTTTTATGAGGTGCTGTCTGGCGAAAAGACGACTTCTTTGCTGATCAGACTGGCAATGTCGGAACTGCTGAAGCCACATTCGGCAAGAATGTCTTTGGTATGCGCGCCCTGCGACAGGGCCATGTGGCGGATTTCAGCCCCTTGCCCGTCATAGCGGTTGGGGTGGTTGACCAGTTTGACAGGGGTGCCTTTGACATCGAAATCCATGAAGGTGCCGTTATAGGCCACCTGCGGATTGCGGGCGAGGTCATCAAGATTGTCGACCCGCGCATACCACATTTTTTCAACATCGAAGACCTCGCTCAAACCGGCAAAAGTCCAGTTTTTCACGGCTTTTGCGACGGCTTTTGCATAAACATCCCGTTCAAAATAGGTATTTTTGCCGATCAAAGCGGCAATATCATCCGATTTCAGGGCGCGGGCGAGTTTTTCGGGCGGGTTGAGCGAGATGGCAATATGCCCGTCGGCGATCTCGTACACGCCGTATGGCGCCTCGTGGAACCAGGTGCCGAGATGGTCGTCACGGTCGATCATGCTGTCCTGCCCGTTGACGGCATAATAGGTCACCAGCGACTCGGTCTGCAGATCGATGCCGGAAGCCAGCAGGCTTGATTCCACCCGCGTGCCTTGCCCCGTGGTGAGCCATTTGGCATAGGCCCCGACAATGCCGAGCGCGAACAGCGCCGCGCCGTGCTGGTCGGCGATGGCCGAGCCGATCGGGGTCGGGCGGTGGGCTCCTCCCCCTGTGGTTGAAATCAGGCCCGACATGGCCTGGATCAGCAGATCCTGACCCGGGCGGGTCGCATAGGGGCCGGTCGCCCCGTAGCCGGAGGCCGAGGCATAGATGATGTCGGCCTTGCGGGCTTTGATATCCTCATAGCCGAAACCGAGCCGGTCCAGCGTCCCGGGGCGGAAATTTTCGGTGACCGCATGTGCGCCGTCGATCAGGCGATGGACAATTTCCTTGGCGTCGGGCTTTTTGAGATCCATCGCAATCGACCGCGAATTGCGATTGGCGCTGAGATAGAAAGCGCTGACGCCGTTGACCTTGGCCCGATTGGCTCCGGCCCAATGGCGCTCATAGGCTCCCTGGGGCGGTTCGATCTTGATCATGTCCGCGCCCATATCCGCCAGATATTGCATGGCGGCCGGACCTTGGAGAAAGTGGCAAAAGCTAACGATTTTCATTCCATTGAGCAGCACGGCCGGTTTCCTCACCTGTCCTAAAATGTAATTGATTACTTCGCGGCTTCGATCATGCGATCGGGTCTTGTCGGATGGAGCGGATAAAACCGGTTAAAGCTCCGATTTTGTCTCTGTTCTTGTTGTATAATGCTATCAATTTATAAAATTCGTCAATCTGATGCGTCATTTATTCGTCACTTTTTGTTTTTGGGATGTTTCCATGCGCGTCTGCCATGGTCAATCCGGTGAGTTCCAGTTTGACTATTGTGAAGAAATCGGCATTTTATTTTGAAAATTACATTGTTTTGCAAATCAATTTCAGGCATGTCATGCGTGACCTGATAGAGTTGTGACAGGTAGGGGGAGCGGGGCGATGCGATTCGGGCGGATGCTTACGGTTGTCGGCGCACATGCCGAAGGGGAATTGAACGAGGTGATTACCGGTGGCGTGGTCGATGTGCCGGGTCACACCATGTTCGACAAAATGCGCTATCTGGAGCAACACGGCGATCAGGTGCGGCAATTGTTGCTCAACGAGCCACGCGGCAAGATCAACCAATGCGTGAATCTGGTTTTGCCGACCAGCAATCCGGAAGCCGATATCGGCTTTGTGATCATGGAATCGGATTTTTACGTGCCGATGTCCGGCACCAATACGATTTGCACCGTCACGGTTATTCTCGAAACCGGCATTTTGCCAATGCAGGAGCCCGTCACCCATTTCACGCTGGAGGCACCCGGTGGTTTGGTCAAAGTCAGGGCCGAATGCGAGAATGGCAAAGTCAAAAAAGTGGCCTTTGCCAATGTGCCGTCCTTCGTGTTCGGGCTGGATCTGCCTGTCGAAGTGCCAGGCCATGGCACGGTCACGGTTGATGTCGCCTATGGCGGCATGATCTATGCGATGGTCAACGGGGCCTCGCTGGGCCTGAAAGTCTCCAAAGACGAGGCGCGTGATCTGGTCGAACTGGGTGAAAAGATCAAGGCGGCCGCGGCCGAACAAATTCCGGCCATTCATCCCGAAAATCCGGATATTCATACCATCAACCAAACCCTGTTTGCCGGGCCGTGGCAGGACAGGGGAGCCGAGATCCATTCGCATAATGCGGTGATTGTGTCGCCCGGTCGCATCGATCGTTCGCCTTGCGGCACTGGCACCAGTGCGCGCATGGCGATCATGCATGCACGCGGGCAGATGAAGCCGGGGCAGACCTTGGTGCATGAATCGCTGATCGGTACCAAATTCTATGGCCGGATTCTGGAAGAATTGACCATCCATGGCGCGCCCGCCATCCGTCCCGAAATTGCCGGGCAGGCATGGATTACGGCCTTCCATCAATATGTGCTTGATCCGACCGATCCGTTCCCGAACGGTTTCCGGCTGGGTGATCTGTGGTTGGGGAGCTGACTGGAATGAAATTCCCGAAGGCAAAAATCAATCATGATACGGGCAATATCCGGTTGGTCGATGTGGCCAAGCGGGCTGAGGTCTCTGTCGCCACCGTCTCGCGGGTCATGAACACGCCGCAAGTGGTGCGGCCCGATGTGCGCCAGCGTGTCAATGAGGTGATCAAGGACATGGGCTATACCCGCAATGCGGCCGCCCGTGCCTTGCGCTCGCAATCCAACCGGCTGTTCGGGGCCTTGGTGCCCACACTCAATCATGCGATCTATGCGGCCATGATCGATGCCCTGCAACGCAGGCTGTCCGAGAAGGGCTATCTGCTGGTGGTCGGCCAGACCGATTTCTCGCCCGATACCGAGCTGTTGCACGTCAATGCGCTGATCGAACATGGCGTGGAAGCACTTGTGATGGTCGGTCATGCCCATTCGCCGGACCTGTATGACCTGCTCGACCGCAAGAAAATTCCTTTCATCAACACCTATACCTATTCCCCCGATAGCGGACATCCTTGCGTCGGGTTCGACAATGTTCTGGCGACGCGGCAAATGGCCGATTTCGTGATGGATCTCGGCCATCAGGATGTGGCGGTGATTGTCGGTGTGACCAAAAACAACGATCGCGCGACCGAGCGGCTGGATGGTGTGCGCCAAGCCCTTGCGGCGCGGGGCATGACCCTCAATACCGATTATGTGTTTGAAAGCCGCTACACCATTGATGGCGGCCGCCATGCCATGCGGCAATTGTTGCGGTTGGAACGTCCGCCCACAGCTGTCCTGACCGGTAGTGATGTGCTGGCTTTCGGAGCCCTTGTCGAATGCAAGGCGCAAGGGATTGCGGTGCCCGAACAGGTCTCGATTGTCGGTTTCGACGATATGGAATTTGCCGCCCACCTCGATCCGCCTTTGACCACCTTGCAGGTGCCGGTGGTCCAGATGGGCCAGAATGCGGCGGATTATCTGTTGGCCTGCGTGGCCAACGAGCCGCGTTATGATCAGGTGGAACTGGAAACACGGCTGGTGGTGCGCAAGACCACGGCAAAGCGCAAATAATCATCCGGATGATCCCCTGCGCATGCAGAGATCTTTATGAACAGATCATGTAAACGATTACGAAATTATGCTTGGCGATCCCCTTCGGCAAGGGCATGATCGCAATGGCCGGTCAATGTCCGGATATCGGCCGGAGCGGAACTAATGAGCCAATCCCATCGGATCGGCGGGCAGGAAACAACGTGATGAGCAATCTTCTTTTAACCCAGATCGACGACGGTGTGGCGGTGGTCACATTGAACAATCCGCCTTTGAACCTCGTGACCCTGAGCCTGTCGAAACTGCTTTACGAGACAGTGCAGGGACTTGCCGCAAATCCGGCTGTGCGGGTTCTTGTGCTGACGGGCAGTGGCCACAAGGCATTCTGTGTCGGGTCCGACCTCAACGAGTTTCCCGACATGATGGCGGCCGGTGCGGTCGTGCCGAAAAAGCTGAAGATGGAAAATGATGCCTTTTCAGCCATCCGCGAATTTCCCAAGCCCACCATCGCCGCCCTGAACGGGCTGGCCTATGGCGGTGGTCTGGAAATGGCCCTGTGCTGTGACATGCTGATTGCCGAACAAGGGGGGCGGATTGCCTTGCCGGAGATCAAACTGGGCGTGTTTCCCGGCAGTGGCGGCACGGTGCGGATGACACGCAGGATCGGTGAAAGCCGCGCCAAGAAGATGATGTTTACAGGTGAGCCGGTCACCGTGGAAGAGGCCCATCAATGGGGATTGATCAACGAGGTTGTGCCGCAAGGCCATGCGCTGGAACGGTCGGTTGCGCTGGCCCGCACCATTGCCGGACAACCCAATATCGCCCTGCAATTGTGTAAGGCTTCAGCCAATATGAGTTTTGATATGGACGAGAAATCGGCCGTTTATGCCTCGCTTCCGCTCAGCGAAAAAGCCTTTACCTCGCAAGATTGCAAAGAAGGGGTGCGGGCGTTTTTTGCCAAGGAAAAGCCCACGTTCAGCCATTCGTAAGGGAATAATGCCGGCATAAAGCAAAAATGTAATAGATTACATTTCCGCTTGCGCCATCCTGACAATGATGTCAGGATTATCCAAATCAATCGGAGTGAAGATGATGAGCCGTTTCAAGAATTATAGCCCCCGCGGTGTTATTCCTGCCACTTTGCTGGCTTTCAATGATGATTATTCGATCAATGACAAGGAAACCGCCCGCCATTTGCGCCATGTTGCCGCAGTGCAGGGGCTGAACGCCATCACGGTCAACGGCCACGCCTCCGAGGTCCATGCCTGCACCTTCGAGGAGCAACAGCACATTCTGTCGGTCTCGATGGCCGAGGTGGGCGACAAGATTCCCCTGATCAACGGGGTTTATGCCGACGGCACACTGGAAGCCGTGCGGATTGCCAAAATGGCCGAACAGGAAGGCGCGTCCTGCCTGCTGGTGTTCCCGCCCAACAGCATGTCGATGGGCGGCCAGTTGCGGCCGGAAATGGCGCAGGTGCATTACAAGATGCTGGCCGATGCCACCGATCTGCCGATGATCCTGTTCCAGTATCCGATGTCGACCGGACTGGGCTATCCGTTCGAGACCATGATGCGGTTGATCGAGGATGTGCCGTCGATCCGCGCGATCAAGGATTGGTGTGCCAATCCGATGATGCATGAAAAGCATATCCGGACCCTGCAGGGCCTGTCGCGTCCCGTGACTGTGCTGACAACCCACAGCGCGTGGCTGATGGCCTCGCTGAGCATGGGAGCCGATGGCTTGCTGTCGGGTGCGGGCAGTGTGGTGGCCGCCCAGCAGGTGGCTTTGTTCAACGCGATCAAGGCGGGTGATCTCAAACTGGCGCAGAGCATCAATGACCGTCTCTATCCGATGCAACAGGCGTTTTATGCCGAGCCGTTCCTCGATATGCACAACCGCATGAAGGAATGTCTGGTGATGCAGGGCTTGCTGGATCGCGCCGTTGTCCGTCCGCCTTTGATGAAATTGCGGGATTCGGAACTGGCCTCCTTGCGTCAGGCACTGGAGACTGCCGGTCTGTTGAAAGATCGCATCGCCGCCGAATAAGGCTGTGGTCTCTCCCTCTGGTTTGCGTCTGTTTCCCCTCGAATATCCCTGTGATTTTTGGAGATGCCTATGCTCGACCTGTTGAAAGGCACGCGGATCATCAGCTTCAACCATTTCCTGTTGGGGCCGGTCGGGGTGCAGCATCTTGCCGATATGGGTGCGGATGTGATCGCGGTTGAAACCGTCGGCGGGGCTTGGCAACGCCATTGGAGCGGTGCCAATGCTTTCCGCGATGAACAATCCATGCTGTTTTTGTGCGGCAACCGCAACAAGCGGTCGATCGCGCTGGATTTGCGGCAGGACGAGGCCCGCGAGATTGCCTTGCAACTGATCGACACCGCCGATGTGGTGATGGAAAATTTCCGTCCCGGGGTGATGGAGCGGCTCGGTCTGGGCTGTGAGGCCTTGCGCAAGCGCAAGCCCTCGCTGATCTATGGCTCGGCCACCGGCTACGGGCCTGATGGCCCCTATCTGGAAAAGCCGGGGCAGGATTTGCTGGTGCAGGCATTGTTCGGGCTGATGGCGATTACCGGCGGCGAGGAAACCGGCCCGCGCCCTGTCGGCGTATCGGCGGGCGACCATCACGGGGCGGCTTTGTTTGCCATGGGAATTCTTGCGGCGCTTGTCCGCAGGGGTCGGACCGGCGAAGGCTGTCGGGTGGATGCCAATCTGATGCAATCGGTGCTGGATTTGCAGGCCGAACCGCTGACCGCCTGGCTCAATATGCCGCAAAAGCCGGAGTCGATCCGCGCGCCCGGTCACGTTGCGGGCTGGTATTATCCCGCCCCTTACGGGGTCTATGCCACGCGCGACGGACATCTGGCGATTTCACTCTCGGCCGCCGATCTGCTGGCCGAGGTGCTCGAAGAACCCCTGATTGCGGGCTTTACCGGCGATGATCCGTGGACACGCAAGGCCGAACTGGCCGCTGTTGTCAGCAAGGCCGTGGCCAAAAAGACCAATGCCGAATGGATGGCGGTGATGGAACCGCGCGGTGTCTGGCATGCGCCGGTCAATGACTACGAGGACATCCTCAATGATCCGCAGGTGATTCATCAGAACTGTTTCGTGACGGTAGAAGGGGCCGGCCCCAATAAAGAGAGTCTGACTTTTCTCAACCATCCCTTGCGCTATGACGGGCAGGCGGCGGAAATTGCGTTGCCACCCCAACCCTTGGGTGCGCAGACCGAAACCATTCTGCACGAACTGGGCTTCTCGCCGGAACGCATATCCACCTTGAAGGACAGTAAAGTCATCGCCTGATCACAACCAACAACGAATAAAGCGGGAGGAAAATATGAGCGATTTCTATGTGAAGGTGGGCGATAGCGTGTCGTTCTCCAAGACGGTCAGCGAGTCCGATGTCTATGGCTTTGCCGGCATTACCGGTGATTTCTCCGGCAATCATGTCGACGAGGAATTTATGAAAAAGTCGGCCTATGGCCGCCGCATTGCCCATGGGGCGTTGATGATCGGTTTCATGTCGACCTGCTCGACCAAGATGATCGAGCATTGCAACGGCACCGAAGGCGGCGAGACACCGGTCTCTGCCGGTTATGACCGCATCCGCTTGCTGGCGGGTGTGCCGTTCGGCGATACGGTGTTTCTGACCTATACGATTGCCGAAATCGATCCGGTCAAGCGCCGGTCAGTGGCTAATATCGAGGTCAAGAACCAGCATGGAGTGATGGTGGCGGTGGCCCAGCACATTCTGCGTTGGGTCAAAAATCCCTGATCTGTTCTGTCGCCTTTTCTTTTGATTTCATAGCATAAACGAGGATAGCCATGCGTCTTTCCGATAAAGTCTGTATTGTGACCGGAGGTGCTTCGGGCATCGGTCTGGCAACTTGTGAGGTCTTTGCCCGCGAAGGGGCCAAAGTGGTGATTGCCGATCGTGATCTGCCTGCGGCCAACAAGGCGGTTGGGGCTCTGACCCAAAAAGGCGGCAAGGCCATGGCGGTGCAGTGCGATGTGGCGGATGCCGACAGCGTCGCCGCGATGATCAAGGCCACGGTTGCCGCCCATGGCCGTCTCGATGTGATCGTCAACAATGCCGGTTACGGCATTGCCGGGTCACTGTCGGAAACCTCGGATGAGGATTGGGAAGCCCTGATGGCGGTCAATGTCCGTGGTGTGTTCTTGTGTTGCAAACACGCGATCAAGCAGATGCAGAGCAACGGCGGCGGGACCATCGTGAATGTCGCGTCTGTGGTCGCCGCCGTGGGCATCCGCAATCGCGCCGCCTATGTGGCCTCCAAGGGAGCGGTGGCGGCGATGACCCGTTCGATCGCCCTCGATTATGTCGCAAGCCATATCCGTTGCAATGCGATTGCACCGGGCACGATCGATACGCCCTATTATACCGAAATTCTTGCCAAGGCGGCCGATCCGGTGGCCATCCGCCAAGGTCTGGAAGCGCGTCAGCCGATGGGCCGTCTCGGCACGCCGGAAGAAATTGCCAATGGCATTCTCTTTCTTGCATCCGATGAAAGCTCGTTTGCAACCGGCTCGATCCTGACCATCGATGGCGGCATGACCGCCCAGTAAGGATGAGTGACCGATTTGAAAGCGGGGAGCCGATGGGTCCCCGCTTTTTTTATGGCGCTTGCATGGTGGGGCTGTGATGGCCACACTGTGACAGTGTTTCGGCAATGTGTCAGGGGAACATCATGATCGAACTGTCATCGGGCCATTTGCGGGATGTGCTGTCCTGGCTGGACCAGGCCCGGCCCTTGACCGACCCGCGCATTGTGCAACGCGCCCGCTGGATCGTGCTCGATACCTATGGATGCGTGCTGGCCGGTTTGCGGGCCGAGACCGTGCGCAAGATCGGCCAGGTCTATGCCGCACAGGATGCGGGGCCTGTCACGCTGGGGGATGTGTCGGGCCTGTCGGTTCTCTCTTGTGCGCAATTGTTTGCCTATGCATCGTGTTGGGACGAGGCCTGCGAGGGCCATGCCGGAGCCCATGGGCGGCCTGCGCTGGCGGCATTGGCGGCGCTGTTTCCGCTGTGCCGGGACAAGACCTTGGGCGAGATGCTGGAGGCGCTGATTGTCGGCTATGAAGTGGGGGCGCGGCTTGGCCATGCCTTGCGGATCAAGCCGGGCATGCATGTCGATGGCAATTGGCCGGCTTTGGGCGCGGCGGTGGCTGTCGGCCATTGTCTGGGGCTGACGCAGGACCAGATCATCCGCGCGGTCGAGATTGTGGCGTGTCAGGTGCCATTGAGTCTCTATCTGCCGGTGCGGGCGGGGGCCACCAGTCGCAACGCCTATCTGGGTCATGCCGCCGTGCTGGCGATGCAAAGCGCCTGGTCCGCTCTGGCGGGGGTCACGGCTCCGGATGGAGCCTTGATGGACTATGCCCGCATCGGCCTGTCACGCGAGGCTGTCGATTGGATCGGGGCAGGCGGGTATGAAATCCTGAAAGGCTATTTGAAGCCCTATGCGGCGGTCCGGCATGTGCATTACGGGGCCAATGCCGCCCAATGCCTGCGCCGCAGGTTCGAGCCGCAACAGATCGAGCGGATCACTCTGGAGATTTACGAGGAAGCGACCATCTATTGCGGCAACCGGAACCCTGCCACGCCGATTCAGGCGCAGTTTTCATTGAGTTTCGGGATCGCGGCCATGCTCGCCTTTGACCGCCTCGATGCCGAAGTCTATCGCGCCGGCTTGTTCGACGATCCGTTGTTGCGCCATCTGGAAGCGCTGGTCGAGATCAGGATCGATCCCGTCCGCACCGGACAGAACACCCGTGGCGCGACCCTGTCGGTGCTGGTGGACGGGCAATGGCACAGCGAGGCGGTGGATGCCGTCTGGGGCGACCAAGCCTGCCCGCTGACGCAAACACAGGTCGAGGATAAATTTATCGGCTATGCCACACCGAGCCTCGGCGAGGCCGAAAGCCGTCTGTTGGCGGAACGGATTCTGACAGCCGATCTCGCCATGCCGATGCGCGGGATTTGGCCGGTTTGACCTCAGTGGCCGGTCAATTGCGCCGCCAGTTGCGGCGCGGCTTGGGTAAAGAGCGGGCTTGGGCGGATGCCCTGTTCACGCATCAGCCACCAGGCACAACAGATGTTGGAGGATAGAAACGGCGGCACGGAGGCACTGGCCCGCTTGGCAATGGCGGGCAGGGTGATCATGCCGGTACCGCTCATCACGATCGCATCGATGGAATCCATATCCACTTCGCTCAATGATTGCTCGACCTCCTCGGTGCTGAGCTCATAGGCGCGGAAGGTGTCCGAGACTTTGACGATCTGGGTGATTTGATAGCCCGCCTCCTGCCAATAGCGGGCCGCTTCATCGGTCAGCCATTGCGGATAGGGCGAAAACAGGCAAATGCGCTTGGCTTGCAGGGCTTGCAAACTCTTGCGGATGGCATTGCTGGCGGTTTCAACCGGCCTGCCGGCTTCAAGGCTTAATTGCCGTGTAAAAGCCTCGTCCCCTTGCGGACCGAGCCGATAGCTTGGACCGGTCAGGGCCACAATCATGGCCTTGATCGCCAGCGTCCCGAAGGAGCGGGCGGCGGGCAGATAGGTGTCGAGATAGGCGCGGTTGCGTTGCTCCAGCGTTGTATCCGGCATGACCGGCAGTCGGGTTGCAAACAGGCGCGCGCCTTCGGGCATCAGGCGGGCCATTTCCGGTTCCACGGTGGGATTGGCCGAAGGCACAATCAGGCCGAGGGCAGGCTGGCCGGTCAATTGATCAAGATCACTCATGACGCAAGTCCCTGATGGTGCGGCCGCTCGAGCATATCGAGCATGGCGGCGGTGGCGAGATAATCGGCGGCGGCCTGTTTGTCGGTCGCTATCTCTCTGATGGTGTCGAGCCAGCCTTCACCACCGGCAATATTGCGGTCGGTGCGCGGGATCAGCATGTCTTCGGCCACACGCTGGCGCTCGCGCGAAGCGGCTTCAACCAGTGCGGGATTGTTGTCACGCAAGGCGGCGATGATGGCTTTGGCGAGGCTATCGGCATCATGGATGCCGCAATTCATGTTCATGCCGCCTCTTGTATTGGTGACATGGGCGCTATCCCCCGCCAGAAAGGCCCGCCCGACGGCATAGCTTGAGGCGACACGGCGGCTTGCGCCATAGACATCCCGCCCGACAATTTTGGGCAGGTGTGTCCATGTCGGCATGACGGCCTGAATCTGCTCGCTGACCCAGGCATCCTGCAAGGCGGTCTCGTCGGCGGCGGTTTCGGGGACGCGGATGATGATGCGCCAGCAATCGGGCATTTTGAGAAAGCTCAAGGATTTGGAGCCGTTGAACAGATAGGTGATCGGCGCGATGGTCGGCAGGATCGGATCAAGATCATCCGTGGTCATGACCCGCAGGATTTTGGTGGGATAGACCGTGCCGTCAAAGGCAAGGCCCAAGGCCTGCCGCACCGCGCTGTTGGCGCCGTCTGTCCCCAACAAATAATGGCCGGTGATGCGCTGTTCTTCGCCGTTGTGGCTGACAAGGGCGGTAATGCTGTCGCCGGACTGCTCGATGCCGTGCAATTCGGTATCAAACAGGGTGATGGTGCCGGGCAAAGCCCGGAATTTGGCCAGCAGGGTCGGGGTCAACTTGGATTGTTCTAGATGCAGGCGAAACGGATAGCGGGTGCGGTCGGCCAGATCGGCCAGTGCGAATTCGGCAAACGGGCCTGCTGTTGTCCGGTACTGGATGCGGTGGACCAGTTCGCCTTGGCTTAATAAAGGCTCGATGGCGCCCAGATCATCGATGATTTCAAGGGTCGGCGGATGGAAGGTCGAGGCTTTCGAGGCGGTGTTGAGGCTGTTGCGTTTTTCCAGCAACACAACCTTGATGCCGGCTTGCGCAAGCGTAAGCGCGGCCACCAGCCCGACCGGTCCCGCGCCGGCAACAATGACCTGTGTCGTGATGCTGGTGCTGTTTGGGGTGCTCACCGTGATATCCTCCGACAATTCATTCTTGCTCGCTGAAAGGCAAAGCGCGGCCACAATCACGGCTCCATGATACCGGAACCGATGCGCCGCGTTGCAGATCGCGCAATCCGTCCTTGAAATCGGTGCGCGCCATAAAGCCCGATGAGCCACCCAGCGACAGCCGCAATTTGGTGTGATCCCCGAAATAGATCAGTTCTTCGATCCGTGCGGTAAAGGCATTGGTGTCGGGCTCGCCCGGTCCCACCCTGACACGTTCGGGCCGCAAGGACAGCACCGCTTTTGACCCTATAGCCAGATCGCCCGCCAATCGGGCTTCGATCTGCGTGCCGTCCTCAAGCCTTAACTGGCAATAGCGGTCGTCGCGCGCCACAACGGTGCCGACCAGCCGGTTGTTCTCGCCGATGAAAGAGGCGACGAAGGCATTGGCCGGTTCCTCGTAGAGGGTGGAGGGAGAGGCCAATTGCTGGATGCGGCCCTGATTGAACACCGCAACGCGATCGGACATGGTCAGCGCTTCGCTCTGGTCATGCGTGACATAGACCACGGTGACACCAAGCTGTTCGTGGATATGCTTGATCTCCATCTGCATATGTTCGCGCAATTGCTTGTCGAGCGCGCCCAGCGGTTCGTCCATCAGCACCAGTTTGGGCTGGAACACCAAAGCACGCGCCAGCGCCACGCGCTGTTGTTGGCCGCCCGACAATTCGGCGGGTCTGCGTTCACCCAAGGGGCCGAGTTTGACCATATCCAGCGCGGCCTTGATGCGCTGGTCGCGTTCGGACCGGCCGATGCCCTGCATCTCAAGCGGAAAGGACAGATTGCCCGCCACAGTCATATGCGGAAACAGGGCATAGTTCTGAAACACCACGCCGATGCCGCGTTGATGGGCGGGGACGTGGTTGAGCAGGCGGCCATCCAGTGTGATGGTGCCACCCGACGGCTCCTCGAAACCCGCCAGCATCATCAACGTTGTGGTTTTGCCGGAACCGGACGGACCGAGAAGCGTTACAAATTCGCCGCGTTCGATGCTCAAATCAAGCTCGTGCACGACAGTGTTGATGCCGTCATAGCTTTTGGTGATCTTGTCAAAAACGACAATCGGATCGGACATCGTGCTCCTCATGGCGTGCGGTCTGTCGGGGTGAGACTGTGGCGGGCGGCGCGTTTGCGGATGGTTTCGTTGATCATCAGCAGGACAACCGAGAGCAGGATGATCAAGACCGCCGCCGCCGCAATGGTCGGGCTCAAAAATTCGCGGATGCCCGCATACATCTGCCGGGGCAGGGTGAATTGTTCGGGGCTGGCGATAAACAGCGCGACGATCAACTCGTCAAACGAGGTGGCAAAGGCAAACAATGCGCCGGTGGCCACCGCCGGGGTAATCAGCGGCAGAACAACCCGATAAAAACTGCGCAAGGGATTGGCCCCAAGGCTTGCGGCCGCCCGCAACAGGTTGGGGTCGAACGCCTGCAGACTGGCCAGCACCGTCAACAGCACATAGGGCACCGACAGCACGGTATGGGCCAGCACCAGTCCCGTCAGGGTACTGCCCAAGCCCACAGCCGAAAGCGAGAAATACAGGGCAATCGCGGTGACAATCACCGGTGTCACCATCGGCAAGGACAGAAGCGCCAGCACAAAGGCCTTGCCGCGGAACCGCCCGAGATACAGCCCGATCGATGCCAGCGTGCCGAGCGACGTGGCAATGAGAGTGGTCAGAATGCCGACCACAAAGCTGTTATAGGTGGCCAGCAACCAGCGGTTCGAGGTGAAGAAATCCGTATACCATCGCCATGAATAGCCCGGTGTCGGTAAAACCAGCAATTCGCCCGATGACAGCGACAGCGGAAACACCACGAGAATGGGCGCAACCAGAAACACCAGCAACGCTGTGGTGATGGCATAAAGCAACAAGCGGCCTGTCGGGATGCGCTGTCTGGTGAAGGGGCGGGATGCTGTGGTCATGGCTAAACCCTGACCCCGCCCGACCGGAATCCGGGCACCAACAGCCAGGCAATGGCCACCAGAATCCCTGTCATGCCCATCAACAAGGCCGCCAAGGCGGCGGCAATGCCCCAATTCACCGATGTATTGGTGAAGAAGGCAATGAAATAGCTGATCATCTGGTCGCCCGATCCGCCCACCAAAGCCGGTGTGATGTAGAAGCCGACCGACAGCATGAACACCATCAAGGCTCCGGCGGCGACACCGGGCATGCTGAGCGGCAGATAGATGCGCAGGAAACGCCGCCAACCGGGCGCACCCAGCGAGGCCGCCGCCCGCATATAATCGGGTTTGATGCCTCTCATCACGCTGTAAAGCGGCAGGATGGCAAAGGGCAACAGCACATGCACCATGGCCAGATAGACCGCAAAACGGGTGAAAATCATCGTGACGGGCTGATCCACCAGTTTGAGTGAAACCAGCAGGGCATTGATCGGGCCTTCGCGTTGCAAGATGATGAACCAGGCGGTGGTGCGCACCAGAATCGAGGTCCAGAACGGGATCAGCACCAGCATGATGCCGATATTGGTCCAGACCTGCGGCAGGATCGACAGCGTATAGGCAATCGGATAGGCCAGCACGGCGCAGATCAGGGTGACCACAACACTGATTTCAAAGGTGCGGATGAACAGCTTGATGAACACCGCTTCCTCATCCGCGGTCGGCACGACCACGCCGCCGGGTCCGAGTTTCAGATCGACCGAGCGCAGGAAATACAGCGGTGTCCACGGGCCTGTACTGCGTTTGATCAGATCCCAGACATGCGGATCAGCCCAGCGCGGATTGAGCGCGATCAGGTGTTGTTTGGTGGAGCCATTGAATTGTTGGGATGCGCGCAAGCCCTGCAACAGCAGGGATCGCAAGCCGGTCTCCTCGAAATTCAGGCGGTTGAGCACGGGGCCGGCTTTTTGTTGCTCCTGAGCCTCGCGCAATTCGTGGATCAGCGTGTGATAGACCTGCTCGGATGGCAGGTCCTTTCCATCCCATTGTTTGAGCAAGGCGGTGGTCTGCGGCAGGATCGAGGGCACTTCCGCATCCTCCACCGCCCGATAGAGCGTGGCCCCCAACGGCACAATGAAGCTGACGAGAACAAGCAACAGCAGTGGCGCAATCAGCGCCGCCGCCAGCAGGTTTCGTCTCGTCATCATGATCAACGGCTATCGTTGGGCTTGGACCTTACTTGGCGACCCATGCATTGAACTTGGCTTCGAGATCAGCCCCGTTCTCCACCCAGAAATCGGTGCTGATGAACAGCCCTTCCTTGGAATGGCTGGCCACCATGCCCGGATTTTTCTTGATCACCTCGGGATTGTTGGCCACCGATGCGGTTGCAGGCGAGACAGCCCAGTCTTGGGCGAGATTCATCAGCGGCTTTTCGTCGGTCATATAATTGACCAGTTTCATGGCTTCGGCCTTGTTGGGGCTGTTGCGGACCACCGACCAGTAATCGAAGGAGAACAGCAGTGTGTTCCACTGGATCGGATATTTCGCGCCGCCCTCTGTGGCCTTGATGGTGCGGCCCACATAGCCGACCGCATAAGCGACTTCGCCACTGCCGACCAGTTGCAAGGGCTGTGCGCCGGACTTCCACCACACGATATGCGGCTTCAATTCATCGAGCTTGGCAAAGGCGCGTTTCTGGCCGTCGGGTGTGGCCAGAACCTTGTAGACATCGGCCATCGGCACGCCATCGGCCATCAGGGCGATTTCCATGGTCATCTTGGCACCCGAACGCAGGGAGCGCTTGCCGGGGAATTTCTGAACATTCCACAAATCGGCGTAATTGGCCGGTCCTTGGGGCGTGCGGGCCTGGTCGTAAAACAGGCTGACACCCCAGCCCACAGCGCCCGCACCACAGGTGCTCGCGCCGCCGGGGATGAATTTATCCTTGTTGATCAGGCTCCAGTCGAGCTTTTCCAGCACACCGTCTTCACAGGCGCGCACCATTTCGGGCGCTTCGACCATGATCACGTCAAAGGTGATGTCGCCGGATTTGACCATCGAATAGAGCTTGGCTATTTCGCCGTTATAGACATCATCGGTGACTTTCACGCCCTTTTCGGTGGCATAGCCCTGGAACAGATGCTTGCGCGCATTGTCCTGAAAGCCGCCGCCAAAGCCCACCACCATCAGATCCCGCGCCGAGGCGAGCGATGGCAGGGCGCAGGCCAGTATCAGGTATGTGACTGTCGAAACCAAAAACTTACTTTTCATCATAGTCCCCTCGTTCATGTGACAATGCAGTGATTCAAGTCCGGTCAGTTTCTCGTTTGCAGTTATAGGCCCCTATGCGGCTCGGGCCTATTGCTCATAGGAATAGTGGTTCATGACCCATTGAAGATCGGGCGGGCATTGGTATTCTTGATATGATGATGATACATATTATTCGCCCGATTACCACAGCTTAAACGAGGTGCCGTCATGACCGCTCCCCATGCAATGTCCGATGACAGATTATCCCTTGCTCCGACTTCGGGAAAGGTCTCCCAGACAGCGCGCGATGCCGATGGGCGTTACCGTTACCGGCATTATATCGATGGAGCCTTTGTCGATCCTGCCGGCGGTGAATGGTTTGAAACCTCGGACCCGGTTGAAGGCGATGACTGGGCCTGGATCGCACGCGGCAATGCACAGGATGCCGACCTTGCGGTGATGGCCGCGCATCGCGCGTTTTCAACGGGCGCTTGGCCTGCTTTGTCGGCCTCGGGGCGCGGGGCGCTGATGCGCAAGCTCGGTGATCTGATCGGCGAACATGCCGAATGGCTGGCGCGGATCGAGATGAAGGACAACGGCAAATTGCTGTCCGAACTCACCATGCAGATGCGCTATATGTCGAATTACTATTATTACTACGGCGGGCTGGCCGACAAGATCGAGGGAACGGTGATCCCCACCGACAAGCCCGGCGTGTTCAATTTCACCAAGCCCGAACCCATCGGTGTGGTGGCCTGCATCATGCCGTGGAATTCGCCACTGCCCTTGACCAGTCTCAAACTGGCGCCCGCTTTGGCGGCCGGTTGCACTGTGGTGCTCAAGCCGTCGGAATTTACCTCGGCCTCTTTGCTCGAATTCGTCAAACTGGTGGAAGCGGCAGGCTTTCCCAAAGGGGTGGTCAATGTCGTCACCGGTTATGGCGCGGAAATCGGCGATGCGCTGATCAGCCATCGCCATGTCGAACGGATTGCCTTTACCGGCGGGCCGGAAGCCGGACGGATCATCAACGAAAAAGCCGCCCGCCATATGAAGCGGGTCACGCTGGAACTGGGCGGAAAATCTCCCAATATCATCTTTGACGATGCCGATCTGGAACAGGCGGTCAAAGGCGCGGTTGCGGGCATTTTTGCCGCCTCCGGCCAGACCTGCGTGGCCGGTTCGCGCTTGCTGGTGCAAGACAATATCTATGACGAGTGTCTGGACCGCTTGACCTGCTTCATTGCCGATGTGCGGTTCGGCCATCCCGGTGATCCGCAAACGCAGATTGCGCCGATTTCGACCAAACCGCAGATGGACAAGATCAAATCCTATGTCCAGATCGCCAAGGATGAGGGGGCGCGGTTGGTGACGGGCGGGGAGACTGCCGAAGTCGCAGGCTATCCGAAGGGACTGTTCTACAAGCCGACCATCTTTGCCGATGTGCGCAACGAGATGCGGATTGCGCAGGAAGAGGTGTTCGGGCCGGTGCTGTCGGTCATCCGCTTCCATGACGAGGAAGAGGCGATTGCCATCGCCAATGACACCCAATTCGGTTTGGCGGCAGGCATCTGGACCCAATCGATGAGCCGTGCGTTGACTATGGCCAACCGGATCCGCGCAGGGACAATCTGGGTCAACAATTACCGGTCAACCAGCACAACCTCGCCCTTTGGCGGGTTCAAGATGAGCGGTGTCGGGCGCGAAGGCGGGATTGCCGGTATCTGGGAATATCTCGAAGTCAAAAGCGTCTGGATTTCGACCGTGACCGATATTCCCAATCCGTTCATCCGCCGCTGATCAGCGGTGACTGCTCAGGAGTGGTTGTCGGTGATCATGGCTTTCCAGTCGGCGCCGCCCTTTTGGTCCTTGCCCTGATATTCGACCCGGTATTCGTAGCGGTCAGGGCGATAGAGGGCTTGAAGCAATTCGACCGTGCGGCCGCTATCATCCTCGATCCAGCGGGTCATCATCAACAGGGCCGAGCCGACATCGACCTCAAGCTGTTGGGCGGTTTCGGAATCGGCCAGCACAGCGGTGATATGTTCCTTGAAGCGCGACAGCGGAATGCCTGCTTCTGTCAGGCTGGCTGAAATCGGCAGAGAGGAAATGGTTTCTCTGGGCAGGTAGGCCGCAAATTCCTGCGGCAGGTAGCAGATGGTTTTGGAA
Organism: Hyphomicrobiales bacterium; assembly: GCA_947455455.1. Taxonomy (GTDB): domain Bacteria; phylum Pseudomonadota; class Alphaproteobacteria; order Rhizobiales; family Beijerinckiaceae; genus CAIYZJ01. Next base: position 32,476 of record CANGOE010000023.1, read on the forward strand.
ATCGGCGAGCGCGCATCAAAGCGGATGCGGGTGATCCGCAACACATCCTGATCGGCCTTGACCCCGAACTGGCTCTGCCATGGCGCGGGCAATTTGGTAAAAGTGTAATCGAGCAGGACAATATTGGTTTTCTGGGCCAGTGAAATCTGGCTTCGCATGAAGCGGTTTTCATGCTCTTGCGCGCTGGCATGCTGGACGAGCGGGAAGGTGCCGCGCCCGCGCTGGCGGACAATGCGGCCTTCATGCTCAAGCCGTTCCATCGCCTTGCGGATCGTGACGCGCGAGACATTGAAACTGACCGCCAATTCATCCTCGCTCGGCAAGGATTGCCCGACCGGATAGGAGCCATCCGTCAATTTCTGCAACAAGATGACATAGATACGGTGATAGAGGGGGACGACATCCGAGCCCCGCATATAGCCCGATGCGCCCGAACCGGTTGCCGCGCTATGCGCGATGGTTTTGTTGATCATAACCTGTAAACTGCTCCCCGATGATCGCGCATCCTGCCGGCCTCCTGCGGATCGGTCCCTTTGCCGCCATGTCTGGGGCGCAGGATCGATCCGGCTGACCGATGGTCATGTATGGCGTTAAATACGATTGAATACAATTGCATACTTGGACCAATGACAGAACCCTGCAGAAGGCCTGTTCAATGGGACACGGTACCACACGACAAAATACTCGGCCGCATGGCCCGGAAAAAGAGCTTCACAGTCCGGCACGAACCTGAAAAACCAACAGGAAAGACGTTTATTCGGTATTTGTATTATTATTAGACCTTTGATACAATATTCCCGTTCGAGAGACAATATGACCATCTGTCGATGTGTCGGGTGGCTTTGGAAAGGCGCAACAGTGGACGCTCAACAGCACTCATCAGGGCAACTTGATGTCTATGACCGGCACAGTTTTGCGAATTCCAAAAGCTATCGTGCCCATGCCGTCGACCATCTCGCTTACGGGGTATCATCGACACCACGTGCCTCGCAATTGCCTTTTCCGGTGGTGATCGACCATGCGGAAGGCGTGCATATTACCGATGTCGACGGCAATACCTATCTGGATTACGGCCTGGGCTATGGCCCGTTGATTCTGGGACATACGCCGAAGCCGGTGCTGGAAGCGGTCCAGCGCGAACTGGCAAAAGGGTTGCGGACAGCCTCGATCCATCGCGGGGAAGCGCGTCTGGCCGATCTGATTGCCGAGCTGGTGCCTTCCGGCGCTCAAAGTGCCTTTGTCAGTTCAGGATCGGAAGCGATCCAACTGGCGTTGCGAATCGCGCGTGCGGCCACCGGACGCAATGCCATCGCCAAATTCCGCGCCAATTACCATGGCTGGTTCGACAATCTGCATATTGCCAACAGCATCGGCAATGACGGCGCGGCAACAATCGGGCAGGATCCGGAAGCCTCCCATTCTGTCGAATTGTTCGATTGGGGGACGGTCGAGGGCTTGGCCGAGCGGCTCGATAACCGTTTTGCCGCGGTCATTGTCGAGCCTGCCGCCATCAATGCCGGATGCTTCGCCCCGCCTGACGGCTTTTTGCAGGCCTTGCGCGATATCACCACCCGTTTGGGTATCGTGCTAATCTTTGACGAGGTGATTACCGGCTTCAGACTCGCGCTCGGCGGTGCCCAGCAACGCTACGGTGTCACGCCCGATCTCAGCGTGCTCGGCAAGGCTTTGGGAGCCGGACTGCCGATCGGCGCCGTATCGGGCCGGCGCGAGGTGATGCAGGTTGTGGCCTCTGGCCGCCTGTTGCATCGCGGGACGTTCAACGGCAATCCGGTATCGCTCGGGGCGGGCATTGCCTGTCTGGAGACCCTGAAGGCCGAACAGGCCACGCTTTATCCGAGGATCGAACGGATCGGCGGGGCGATTGCCGACCATGTCAATGCCGAGGCGAAAGCCCATGATGCGCCTGTTTTTGCCCAGAATGTCGGGGCCTGCGTGCAATTGTTTGCCGGCGTGACACAGATGAAGGGCATGGCCGATTTGTCGCAGGTCGACCGCTCGCTGACCCTTTGCCTGACTTCGAAATTGTTGCAACAGGGCATTTTCACGCTCCCGCGTGGCCTGATGTATGTGTCGGCCGTCCATTCCGATGATGATCTGGCCTTCACCAAACAGGCGGTCTCGACCGCCATCGAGCACTTTGCCCAAGGGCTGGAGGCCAACCGCTGAGGCTTGATCAGCGACTTAATTGATGAATTTATAATGTCCGCAGAAGCTCTTGTAGGAGTGCTCGAGGATTTTGACGCCGCCGCGCTGGCGGATCACCTCTGCGGTGCGGGTGCCCAGATCGGCCGCCTGTGATGGAGCCGAGGTTTCAACCGCCGTCACGCATTCCTCGCCGTTGAGCGAGGTCACCTGTCCGGTCAGCACCAGATTGCCGTCTTTCCATTCCGCATTGACACCGACCGGCAGGCTACAGCCCGCGCCCAAAGCGTGGAGCATAGCGCGTTCGCAATCGACCTCGGCCCGTGCTTTGGGACATTCGATGTCCTTCAGAATGGCAAGGATATGATCGTCTTCGGCCCGCGCCTCGATGCCGAGCGCGCCCTGACCGACGGCATAGGGGAACACTTCGGGGGCCATCACCTCGGCTTTGGCGGTGCCCATATTCAGCCGTTGCAGGCCTGCATGGGCCAGAATCACCGCATCAAGTCCGTCCTCGCCATCAATGCGCGCCAGACGGGGACCGATATTGCCGCGGATGGGAACCACATTGACATCGGGCCGCAGGCTGAGAATTTGCGCCTTGCGCCGCAACGAGCCTGTCCCGACTGTTGCCCCCTGTTTCAGATCGGCCAAAGTCGTGCCGCACAGGATATCGCGAGGATCCTTGCGCTCGGGCACGGCGGCCAGCACAAGCCCTTCGGCGAGGTTGGTCGGCAGATCTTTCAGGGAATGGACGACAATATCCACCTCGTGCGAGGTCAACTGCTGTTCGTGCTCGGTCGAAAACACCCCGACAATGCCGAATTGGTGGAATTCGGATACGCGGTCTTTGTCGGCGATGGTGGTGATGGAATGGAGCGAGAATTCGGCTTCGGGATATTTCTGCTTGATCAAATGGATGACGTAGTTGGTCTGTGCCAATGCCAAAGGACTACGTCGAGTGCCGATCTTGATGAGCATCAAATTCACCTGAAAGCGGATAGTTAATCAATAATATCAATGAAATAACCGATTAACCATCATCATATTTGCGGTATCAGCTAAAGCAATCGGGCCAAAGTGTCAACGGATCGGGGCGGGCAGGACAGTCGATTGGCGGCCCATTCAGGGGCCACTTTAGGCTAGGCTGAACCGCTTTGATGACAAATGTGGTGGGCCCGGCAGGAACAAATGTGGTGGGCCCGGCAGAAACAAATGTGGTGGGCCCGGCAGGACTCGAACCTGCAACCAGTCCGTTATGAGCGGACGGCTCTAACCATTGAGCTACAGGCCCACATTATGTCCGGATACGCATACCGCTACACGCATCATTCTTAATCCGATTTTTGACAGGAGTGCAACGGGGTCGTGCGGGGGTTCACAAGTTTGGCAACCGTGATCACAGGTGAGCCGCCTTCACAAGACACTTGCCGCAAGACAGGCGGACAGTATAGACACGGGGCAACAGGGCGATCTGTCCCTCACGTGTGGTCTCAAGCTCATAAGGGTCCATCATGGCCGCTCATC
>CANGOE010000024.1 GCA_947455455.1 Hyphomicrobiales bacterium
CGGATCGATTGGGTGATGGGCGTTCGTTCCGTCTTTTGAACATATTGGATGATTTTAACAGAGAGGGCTTGGCAATTGACGTTGACTTCTCGCTTCCTGCTGAACGTGTCATCCGGCGGCTCAACCAGATCATCGAATGGCGAGGCAAGGCGCTGGAAATTGCGATCCGTAATGGCGTCTCGTCAAAAGAGATCGCCAACTATCTGCGCTCACATCGCGGAATCGACGGCGTTTTGAAAAGCGTGGCCGCGACTGCCCCGACCGATTCACTCCAGATCCGTGCCGAACAGGTCTGGCAATCGTTGAAAGAAACCGCGCTTGCCGCGGTCAAGTCTGATGAGCTGGCGAAAGTCACTGATCAGGCTGCGATTGGGAAACGCGTTGTGTTGTTGGCCACACAGAAGGCTGATGGCGAATATGCGATCCACGAAGTCGTTAAAGCGACGACGGTCGTAAACACGGCGTTCGCTTCGGTCTTCGTCGAGGACACGCACGGCAAGGTTGTGATCGAGGAGTCTAAAGCAGTTGTCAAAGCGATTGAAGATCGTGATGCAGCTCGCGCGGCACTTATCGCTGCAATGGCGGCCTAAATAGTCTTTCAAAGTTTAGGGGGGTGATCTTTGGGTCACCCCTCATTTTTTTAACAAGTCATCAAAGGACAACCGTTATGCCACTTCCTCCTATTACCTCATACAAACAGATAAAGTTTCCGTCCCAAGAAGTCGCTGATCTTGTCGAAAATTTGGTAACAAATCGTCTTCCGTTTCCGGCTAATGATAAGAATGGTATTCTTATCTACGGACCTACAGGAACTGGTAAGACAAGCCTCATGAAGCTATTGCCTGATGCATTCGAGCAAAACCGTTCGGGGCAAGATGCTTATTCCCCAAACTATTACGCAATAGATGAATTTACAAACCTCGCATCACTGTTTTCATCGATGAGGAAGCTTGCAAACAACAGACCTCTTTCAGGTTACTACAATTACTTTCAGTTGGATGAAGTCGATTTAATGAAGGCGAAAGGTATGATGTCGCTCAAAAGCGTCATGTCTCTGCCGATTTCAATCTTTATCTTTGCAACCAATAACCTCAGCGCGATTGACCCTATTATCGTTGGCCGTTGTCATTTGGTAAACATGTATCCCCCACCGCCCTCGAGCATAGTGGGCATGTTCAAGCAAGCACTGATGAGCAGTGGGATCGCAAATTTGCCTTCTGACTCAATCATTGAAAATGTGATTTCTAGCTGCAATGGCAACATGCGTGAGGTCGGAGATCAAATTGATAAGACAGTTCTCGATATGAAAAAAACTCAAGGAACTATTTGACAAATAGAGATGCCTATATTTGAAGACGAACATAATACACTCCAGTGGTAGTCAATAACATGAGCCGACTTAAATCATAGTTTATTTAAGTCGGCTCATGTTGAGTAATTTAAGTTAAAAATTAGTCCTAGTTCTGAGCCTATTGTCAATAAAGCCAAAATGATGATGAATTTTAAGCGCAAAAATTCACGCCATTCAGGTGTAAAAACATTTGATGTGGGTATTGCGAAATAAAAATGCCAAACACCGCAGCATATTGAAAAATGTCAATTAGTAATCGTAAGCGGTTTCAATCTGCTGATGCGCAGTTTCGGTGCGATGGTATTGGCGCAAAATTTAGCTTTCTTATTAATTACAATAATATCACAGACCTAATTATTTATTAAATAAAAAAATAGTAATGCAAGAATATGTTAGAGATAGTCAGGATGATCCAGATAAACCATATTTGGTGACTGCAATAGTAAGAAATGCGGCTTATCCAAATGGAATTCTTCTCCATGTTGCAAGAAAATATTATATATGTAAGTAAATAATAATTAACGGAATCACATATGAAGAAGCTGTGCTTTGGGTAAAATCATATTATTTTGTCGTAATGTTTGAAATTTATTAGTGAGAAAGAAGTTATAATAATTAAAGATAATTAACAGGGAAGTTAGATGCAACTGGTTGAATATTTGTTACACCTGTATAATACAATTCTTTTATTTGATCTGGCGTCAGAACATTATTATATATTTGAGAATTGCCAAGTATCCCATTCATCCCAGCACTATTATTCGTATTATAAAAATTACGTTCTCCTCCAAAAGCTGTTGCACCAGCACTAGTGTAAACTTGTGAACTGTCAAATACATTCAATGGTTTAACATTTAATTGAATGCCATCTAAATATATGCAAACGCCGTTTAATTTATCAAATGTTGCAGCAACAAAATGCGGATTTCCATCATTTACATTTGTAGGGTCTGTATATACACCACTGCCTTGAAAATCTAATCCAATGCAATTTTGATCACCAAAATCCAACATAAATTCACATTTTCCATAGTACGATATATCACCTTGATACATTAAGATGCTATTGTAACTTTTTGGGTTTATGTCAATTTTTACCCATGTAGCATAAGTACGCGGTTGATTGCCACTAGGCAAATTAACTTGATCAGCATTAACAATTTTTCCTGATGCTTCATCGAAATGGTATGCGCTGCTTAAATCTGGATTAGGAATTGCATTAATAGTAAAGTTAATAGTGTCTTTTGAATTTAGAATAATTCCGTTATTATCAAATGACTGAGCAATTAATGAATATGAAATGTTATTTAACGGTATATTTGGCTTATAGAACCAAGAACCATCAGAACCAGTTTTAACTGTAAACATTATTGATTTTGTTATATTATTATAAATTTGAATAATACTATTAGGTGTTGATATGCCAGAGAATATCGGTCTACTGTCTGTTATTATACCACTGGGGCCAACAATAGTAGGCTGTTGGATTATGGGGCTAGGTGTATTGGGTAATGGCAAATTAATTTTTGTTAAATTACGCTGAGAAACTATCTTCCCAATAGCTTCAGCATTATTGAGTAATTGTGTTTGGCTTATGTTCAGTTCGCTGGACGGATTATCGGTGAATGTTATGTCGGCAATCTTACCAGCCTTGGCGAGGACTTCCAACTGGTCTAGCTTGGCCAAGATGTTGGTTGATGTATCCATAATATTGACTGCATTGGCCTTGGCTAGAACCGTCTCACCCTTTATGGCTGCCTGGGTTAGTATGTTATCTACCGTGTCATTGATTGAATAGACTGTACCTTTATCGAGCGTCTTGATGCCTGTGATGGCCTTGGCTTGGGTAATTGAGAAGTTCTTGTTGATCAGAACGGCAGCCGCACCTGACAGGATAGCCTCATTTGCCGTGCCTGCTTGGGTCGCAATAACATTACCACCATCAGCGACATTGTATTTGGTCTTTGGATCAAGCGTAGTGAGAGCCTTGAGCGTCTTGGCATCAGCCAACGTCAGGTTGGGCGATATCTTATCTGTCAGCGTGATCTTACTGGCGCCACTGAGTACATCACCAACATCAAACCGCGCATGGGCAATCACGTTGCTGGCGGTGTCGGCAATGATTGGCTTGATGCCTGTGGGCAATGTTACGTTCGGCAATATTGTTTTTAGAGTGAAGGCATCAGCAATATTCAAAGTCGGTGCGGTCTTGTCCGTCAACGCTACACTTGCAACCTTGGCTGCGGTCACCAATGGCGCGATGGCTTTAATATTAGACAATACATTTGCTGCTGTGTCCTTGATCGCAATACTGTAGAGTTTGGTGGCTTTGGCAACAGTCGGAATGTCTTTGGCCAGCACATCCGTCACAGCCAGCTTATAATCCCCCTGCACTATTTTGAGTGTATCTCCATTGGCGGTGAATTGGGTTGATGTCAGCGTCAGAGCTTTGCTGGTGACGTCAATCAGGTTTATGCTGGCAATGGTTTTGCTTTTGACTAAGGCAGCCATTTTGTCTAAGTTAGATGCAATATTTGCACCCTCATCTTTGATTGTAAGTGACAGTGTCGTATCCTTGGTGGGTGCTTTAAGTGCGAGAGCATCGGATACTGAAATATCTGTTACATTAAGCGTATATGGTCCGCTTAATAATTTAAGAGCATCAATATCATTGACCAATGTGCTGTTGGTAACGGTGATGCTGCCTTTGTCTGTTATTCCGATATTGGCGATGGTAAAGGCACTTGAAGCAGATGATACTGAGAGTGCTTTGACTGCAGTCTCAAGATTATCCAGATTACTTTGGATATTAACCGCGGTATCAGCGACGCTTTCTCTAGTTAGTGTTAGTTTTGAGTTGGCATTAACCAACGATTGTACAGTCGTGACATCGGCGGCTGCGACGGCTGTGGCTTCAACTGTGGTTTTGGTTGTAAATTGAGTGGCAAGGAAATGACTGTCGGCTTTGATCTGAGCCTCAGTCAGCACCAATGCTTTGCTGTCACTGACTGTGATGCTAATTAACCTTCCAGCCGTTGCTGCTGTTTCCAGTGTTTTAAGATTTAGCACAAGATTTGATGACGTATCGCTGATCGCGATTTTGGATTGTGTGGAGAGTGATCCTGATGCCTTTAGCACCTTATCAGCATTACCCACCACTGTGACTGCATCTGCTGCCGTGACGCCTGTGACCGTTAGATCATAATCACCTTTAATAGTCGCTAATAATTCAGTGTTAGCTTTCAGTTGTGCTGCGGTGATTGTAAAATTGGGTTTTGTTGTACCAGTCTTCGGTGGTGGTACCGTGATTGAGGCGATTGATTTAGATTTGGCTGCGGTTTGAAGAGCGGTGAGATTGCTTGTGATATTATCAATGCTGTCAGTAATTGAGACCGTAAGAGTTGTATTTTTAGTTGGTGTCTTAAGTGACAGAGCTTCTGAAGCGGTTAATTCCGTCACATTTAGTGTATAGGTTGAAGTGATTTTTTTAAGGACGGCGAGATTTGGATCCGAATTACTCGTGCTGGATAAATCACCTGTTAAATCCGTGCGTGCTACGTTGATTGTTGCAGCCTTGGTATCTGAAAGCGTGATGCTGCTGATATTTGCTAGCCCAGTCAGCGCACCCAAGGCTTTGAAATTGCCGCTTATATTTGCAGCAGTGTCTTTGATAACGGTTCCAGCAGGTATATCCCCCGTTAATGCCAATACCTGTGCTACTGTCAGTGGAGCAGATACTGTAGCGGCTTTGGCAACGGTCAATGCTGCGGCTGATACACTAACCGTGCTGCTATTATTTGTGTTATTGGTTGAGGCTGTGGCAACCGTTGCCTTTACCACTGTAGGTGCAACAACACTAGATGTTGGTGTTGCCGTAGTGTTTGAGGCAATAATACCTGATTGAATATTGCTTTTGTTGGCTGTTATTGTTGTCATTACGAGCTCTCAATCAATTATTTTTATGAGGTTTTTTAGAGTCAAATGTTCAATCTCATATTTGAATTGAACGAATTTTCTTATAAAATTTCAATCAAATTTAGCTCGGAAAATCCTTTGTATTGTTGGTTGCCGCAGTGTACTTTTTCAAAAAAATGAGAAAATTTAATGCGCATGCCGTGAATTATTGAGTCAGTTTGGTGATGTTGGTTATTATTTGTTATTAATAAGGCTGCGTTCATTTGTAGCGAAGGTAAAATGATGGCTGATAAAATCTCATAAATTTATGATATTGCTAAGTCCGCAGAGTTCATCGACCGCTTTGTCAGCATCGCTAATATTGACGACTTTATTAAGGTGCTAGATAGTCTTTAATCAGGCAATTCGTTAAGATCGAAGGTGAATTCTATCGCCGCACTGTCGTCCCCCTAGTTAGTAACTTGTACACAGCGCAATCGTACCAAGCTTTAGGTCACTTGCGTCACTCATTCGTTTAAGTGCGTCGAAATTTAGATTTTTTTGTCTTACTACTCGGTCTGGTTATTAAGTGCCCGGTGCTCCCCATAGCTTTTCCATTGGCTCGCCAAATATTATTTGATTTTCTTTGTACTGAACAATTTTACCTAACAAAATTAATTTTAATGCCGACTTGTCCAGTTTCACTTCGACTTCGCGAAGGCTGGCAACCTCGTCCGCTAGGTTCAAAAGAGACATAACCTGATGGCCCATACGAGTGAGTACGAAGACAGGAAAGGCTAGTTTGGTACCAGGAGCGCCATGCACTAGCAGACCCCACCTTTTTCCTGCAATCGCGGCATTACCGTTCTCATCAATCATATAATTCTGTTGGGGCCCACCCAAGCCAACTCCTTCGATAATCCCCAGTCTCTGCATGTCCACACTTGCTAGAAATCGCGTGCCTTCATTCCACTGATCGCTCTTCAGAATCCAATTGCCGATAAGGTGCCGACGAATAAGCTCGCAGTTTTCTGCAGTTTCCTTATCAAGTTCCGCGATGAACCTAAGGGTATGACGCGAGAAGCTTTTTGGCTTCCGAACTTCACCAGCAAGGACGCGTCCCCAAACCTGCTGCAAATGCTCGGAAGAAGCATCCTCGGCATAGCGGGTGAACTGATTCAGCCAGTCATCGTCGAGCTCGGCATCAAAATCATTCGCGGAAGTCCCGGCGGCTTGTTCTTCTGGAGGAGGTAGTGCCCTCAATGCGTCGAGCGCCTCAACAACTACCCCTGCGGCGTTAACTTGCTTTCTAGCTTTGTCTTCCAATAAATCATTAATGAGAGAGGTGCCCAGATCAGGCATTCCTTCAATTTGCTGCTCAGCAACTCGAAGCTGCGCTCGTTTAAGACGTTCGTTTATCTCGTCGTGCAAACGTTTCTTTCGCGATACACCTTCAAAGAAGGCTGCGGGCATATCGAACAGACTTCCAACGAGCCTATCGAATGCGGCAACAGCTCGGCTTTTTGCATTTAGGGTAAGGCCGTTTGCTTCAACCTTGGCCTCAATCACCAATTTTCGAGAAAGCAATTCATCGTGTTCAGACATTTACTTTGATCACTCCAATATGGGTATTCAATAAAATGGAGGGCAGTCAAGATTAGAAATCTTAAAGCGGCAGTCACCTCCTTCCTACGACCGTCTTAATCACCAAAATAGACGTAAAACGCAGTACATTCGGAAGTTTTGACAGCCTTTCGCAGTAAAGCAGTCGGAATGAACTAAAGTCTATCATCACACTCTAAAGTATAAAATCCAGATCGCCAAACACGCGAACCGCACTGACGACTTCCTACATTTTCGCAAGGCTTTCTCGAACACCCCAACACTGTCGCTATCGGCCTTGCCAAGCGTCATTAAGACAATCGCAAACAAGGCAAGCCCAGAAGAAACTGGCTCTAACACCAACCTGTATCAGGTAATCACACCAGACCCCTTCAGGGCGATAACGCGCCAATGCACGGCCGATATGTAAATACCATTACACTTACCAAATTCGGTAAGAGCTTATCATGCGTCCCGCTGAACTTTTACAAAATTTTTTCAATCGACTTAAACATCGAGTAATATCCTAGATAATTCATTAGATATTTGACAAGAAGAAGGAAATACCTTGCGATAATTTGGTCGTGATCTGCCCAAATGGACGCCAACAGACTTATCCTGTTCTCACTGACGGTTCTGCCGCGCGTATTGGACTACGCCTAGTGTTTTAGACAAGTCTGATTTACTATTTAAGCACAGGAGGCCACGATGGGTAATGTTTATTTTACGGATGAGTTCAGATGCGAGGCGGTAGCTCAGATTATCGATTGTGGCTATTCATATGCGGAAATTTCGAAGCGACTTGGGATCAGCCAACACTCGCTCTACAAGTACAATAGGAATTTTTTTGAACCAAAGGGTCGCCGGAGGGGGGACGATACGCTGAGATCATGCGACTCAAGTGCGAACTCTCTCGGGTCACGTATGAACGTGAAATCTTAAGAAAAGCCACAGCGTATTTCTCCAGGAATGTAAAGTGAGATACAGATTTTCCATGTGTTAACTATTATGCATCAGGTTCGCTCGGAATGAGAAAAACGTGATTTAAGGAACACTTTTTGAGGGTTTAGCGTTCTGAGAGGTTTGATTGATTTTCACAAAGGTCTTTGAAACCAAAAGAAATTTGACTTGGAAAATCGAATCTGTGAGAATTTTCGAAAGTTAGCTTGCAGCGTGAGTAAGACTCTAACCCCCGGTGCATATTAGAAGCTAATTAATAGGGGGCTATAAACTGTAATAAAAATATAACCATAAATGTAATTTAATAAGCAATATATGACTTTATTCGTTTAATCTATTGAGATCACTGGAAATCAGTACGTCTGCTAAAACTGGTAGGAAATGATAATCTAAGAATATAGCGTTTTTGCAGCACTAACGTGACATTTGGGAGCACGGTAATGAAGCAGGCAATGACGCTTAACGAAAAGCAATTAAAGATCTTATTGGCATACACAGCAACACGCAGACACGCAGCACGTGACAGAGCGATCGTCATGGTCAGCTATCTAGCAGGGTTGCGTGCAAAGGAAATTGCCGCACTCACGATTGACAATGTGCGAGATGAAACCGGCATAATCCGCGAAGAGTTCGTATTGATGCCGGAACAGACAAAGGGTCGAAAATCTCGCCGCGTGTTTCTAAGCACGAGACTGCGCAAGGAACTTGATGCTTACATCAAGGGAACAAAGTTACATTCAAGAAATCTATCGTTGTTCCAATCACAGAAAGGCGGCTCTTTCAGTGGCAACACCATGTGCCAGCTGTTCTTAGACATCTATGCAGCATGTGGACTGGATGGTGCTAGCAGCCACAGTGGTCGTAGAACACTACTAACAGCACTGGCCGCAAAGGGGGTTGGTGTGAGGGTATTGCAGGAGATTGCGGGTCATAGCTCTATTGCCATCACCCAGCGTTATCTTGATGTGAATGATGCACAGATTAGATATGCGATTGAACAGTTCTAAAAATTTTATAACCAAATTGAATATTTTATTTTGATTGCATCAGAATCTCTAATTATGATCACAATATATAAATGCCTGTTTTTTATCATTATATACATAAAGAGTTTGCAATATTATAGCTTCTTGTTCAGCTTTAATTGTGCCTCCAAAACCATTTGTCCCTGTTACGATGCCAGAAGCAGTAAAACTTAATTTAGATCTGCGATTTGTCTCTTTATTTGGAATTGCACTTATTATTTTTATTGTTGAATAGTCAATTTTTATACTATCAGGATTCCAAGCCTTAGCCTTAATTGCCTTTTCAAATCCTGTATCCGGACAAATTTTAAGATGGTTGTAAAATTTTTCATTAAATTCTGCCCATTCTTTATCAGATGCAGTGTTTGAAATAATTTTCTTTCCCAATTCATAACTTATTTTATATTCGTCCTCTCGACAAAGGCCGATCAAAAACAATATTACGAGTAATACACCGCCTGTTTTAATCAAACTGAAGGGAGCTGGTTTATTTTCTGAATTTTGGCTTTCGCCGCTATTACTGAAATTATTTTCGCTCATGAATTTTACTCACTTCTGTCTTCAGAAATTTATTGAATTGCGTATCGTAAATTTGAGCAACAAATATTAGCACGGAATTTCCGTGTTAGTTTTGGTTGTTCTTCCAAAAACAAGACACAACAGTGCTACCTTAGAGGTAGCACTATGATTGGAAATCCAAAGCAATTTGCTAAACAGCTGTTGCTTCTGAGGCAATGGGAGCAAGATAATTTGCCTCATCAAAACTCTATGATTGCACGAGATATTATGGTGCTAGTTTTAGCAAAATATAGCTCTGGAACACCGCTAACAATCAAAGATGTTCACTTGACGCTTGGTTATAGTGAAGATCGCGTCGGTGAAATGATAAAGCAATTTACAAAAGACGGCTTTCTAATTGTAGAAAGAGATATTAATGACCGGAGAATAAAAACCGTGAAGCCTAACTATAAACTTATTTCATTGTTTGAAGAATACGAGATGGTTATACGAAACTATATGAATATATAAATCGTATATAAATTTAATATAGCACAATAATAATTTATTGTAATCAATTTTTAGGCTTAATTGTTCTAATTTTTTTAAGAGATCTATACTGAGTTTCTAGCTCTTCATTCCGTGTCTCAGTTGAATTTTCTTGTTCTAGTCTCAATCGATATTCTCTATATTTTTTGATAATTAAATTTCTTTTGTAAAGCTGTTGTGCCGATTTCTTTTCCTTCTCATCCATTGGTTTGGCTTGATCGATGCGTTTCTGAAGATCTTCCGCAGCATTTTTTTCGTATGTTGCAGGATCCCACATTTCGTCGCCGGAGACCTCTTTTAATTCATTCAGCATTTCAATGAAATTTTTGTCGCGTGTATTACGGCGCTCAATTTCTTTTTCAGCATAAACGGTTCCGGTCTCTAAAATGTTATCTATGTGAACACCGTAGAAGCGGCGAATCATTTCCGTACTCGTGCGAGCATTAGATGCAACAAGTTCGATAGGTATGCCTTTTCTCAGAGATCGCACTATTGCTGTATGGCGAAGGCTATATAACGTCCGTGGTTTGCCGTGACGATCTTTGCTCATACCTGTAATTGCCAGTATCGCAGCAAACTGGGTGGAAATATTTTGCAGAGCTGTGTCTCTATTTGTAAAGCTGGGTAAAAACAAATAATCAGCTTTGGTCATCCCCTCAATCTTATTTCTATAATCAATGATTTTTGAATAGACATATAATCCACGTTCTGTGCTGACCATGTTTTTCTTGTGCAATTTGGTCTTATCGTGTTCAAGCACGAGAAAGGTTATTCCAGATTTTTCTACCATCCGAATGTCGCTGTGACGTATGACCTTGAGGTCTGTCGGTCGGATATAAGTTTCCACCATAAAGTCAATTATGTGACCTAATTCTTCAGTTATGCGGGTGGTTCTGTATGTTTCTCCGCCTTCCGCCTTGAATTCATGCTTTTTATCAATATTTTTGGTTATAGCTTTTCTAAGTTCTTCGAACTCATCATCATCAAAAAATCCACGTACGCCATCCTCTGAACGTACACGCGGCTTTATTGGAATGTTGTTAATAAGGCGTTTAATCTGAGCTTCTTTCAGCAATGACATGACAAGATTAATATAGCTGAGCTGCGTTGCTGCGCTTAATCCCTGATCTGCAAGATGGCTCTTGAAGCGTTCTAGAAGGTTAAGGTCTATCAATTTGACATCGTAGCGGGAAAAAAATGGTTTTATGTGTCGGTCATATACATATTTGTCTTTGTTATTTTTATCTTTGTTAAGTTCACCATTCTTGATCCTGGTCTCGTTCTTAGCCCATAGCGAGCGAGCTATAACATCTAGTGATTTGCTTGTGGTTGGTTCTGTCTTGGTCTCACCGCTGTTGATGCTATTGAGCCACTCTGCATAAATCAGTTTTGCTTTCCGCTGCGCACGGTCAAATTCGATTTCTTTAGTGGTGCACTTGCGCCGCTTGCCTTCTAAGAACGCACGAAACTGCCAATAGCTGCTAGCTTGGCATTTATAGAGTACAGCTGAGGAATGAAGGCCTTTGATGTGCGTTATGGTGGATTTGATGGGCGTTGTCCGGAATTTCTCCGAGATCACCAGCTCGCCATCAGCGGCAGCCGCACTTTTCTTCTTCGCCATGCCCAGCACTCCACAAGTCCAAGCTGCGCTCAAACTTGGGATGCGTCAAGAGTGTGCTACTTTTTCTGCTCTTGGGGATGGTAGGACCAGCTTGGTTACACTCTATAAAATAGCCTTCCGTATTTTCTGCTCAATTAGGCACTGAGTTTTGCTCATTTTTCTTGGTTTTTTTGCAGGTGCCCCTGCCTAACTATCAACCTCAAGCACATTCAGAGATTTTTCAAAAATACGGCGTAAAAGTAGTACACCAATATAGAGTGCTACAACCTGCCAAAATACAAAAAAATAATCAATAAAATCAAGAGGTTCTGGTGCTGCCGGACAGGATTGAACTGTCGACCTCTCCCTTACCAAGGGAGTGCTCTACCACTGAGCTACGGCAGCAAGGGATAAGCTCCCCAAGCGGCGCGGACACTGCCACAAGGGAACCCGTCACGCAACCGTCTAGCCTGATTTTTTTTCATTTTTATCAAGAAATCGGGCAAACCATCCGTATTGATGCCACCGATTGTGAGAATGATGCGGCTTTTTCAGCATGGCCCAGACAGCAAAGCGCAAGGCCGGAGCAATCACAACACTTGTCAGGATCAGGAGATCGGCTTAGGGATTTGATCATGACTGGCCGGATCGAATCGTTCATTGACAGGGCATGCGCGTCCGGCCCGACAAAGACCAGTTGAAGCGGGTTGTGGATAGTCCAATGACGGATCAAGCCTTGCGGCGAAAACAGCGTTTGGCGGCGGCCTTGCGCGAAAATCTCAAACGGCGCAAAGCCCAGCAACGCGTGCGGTCGGTGCAAGAGACAACCGCCATTGACGCGATCACCGCAACCCAGCAAGACCATACCCCGCAAGACGATGCAGAGCGCATCCCGACCCTCGCCCTGACAGGCGAGCGTTGAGCATGTTGAACAGGATGAAGTGACGATGGATCGTATCCGCATTGTCGGGGGACACCCGCTCATTGGCTCTCTGACGATCGGTGGCGCAAAAAACGCTGCCCTTCCTTTGATGATTGCCAGCCTGCTGACCCGCGAAACCCTGACGCTCCACAATGTGCCGCGCCTGTCGGATGTGCGACAATTGCTCCGCATCATCGGCAATCATGGCGTCGATGCCGCCATCGGCGGCAAACGGCTGGGCCAGAGCGAGGATCAGGGCGACAGCATAACTTTATCGGCCCGCGACATTGTCGACACCACTGCCCCCTATGAACTGGTCTCGCGCATGCGGGCAAGTTTCTGGGTTATTGCCCCTTTGCTGGCCCGGATGGGCGAAGCCCGCGTGTCCCTGCCCGGTGGTTGCGCCATCGGAACACGTCCTGTCGACCTGTTACTGATGGCCCTTGAAGCGTTGGGTGCCGAAATCGAAATCGAGAACGGCTATGTGGTCGCCCGCGCTCCTCAGGGTTTGCGCGGTGGACATATTGCCTTTCCCAAGGTCACGGTCGGTGGCACCCATACAGCCCTGATGGCGGCTGTGCTGGCCCATGGTGATACGGTGATCGAGGGCGCGGCCCGCGAACCCGAAGTGGTTGATCTGGCCGATTGCCTGATCAAAATGGGGGCCAAGATCAACGGCGCAGGCACCAGCCGGATCGAAATCGAGGGCGTGGGTCATCTGGGCGGCGCGCATCACACCGTGCTTCCGGACCGGATTGAAACAGGCACCTATGCCATGGCGGTGGCCATGACAGGGGGGGATGTCTTGCTGGAAGGGGCCCGCGCCGATCTCCTGCAATCGGCGCTGGATGTGCTGGCCCAGACCGGCACAGAGATCACAAGTGAAGAACAGGGCATCCGCATCCGCCGTCAGGGCGGAGCCATTCTGCCGATCGATGTCGCAACCGCCCCGTTCCCCGGATTTCCGACCGATCTTCAGGCCCAATTCATGGCGCTGATGACCCGTGCGCAAGGCACCTCGCATATCCGTGAAACCATTTTCGAAAACCGCTTCATGCATGTGCAGGAACTGGCCCGCCTCGGAGCCCAGATCAAGCTGGATGGCGATACGGCCATTGTCGAAGGCCGCAACAAGCTGAAAGGCGCGCCTGTGATGGCGACCGATCTGCGTGCCTCGGTATCGCTGGTGATCGCCGGATTGGCGGCGGAAGGGGAAACCACCGTCCACCGCGTCTATCATCTTGATCGCGGCTTTGAAGCGCTGGAAAAGAAACTCGCGCGATGCGGGGCAGAAATCGAACGCCTGTCGAGCGACGGTTGATCCGGCCTTCCCCTAAGGCCGCGGTTGCCGCAAACGCCGCGGGGCGTTAACAAGAGCCTGTTGCGGATCAAAGGAAAGCCATGACCCATCGCTTAGGCCCGACCCATAGTGACGATTTGAAGCTGATGGCGATCGACAGCGAGGATCTCGCCGTGTTTTCCGCGCATTTGCAGGATGCCGAATTACGCCTGGACCGGATTGCCTTTCTGCCCAACCAAAAGCGTTTTGCCTTTGTGGCCGAACGGCTCGACCGGCAGATGACCCCGCCTGCCCGCAAAAGCACGGGCGTGCATTTCGAGGGAGTCTTGCAGGCCCGCCAACAACAGATTGCCCCTGACAAGCGCGACCAGATCCTGCACCTTCTGGCGATCACTTTCACACCCGGCATCGCACCGGCGGGACAGGTGATCCTGCATTGCGCGCAAGGGCAATTGATCAAACTGGATGTCGAATTTTTGGAAGCTGTACTGGCCGATCTGCCGGATGACAGCAAGGAGTTGTGATTATGGTCACCCGTCTCTCAAGCCATTCAGCCTCCTTTGCCGACGACTTTGCCCGTTTGCTGGCCATGAAGCGCGAGGTCTCGGAGGAGGTCGATCACGTTGTCCGCGACATCATTGCCGATGTCCGCCAGCGCGGCGATACAGCACTGGTCGATTACACCCAAAAATTCGACCGTTTGCAGATCGGTGCGGAGCAGTTACGCGTCAGCCGCGCCGATATTGATGCGGCGATCAAGGCCTGTGACAGCGAAACGCTCGACGCTTTGAAGCTGGCCCATGCCCGCATCAAAAGCCATCACGCCCGCCAACTGCCCACAGACGACCGCTACACGGATTCGATCGGTGTCGAATTGGGGCATCGCTGGACGGCGATCGAGGCCGTGGGTCTCTATGTGCCGGGCGGCACAGCCAGCTACCCGTCTTCCGTGCTGATGAACGCCGTCCCTGCGCAAGTGGCCGGAGTGCCGCGCATTGTCATGGTGGTGCCGACACCGGACGGCTTGCTCAATCCGCTCGTGCTGGCGGCCGCCGATATTGCAGGCGTGTCGGAAATCTACCGCATCGGCGGTGCGCAGGCCGTTGCCGCCCTTGCCTATGGCACGGCATCGATTGCACCGGTCGCCAAGATTGTCGGCCCCGGCAATGCCTTTGTGGCGGCCGCCAAGCGACGGGTGTTCGGTCAGGTCGGGATCGACATGATCGCCGGCCCGTCCGAAGTCGTTGTGCTGGCAGACAAGCATGCCAATCCCGATTGGGTGGCGGCGGACCTGCTCGCCCAAGCCGAGCATGACACGGCGGCCCAATCCATCCTGATCACGGATTCGCCCGACTTGGCCGAGGCCGTCATCACGGCTGTCGAAGGACGGCTGAAGACCCTGCCACGGCGGGATATTGCCAGTGCAAGCTGGCGTGACTTCGGCGCGGTGATCACGGTCGACAATCTGGAACAGGCGATCCCGCTGGTCGACCGACTGGCTCCCGAGCATCTCGAAATCGAAGCCACACAAGCCGAAGAGCTTGCGGCCGCCATCCGCAATGCCGGAGCGATTTTCATCGGAGCGCATACACCCGAAGCGATCGGCGACTATGTCGGCGGAAGCAACCATGTCTTGCCGACGGCGCGTTCGGCCCGCTTCTCGTCCGGCCTCGGCGTGCTCGATTTCATGAAACGGACCTCCTTGCTCAAATGCGATGCCCATGCGCTCAGAATCATCGGCCCTGCGGCGATTGCGCTGGGCAAGGCCGAAGGGCTGGATGGCCATGCCCTCTCGGTTTCAACGCGTTTGAATTTGGGGTGAGACGCGATGACTGGATCCAATCGCTACGCACTGGTTTCCATCGACCTTGATGACGTCTCGATCGGTCGCACCACGCCGGAAAAAGAGCATGAACGGGCGGTAGCGATCTATGATCTGATCGAGGCCAACCATTTTGCCTTGCCCGGCCACGAGGGCGGCCCCTATGCCCTGACGCTGGCGATGATCGACAACAAGCTGTCTTTCGACATCCGAAGCCAAAGCGGTGAACGGCTGATCACGCATGTCTTGTCACTGACCCCGTTCCGCCGGGTGATGCGCGACTATTTCATGATCTGCGAAAGCTATTACGAGGCGATCCGGACGGCCAGCCCGACCCAGATCGAAGCCATCGACATGGGACGGCGCGGCTTACACAATGAAGCCGCCGAACTGCTGACCGAACGCCTGCAAGGCAAAGTCGAGCTGGATTTCAACACCTCGCGCCGCCTGTTCACCCTCATTGCCGCCCTGCACTGGAAAGGCTGAGGGGCATGGAGACCGAAAAGGGGCGGCATATTCAGGCGGTGTTGTTTGCCTGCGGCTTCAATGTCATCCGCTCGCCGATGGCGGAAGCGATTGCCCGCCATTATTTCGGCCGCACCCTTTATATCCAGTCTGCCGGTGTCACCAAGGGAACTGTCGACCCCTTTACCATCGCCGTGCTGGAAGAAATCGGCATTGATGCCAGCAAGCACAAGCCGCGCACCATCGACGAGCTGGATGATTGGGAAGGGTTGAATTTCGACCTGATCATTTCGCTCAGCCCCGAAGCGCATCACAAGGCGCTGGAATTGACCCGCACCGTTTCGGCCGATGTCGAATATTGGCCTCTGCCGGATCCTTCGCTGACCCAAGGGTCGCGTGACCAGATGCTGGATGCCTATCGTGCAGTCCGGGACCAGCTCGTGCAGAAAATCACGACGCGCTTGCGCGATTGAACCGGCAATCCTTAAAGCAACCGTTTTTTAAAGGCCCATTTGCCGCAACAGGGCCACGGTCACCATTCCCGCCACCAGCGCCAACACATCCCGCCGCAATTTGAACATCACCAGCATGGCCACAGCCAACGCGACCAATGCGGCAGAACCACCCATCACGCCGAGCGGAACGACCGTTGAAATGATGATGGAGCCCGGCAAGGCCCCCAAAGCACGCCGCAATCGTGGCGAGGGGGGCAGATGGTCCATCAGCCAGACCCCGCCAAGCCTGCAGAGATAAGTCGCCGCCGCCATGCAGAACAGGGCCTGCAAGGCCCCCCATGACGTTCCCAGACGCTCCAGAAGCAGATCAGACATCGGCTTGCGCCTCCGGCATGAAGGCTCCCGTGAGCGCACCTGCCAGAGCACCCACGACAATAAAGGCATAGCCCTGCACGGCCTGCATCACGACAATCGACACAACAGCCGCAACCAGCCATGGCAAAGCGGCCTGTTTGCCTTTCCAGAGCGGGATCAGCATCACCGCAAAAATGATCGGCATCACCAGATCGATACCCCAGGTTTTGGGGTCGGGCACCAAAGCGCCCAACAGATAGCCCGGCACCGTCACCAACAGCCAGACCAGCCACAACAGCACACCCGAGCCAACGAACATGCCGTAATCACGCCCGCCATCCTGATGATAGCGTACACCCAGGATCCAGTTGGCATCGGTGAACAGATAGAGACTGAACCAGCGCCACATCGGCGAGGCGGTTTTGAACCAATGATGCAATGCGGCACCCATCAGAATCATGCGGGCATTGATAGCAAAGACCACCAGCGTAATGGCCAGCGTGGAGCCGAATGTCCAATGGTCCTGCCACAAGGCCAGCGAAACCAGCTGTGCGGCACCGGCAAACACCAGACCGCTCGACAGCATGGCCTCAAACAGGCTCAAGCCCTTATGCGCGGCCCCCGCACCAAAGGCCGCACCGAACACCATGATTCCGGGCAACAGCGGCAGGGTCAGCCGCATACCGAGCCAGACACCGGACCAGCTGACAGGACTATATGCAGGAGGCGCGGGATCCGGCCCGGGCGAAGACAAGGAAGATCCTAAGGGCTCAGACATCGGCCGGTTTGTGGGTTTTGGCCCAATAGCCGCCGACAAGCACGAAAGCCGCGCCAAATACGGCCGCCGCCAGATAAACATCCAACGGCTCCGGAAGGGTCCATGGCAATTCCGCGACATGCGGAACCAGCCAGACATCGTGGACCATCATGCCGCCTGCCAGCCAGCCCAACAATCCGGCACCAGCCCATAGCAGAATCGGAAAGCGTTTGATGGCTTCCAGAATAATCGAAGATCCGGCAATGATCAGAGGGATCGAAATCAACAGGCCAAGCACCAGCAAAATCATATCGTCTTTGGCAATGGCGGCGATCGCCAGCACATTGTCCAGACTCATCACCACATCGGCCACGGCGATGGTTTGAACCGCATGGAACAATTTGTCATGGCCCTTGATCTCTTTGCCATGCCCGTCATCGGCATTGAGCAGATCAAAGGCGATCCAGAACAGCAACAATCCGCCGATCACCCGCAAAAAAGGCAGAGCCATCAGAAAAGTCACAACAAAAGAGAAAATAATCCGCAGACCGATTGCCGCCGCCGCGCCAAGGATAATCCCTTTATTCTTGGTTTTGGCGGGCAGATCCCGACAGGCCATTGCAATCACAACGGCATTGTCACCTGACAAAATAATATTGATCCAGATAATCTGGACAAGGGCCGCTAAAAATTCAGGATTGATCGTCACGGTTGCCACTCTTGATCATTCAGGATACGGGATCGCCCTTTTGATCACAAAGGCGGCCATTCCGGCCCCGCCCGACCCGATCAAGCCACGGGCTTTATCCGATCGGATACGGAAAGAATGGTACAGCTGCCCCGGCTTGAACGGGGGACCTCTAGATCCACAATCTAGCGCTCTAACCAACTGAGCTACAGCTGCCCTAACGACGCGGGCGGACCCTATGACGATGCCGCAAATTTTTCAAGACCAAGTTGAACATTTGTTGAAAAAGAAAAGTCCGGACTTGCGGTCCGGACGTTCCGTATATCAGCCTTTAATCTTTAATCCGTTGTAAAAACAACAGATTAGGACTTGCGGCGGCCGGCCTGCGAAGCAGCCTTTGTCACTTCGGCCGTGGCCTTTTCAACAGTCGCATGGGCATCGGCGGCGGCCTTTTGCACCTTGGACTGCACAGTGGCGCCAACATCCTGCAGCTGATGTTGCAATGCTTCGGCCTGCTTTTTCACGAATTCAGCCTGCACCTGCATCAATTCCTGCAGGTTCTTGGCGCGCACAACCTTCTGGGCGAAGTCGAAGCTGGCGGCAATATTCTGTTCTGTGTAGGAAATGGTCTTCTGGGCCACTTCACGGCTCGATGCACTGGCAACGGTTGCCTGTGTTTCAGCGGCAACAGCCGCCTTGCTGGCCGCACCGATGAAACCATCAAATGCCTTGCGGGCCTGTTCGACGCTTTTTTCGGCAAAGTCGCGCATTTCGTTCGGGATTTCGTAGTTACCTGCGTTCTTCATCATGGCATTGCCCTCTATCAGAGCCCCGGCGCCAGACGATCCGGCGTTGTGATGGCTCAATCACTCTCGTATTGTGCAATGCAATATAATGTTGCGTTGCACAATTGTCAAGCACCCTGCGAGCCCTTCCCCTTTCAACCGAGCATTATAAATAAGTGTATGAAGGCCTCACAGGATCGTGGTTCCATTTGGGCTTTTTTAATGACTTGCCTGTAAACCAACCACCATACTGTGACACACATCAAACAGTATGGCACCCCGGTCCGGCTCGCTTGCGGCCTGATCGGGTTTGAAGGGGACTTGAGTGACCAACAGCGTTCGGGCGGCGAACCAGACAACGGGACGTCCTATGCGGTTTATTTGGGCTAGCGATGCCCGAAACCGGCTGATGGTTGCTGGCCTGTCGCCCGACCATCTGCTCGCCCCTTGGGCCGGCCAAGACTTGCTGGACAATCCGGCCATCCGCGAGACCAGCGGGGCGCTGGCCCTAGCACTCGCCGATCACAGCACGTTCAGCCAACTGGCCGTCCGGTGGAGTGCACCCGAAGGTTTGCTCGACACGCAATTATCCGGCGCACCGGTGACAGACCGGGATGGACAATTTGCGGGCTTTCGCGGTTTCGGCACCACCCACGGACTGGTTCGCTCTGCTCCGCCTCCTCCACCCCGCGCACCGGAGCCGCCAAAAGCTCTTCCTCCCACCGGCTTTACCGGTTCCGGCCTGTCGGACCGCGAACAGCAGGCGTTCGATGAAATCGGCCGCCTGCTCGCCCAAGCTGTGACGGCCCATTCCTCGGTCCAGGATCCCATCGGGGCAGACACCGTTGTGCCTGACACATCTGGCCAACAACAACCCCCTGTCGCTATCCGGCAACCGCAGGACCAGACATTCGACATCCCCAAAGATGTGCAGGACATGATCGACAGACTGCCGATCGGCCTGCTGGTCAGCCGTGGCGATGTGCCGATTGTCATGAACCGGCTGTTGTTGCAAAGTCTTGATTACCCCAGCGCCGATGAATTCCATGCCGAGGGGGCGATAACCCGTCTGTTTCCCGATCAGCACGAAGGCGGTCAGGGTTCGGAATGGATGGCCCTGACCACCCGCAACGGCGACACGGTCGACATGCGGGTCATGTTCCAGACCATCGAATGGGGACAACTCGCCGCCTCCATGATGGTGTTTGTACCCCCCAGTCTGGTTCTGCCCGAACATGACACCGGCCAGACGCTTGCCGTTCAAGAACCGGCTCCACCCGTCCCGGCAACGGTCGATTTGGAGGCCTCCCAGCGGATCAGCGAGCTTGAAGCCATTCTCGACACCGCGACCGATGGCGTGGTGGTGGTCGATCCGCACGGCACCATCGTGAGTCTCAACAAAAGTGCGCAGGCCTTGTTCGGTTATGAGCCGGCGCAAG
Source organism: Hyphomicrobiales bacterium (assembly GCA_947455455.1). Classification (GTDB taxonomy): domain Bacteria; phylum Pseudomonadota; class Alphaproteobacteria; order Rhizobiales; family Beijerinckiaceae; genus CAIYZJ01. Next base: position 20,467 of record CANGOE010000024.1, read on the forward strand.
TGATCGCGCGTCCGTTCGTGACGCTGTTTGCGGCCGACTCGCATGCGCTTGTGCAGGATTATTTCGAGGGCTTCCGCGAAAACGGGGTCCGCTCGCTGATGAATGACGGGCGCGAAGTGGTCGGGCAGGTGGCGCAGGGCGGGCATATGCCGCTGTTTATGACATTGGGCCGCACGGGCGAGCATGCCAGCCGCTTTTGTGCCGTGTTGCGTGATCTGACAGCGTGGAAAAAGGTCGAGAGCGACCTCAATGATTCACGCAAACAGGCCGAAATCGCCAATGCGCAAAAATCCGACATGCTGGCGCGGATCAGCCATGAATTGCGCACGCCGCTGTCAGCCATTCTCGGCTTTGCCGAAGTGATGGTGGAAGAGCGTTTCGGCCCGATCGGCAATCCGCGCTATCAGGATTATCTGCGCGACATCCACTCCTCCGGCCACCATTTGCTGTCGCTGGTCAATGATCTTCTGGATCTGGCAAAAATCGAGGCCGGAAAGTTTGATCTCGATTTCACCGCCGTGGATGCCAATGCCACGGTCAAAGCCGCGTTGGGCATGATCCACCCCGATGCCGAACGGCATCGGGTATTTGTGCGCTCGTCGCTCACCGTCGGCCTGCCCAAAATTGTCGCCGACGAACGCACCTTGCGGCAGGTGGTGCTCAACCTTCTGTCCAATGCCGTCAAATTCACCGAAGCGGGCGGACAGGTCATCGTCACAACCGGATTAAGCCAGGATGGCGAAGTGGTTCTGCGCATCCGTGACACCGGTGTCGGCATGGATTCCGAGGATATCAAAACCGCACTGGAATTTTTCCGCCAGACGGCGGCGGGCCGCAAAGCCGGCGGCACGGGCCTTGGCCTGCCGCTGACAAAGGCGCTGACAGAAGCCAACCGCGCCAGCTTCTCGATCAAAAGCGACCGCGGACGCGGCACCCTGATCGAAATTACGTTTCCCAGCAATCGCGTGCTGGCCGAATAGAATCTAGCCCTCGTTCAACAATCCATCGCGGGCGGCGAGAGCAGGAAACAATCGCGTCCACAAAGCGGCGATCAGGATCGTGCCGACACCGCCGATCACGACGGCAGGCACCGCGCCGACCAAAGCCGCCAGCACACCGGATTCGAATTCGCCCAATTCATTGGAGGCGCCGATAAACACGGTGGTTACGGCCGATACGCGCCCGCGCATCGCATCCGGCGTGTTGCCCTGCACCAGTGACTGGCGGATGTTGACGCTGATCATGTCCGCCAGACCGGACAGATAGAGGCACAGCATCGACAGCCAGAACACCGTCGACAGGCCGAAGCCGATCATTGCCACGCCAAACAGGATAATTGCCGAAAACAGCAACGGCCCCGCTTTGCGGCGGATCGGCCATTGTGTCAGCATCAAAGCCATGGTGATGGAGCCGCAAGCGGGAGCGGCACGCAACAAGCCCAAGCCCTCAGGCCCGACATTCAGCACATCTTGCGCAAACATCGGCAACAGGGCCGTTGCCCCGCCCAACAGGACCGCGAACAGATCCAGCGAAATCGCTCCGAGGATCACCGGTTGCGATTTGATGAAATGGATACCGCCCAACAGATGCGGCCAGGTAATCGGCTCACGCGCCACCACCGGCGGCCGCGCCTTGATACTGAGGATCGACAATGTTCCCAAAGCAAAACAGATCGCTCCCACTCCGAACACGACATCCGGTCCCAAGACATAGAGCAGGCCACCCAGCGCCGGTCCCAGCACGGTTCCCGTCTGCATGGTCGAGGAGGACAAGGCCAGACCGCCCGACAAAGAGTCGCGCGGCAACAAGCCCGGCAGGATCGCTTGTGTTGCAGGCATATAAAAGGCCCGCGCCGCCCCTTGGAGCATGGTCAGCAGAAAAATCGGCCAGATCTCGGCAATCTTCAACCAGACACAGGCCAGCATGCCGAGCGAAACGACACAGGCTACGCTATAGCCCGAAGCGATGACCTTGCGCCGATCGTACCGATCCGCCACCTGTCCGGTGACCAGCGCGAGCACAGGCGCGGGCAAAAACGCCGCCAAACCCACAAACCCGAGCGCCCACGCGCTTTTGGTCATGTCATAGACAAACCAGCCCATGGCAACCGACTGCATTTGCAAGGCCAGAACCGTGGAAATACGCGCCAGAACAAAGGCACGAAAATCGTGCAATCTCAGAACGGACCAACCAGAAGAGGACATCGGCTCAATCATTCAATCAGGACATTCAATCGGGATACAACATCACGCGTGATGCCTGTGTAACACAGGCCCGTAACAGTGTCGCCCGTCTTGGGTGGCTTTCAAAATGGCTCACCCCGCCAAAGGCGGGGTGATAAGATGATCGCTGGCATGCCGGCAATGACCGTGATCAGGGCGCGACAGCCTCGATCCCCGTCGCCTCGACCACAGCACGCGAGGCGGGCGAGGTCAGGAAAGCCAGAAAGGTTTTGATGAGGTCCTGCTTGGTGGTTGTGCTTGTGACAACGGCTGAAAAATCGGTCACTTTCTGTACGGCATCGGGAATGGGGCCGACATAGGTAATGCCTTTGACCGGCAACAATTCACTGACCTGCTGGAAGCCGACTTCGGCATCACCGCGCGCCACCACATTGCCTACCCGTTCGGCAATGATCATCTTGCTTTTGGGCTTCAACTCGGCTTCGAGGCCGAGCTTTTTGTACATCTCGTTTTCAATATAAACGCCACTCGCACTGTCTGAATAGGCGATGGATTTGGCTTTGAGCAGGGCGGCTTTGAAAGCGTCCAGCGTGCTGATGTCGGGTTTGTCGGCGCCAGATTTGATGGCCATGGCGATTTTGGAGCGGGCAAGATCCTGCTTGGTCTCGCCCTTGACATGGCCCTTTTGCACCAGCGGAGCAATCGCCGAACCCACCATGATCAGCAGATCGGCCTTTTCCCCGCGGTCAAGGCGCACCGGAATCGCTTCATGGGCCGTCCCCATCGATGGTCCCAAGACAATCTCGATTTTATGCCCGCTGGCCTTTTCAAATTCGGGGGCCAGTTTTTCCAAAGAGGCCGTATAGCCGCCCGAACTCCAGACCACCAAAGTGTCAGCCTGTGCCGAATGGGCAAGCCCGCTTGCCAGAGCAACGGTTGCGATCAATCGCAACGCAGAATGTCCAAACCCGCTGAACGCCATCACATTCCCCCCTTTTTATCATTCAGATCATCGCCGCACGGTTGGCCCCGTACGTGCAACTGACAGCCTTGCGGCCTGCATAAAGTCTCATAAAACAAGACGATCTACAAGCCGCACTCGCGCTGTGCGTCAGAGGGAGTTGCGCCGGATCATACGTCCAGATTGGCCACGTTGAGGGCATTGGACTGGATGAATTCGCGGCGCGGCTCCACCACATCGCCCATCAGCTTGTTGAAGATGTCATCGGCATCGATCACATCCTTGACCCGCACCTGCAAAAGCGAACGCACATTGCGATCGAGCGTGGTTTCCCACAGCTGTTCGGGGTTCATTTCGCCGAGGCCTTTATAGCGTTGCAAGGCAATGCCCTTGCGGCCAATCGCCGTCACCGCCTCGAACAAGGCGGCCGGACCATGGATCGCCTGTTCATCACCCTTGCGGGTAAACTGGGCAGGCTTGGCATAGACCTCGCCAAGGGAAGCGGCATGTTCATCGAGCTTGCGGGCATCGGCAGAACCGAGCAGAGCCGCATCCAATATCGTCAACTGCTTCACGCCGCGCACGATCCGTTCGAGCACCAGACCATTGCCATCGACCCGACCGGTCCATGTCCGCTCGGTATCTTCGGACAGGGTGTTGAGACGGACCGCAATCGCATCGGCCTGCGACTGGGCATTTGCGGGATCGCTGATCGGCTTCAACGCGCCGACAATCGCCGCCTGTTCCACCGTGGTGTGGTCGTAGCGCGAATGCAGACCGGAAATCAGATTGCGCACCAGACGCGCTTCTTCCAGCACCGAGCGCAGATCGAGACCGGCGCGTTCCTCACCGGACCCCAACCGCAACAAGGCACCGTCGATCCCCTGCTCGATCAGATAATCCTCGAGAGCGCGTTCGTCCTTCAGATATTGTTGCGCCTTGGAGCGCGAGACCTTGTAAAGCGGCGGCTGGGCAATGAACAAATGCCCGCGCTCGATCAATTCCGGCATCTGGCGGAAGAAGAAGGTCAGCAACAGGGTGCGGATATGGCTGCCGTCCACGTCAGCATCGGTCATGATGATGATCTTGTGATAACGCAGTTTGTCGGCGTTGAATTCCTCTTTGCCGATCCCCGTGCCCAATGCGGTAATCAGAGTCCCGATTTCCTGCGAGCCGAGCATCTTGTCGAAACGCGCGCGCTCGACATTGAGGATCTTACCGCGCAACGGCAGGACGGCCTGATATTCGCGGTTACGGCCCTGCTTGGCCGAACCACCGGCGGAGTCACCTTCGACCAGAAACAATTCGGCCTTCGAGGGATCGCGTTCCTGACAATCAGCCAGTTTGCCCGGCAGTGAGGCAATATCCAGTGCGCCTTTGCGGCGGGTCAATTCACGGGCACGCCGCGCCGCTTCACGCGCCGCCGCCGCTTCAACCACTTTGCCGACCACAGCCTTGGCTTCGGCCGGATGCTCTTCCAGCCAGGTCTGCAGGGCATCGCCCAACAGGTTTTCAACCACCGGCCGCACTTCGGACGAGACCAGCTTGTCCTTGGTCTGCGAGGAGAATTTCGGATCGGGCACTTTCACCGACAAAACGGCTGTCAGACCTTCGCGGCAATCGTCGCCGGTCAGCGTGACCTTTTCCTTTTTGGTAATGCCGGAGCTTTCGGCATAGCCGGTGATGTGGCGGGTCATCGCGGCGCGGAAACCGGCCAGATGGGTACCGCCATCACGCTGGGGAATATTGTTGGTAAAGCACAAGACCTGCTCGTGATAGCTGTCGTTCCACCACAAAGCGGCTTCGACCATAATGCCGTCACGCTCGGATTTGACCATCACTGGCGCAGGCACCAGCGGCGCCTTTGCGCGGTCGAGATAGCGCACGAAGGCTTCAAGCCCGCCATCATAATACAGATCAACCATTTTGGTTTCGGCGTGGCGGTTGTCGGTGAAGATGATATGCACGCCGGAATTGAGGAAGGCCAGCTCGCGCAAACGGTGTTCAAGCGTCTGGTAATCGAATTCGACCATGGTGAAGGTGTCGGTCGACGGCAGGAAGCTGACCTCGGTCCCACGACGGTCATTGCCCGGCCCGACCACTTCAAGCGGAGCCACCGATTCCCCGTGCCGGAACATCATCGCGTGCTCTTTGCCATCACGCCAGATCCGCAATTTCAGCCATTGCGACAGCGCATTGACCACCGACACACCCACGCCGTGCAGACCACCCGACACTTTGTAGGAATTCTGGTCGAATTTCCCGCCCGCATGCAGCTGGGTCATGATGACTTCGGCCGCCGAAATCCCTTCTTCGGTGTGGATATCGGTGGGAATACCGCGCCCGTTATCGGTGACGGTGCAGGATCCGTCGGCATTCAGCGTCACGGTCACTTCCGTCGCATGTCCGGCCAAGGCCTCGTCGATGGCATTATCCACCACTTCATAGACCATGTGGTGCAGACCGGAGCCGTCATCGGTATCGCCGATATACATGCCCGGGCGCTTGCGGACAGCGTCAAGCCCCTTCAAAACCTTGATGGAATCGGCGCCATAGGCAGTTTCAGCTTCGGCGCGTTGTTCAGCATCACTCATGATCGATAAAGGCCTTTGATTGGTCTGCCGAAAGGCGGGCAGAAGATATTGATTCGTCTTGCATTTATAGCCTAAACCGCGCCATTTTTCACGCGTTAAACGCATCCCTTACGCCCGCACGTCCCGCATGGCCAAAGCCCCACGGGAAAGTGCCGGTTTATGAAGGAAAATAAGGCTCGACCACGCCCGGTGTGACCATAAAAACCTGTGCACTCTCGGGCATATCGGCAAAAGCCTGCGGATCGGCACCCGTCATGAACACCTGCACCCCCATGCTATCGAGCCGCGCGAACAAGGCCGCCCGACGGCGCGGATCGAGATGGGCCGCCACCTCGTCCAGCAGAACCAGCGGCGCGACACCGCCCATACTGGCCAGCAATTGCGCATGCGCCAGCACCAGACCGACCAGCAAAGCCTTTTGCTCGCCCGTCGAGGCCCGCGAGGCCACGATGTTTTTGGGGCCGTGATGAACCACCAGATCGGAGGCTTGCGGGCCGATCAGCGTCCGGCCGGCCGCACGATCCCGCCAACGGCTTTCCCTCAGCCAATCACGATAGGTATCTTCGACATCAATGGCCGCGGCTGAGGCAAGCTCCGATTCAATCGGCCCTTCAAGGGCGATATGCGCCCAAGGAAAGGCCGAAGCCTCGTCCTTGGTCGAGGCGATCAGGGCCGCCAAACGTGCCACCGTCTCGCGGCGGGCGGCGGCCACGGCCACGCCGGTTTCGGCCACCTCGCGCTCGATGGCTTCGAGCCAGGCCTCGTCGGGCCTTTCCTCTTCCAGCAGACGGTTGCGAGACCGCAAAGCCCGTTCAAGCGCGTTGACCCGCCCGCCGTGATCGGGATCGACCGCCAGCACCAGCCGATCCAGAAAGCGCCGCCTGTCGCCTGCCGAACCGGCAAACAATCCGTCGAAAGCCGGTGTCAGCCAGACCAGCCGCACATGGTCGGCAAAGGCTGACGGCGAGGACACAACCGCTCCGTCGATCCGGCAACGGCGCGCGCCGATCTGGCCGGGCAATACAGGCTCGATGCCCGTACCAAGCCGCCGCTCGTCCCCGTCTTCATCCGTTAAAGTGAGCGAGAGTGCGAAACCGCCAGCGCCGTCCTGCGCAACCATTTCGCTCAGATCAATGCGCCGCAACCCGCGACCGGGGGTAAACAGCGAGATGGCTTCCAGAAGATTGGTTTTGCCCGCCCCGTTCTCGCCGACAAAGGCGACGAGCCGGGCGCTGACAGCCAGATCAAGCGTCCGGTAAGAGCGGAAGTCACTCAGCATCAGGCGACGAACCATCGGCAGACGACGAGAAGCCGGGCCAAGCATGCTGAGTTCCTTCAAGGCAGACAAAGCCGGACAACGGTTCCCGCGCCCGGCCTGTCACACAAGAGCCTGATCAGGCTCAGACCCGCATCGGCATCAGCACATACAGCGCATTCGAGCCGTCACGGTCCTGGATCACGGTCGGCGAACCGGAATCGGAGAGCTTGAAAAAGGCCGTATCGCTGTCGAGCTGGTTGGTAATATCGAGCAGATAACGGGCATTGAAGCCGATTTCGAGCGGGGTGGAATCATACTCCACCTCGATCTCTTCGGTCGCAGAGCCGGAATCGGGATTGGTGACCGACAGGGTCAGCTTGCGATCGGCCACGCTCAACTTGACAGCCCGGCCACGCTCCGAGGAAATGGTCGAAACACGGTCAACCGCGGCGGCAAATTCGGCCTTGTCGGTGACCAGCACCTTGTCATTGCCCGCCGGAATGACCCGCTGGTAATCCGGGAACGTGCCGTCAATCAGTTTCGAGGTCAGCACGACCGTTCCGAAGGTCATGCGGATTTTGCTGGCGGACAGCTCGATCTTGACCTCTTCGCCGGCAATCTCGACCAGCTTGATGATCTCGTTGACGGCCTTGCGCGGGATGATGATGCCGGGCATGCCGGGCGAGCCTTGCGGTGCGGGAGTTTCCACGCGCGCCAGCCGGTGGCCATCGGTCGCCACCGCCCGCAACAGGGTCTGGCCTTCGACATCGATGGTGTGCAGAAAAATCCCGTTGAGGTAATAGCGGGTTTCCTCGGTGGAAATCGCAAACTGGGTCTTTTCGATCAGGCGGTGCAAATGTGCGGAACCGACCGAAAAAGAATGGCTCATATCGCCCGCGGCCAGATCCGGGAAATCGGTATCCGGCAAGGTCTGAAGGGTAAAGCGCGAGCGGCCCGAGCGGATTACCATCTGGCCACTGTCACCGGAGGTTTCCAGCGACACCTGCGCACCGTCCGGCAATTTGCGGATAATGTCGTGCAACATATGGGCCGCGACGGTTGTCCCGCCCGCTTCCTCGATATCGGCCCCCAGCATTTCGGTGACTTCGAGATCAAGATCGGTCGCACGCAAATGCAATGAACCATTTTCGGCACGCAACAAGGCATTGGAGAGAATCGGGATCGTGGTCCGACGTTCGACGACACGATGCACATGGCCTAGCGACTTCAACAATGCCGCGCGTTCAACTGTGACCTTCATGACTTCGTTTGCTCTTCTATCTGTGGCAGCGCGCCAAATAAAGCAGGGGGCAGGGAATTGGAAACGTGGATTCCCGACCGACGGGGGCGCACTTTCGCAAGACTACCCCTCAAGATCAAGCCGAACGCAGGCTTTAGGCCGCCGCAAGCGGGATGATCCACAGCGAAAATAATTGATGACCGGATTTTAACGGGCCGAGGTCTCTCTCAAGCCCATTGCGGGCCGCCCTTCAGGGACCGGCCCGCACGCACTCATGCTTGGAACGTGCAAACACTCAGTCCTGCAACATCCGCTTGAGCAATTCGACATCGTCCTTCAGGCCGAGATCGGCACCGACAGCGGCCTCGATCTTGCGCACGGCATGCAGAACGGTCGTATGGTCACGTCCACCGAAACGGCGACCGATTTCGGGCAGAGACCGCAAGGTCAGGATCTTGGACAGATACATCGCCACCTGACGCGGCTTGACCACACCGGCCGAGCGGCGCGACGACAGGATATCGGCGCGGCTGACATTGTAATGGGTGGCCACCAGTTTCTGGATGTCCTCGATCTTGACCTTACGCGGTTCACGCGCCCGCACCAGATCACGGATGGCCAGTTCGGCCGCCTCGATCGACAGCACGCCGCCGGTCAACGTTGAATGGGCCAGCAGACGATTGACCGCCCCGTCAAGATCGCGGCCATTGGTGGTGATGACATGCGCGACATGCGCCACCACTTCCGAGCTGACCATGAAATTGGGGTGGTGCATCTTGGCCGCGGCAATCCGCGTGTCGATGATCTTGACCCGCAAGGCTTCGTCGAGCGAACCCATTTCGACCACCAGACCACCGGCCAGGCGCGAGCGCACACGCTCGTCAAGGCTTTCCAGATCGGAAGGAGGACGGTCAGCCGCCACAACCACCTGACGGCCGGCATCAATCAGCGCATTCAGCGTATGGCAGAATTCCTGCTGGATCGATTTGCCCTGCAAGAACTGGACATCGTCGATGATCAGCACATCAATGCCGCGCAACCGCTCCTTGAAGGCCAGAGCCGTCTGGGCTTTCAAGGCGGTGACGAAATCATACATGAAACGGTCGGCTGTCAGATAGATCATCCGGCAACCGGACGCGATCACCTCATGGCCGATTGCGTGCAGAAGATGCGTTTTGCCAAGCCCGACCGACGAGTGCACATAAAGCGGGTTGTACAAAGGCGGTGCGCCGCGCTCGATCCGCGCCACCCGTTCGGCGGCCGCATGGGCCAGCGCGTTGGAACGTCCGACCAGAAAGCTCGAAAAGGTCAGGCGGCGATCCAGTGGCGAACCGGACAGACCATCGGCCTCGGTTGGCTGGCTCCGCTCTTCCATCCGCTCTTGGGCGGCACGTTCGACAGTCGGGCGGGAGGACGCAGACAAAGGAGCCTCTTGGGACATATTGGCCCGTGGCAAAGCCCGGTGCAGGGCATTGCGCACAGTCAGAGAAATTTCGGTCACACCGGACAATTCTTCGGAGACCAGCGTCCGGACGCGATCAATGTAATGGGACTGGATCCAGCTTTTCAGAAAGCGGGTCGGCACAGACAGATGCGCCACGCCGTCAACGCGCTCAAGCAATTCAAGGCGGCCGAACCAGCTCGAAAAGACATCTTCACCCAATTCGGCACGCAAACGCCGGCGCACGCGGTCCCAAGCCTCGGCAATATCGGCAATGCCGGCTTCGGCACCATTCACGGACGTGACGGATGTGCCGGCTTCTGCATCGAGCCTCTTCAGGTCGTTTGGCGATCGGGAGGAATTCAACATCAGTCGTCTCTCAACAGGGTATGCGTAATATTTTAACGAATGAACAGTCCAACCCGACAATCAGGACACGGGATGTGTCCGAAGCGGGCCAGACAAACGCCAGGTCAGCAGGAGCTGTCCGATAACGATGCGCAACCGCATGCAGAGACGACAATCAACAAACAATGACAACCGATCATAACGAACCCCCAAACCAAAATTCACATTGCATCCCATTCGACACAAATCCATGCCGACCGGGCCAGTCCTATGCGGTCTTCCATCCTCGCGATGGCGCAACCGCATCATTTTTTTATGCCTGCATTTCAGATCGCAGGCTTTCACCATCAAGTGCAGGACCGTCGAGAGCATCAACAACGGGCGCAACACCTTCCTCCGCAGGGCCGGTATCGTTAGACCCGTTTCAGACAACACAAAACCGTTGCGTAAAACGCATTCACACGCTCAACCATCACTGTGGAACTCCAGAACACATGCTCTCGAGTGATCAGACATTTGCATGTCCCCACCGGCCTATGCAATGCGCTCAAAGGCCAAGCCATGTTCGATGTCGCTAAAAACATGGCATTTTCGAACTGGCGTTTCGGGCTTTGCGGGACAAGTCTCTGTGAATGTTAACTATTTCTTAACGTTGCCCGACCCGCGAAAAAAAGATTCTTTTTTTTCGATTCCGCTCTTGACCGCCCCCGATCTGGGCCATGGGGATAAGCCTCGACCATCTTAGGGCCTAACCTTTTGATAAATATAGTGTTTTTATGCGCGGATGCAGAGGCCCGACAGGGTCGTTTTCGCCCAACATTACAATTTTATGTCAAGCCCCAATGGCGCTTAAAGAGCAAAAAAATAAGATAATTTTCAATAAAAAAAGCCCGAAATTCATCGGGCTTTCAAAGACGTTTCATTCTTTTCAATTTCGAGTTGCAACCCGACAAGCTACCCCTGTTCAGGGTTGCGCCATCCTGTTGCAATCACCGAAACGCCAACCGCTCAAGCAGTCAGAGCCTTCACAGCCTTGGTCAGGCGGGAGACTTTGCGCGAAGCGGTATTGCGATGCACGACGCCCTTCTGGGCCGCGCGGATCAGCGCAGGCTGTGCATCGGCCAAAGCGGCGCTTGCGGCGGCGGCATCGCCGGTGCGCAAGGCGTCTTCAACCTTCTTGACATAGGTCCGCAAAATCGAACGACGGGCGCGATTGACTGCTGTACGCCGCTCGATTTTGCGGGTCGCTTTTTTGGCAGACTTCGTATTCGCCATTGCTCTTCCTCGATACCGTCACTGTCACGCCCAAAGGGTTGAACGTCAGTGCCAGTCAAAATAGATGTGATCAGGATCAAGGTCATGATCAACATCACAACCTCTTGTGTGGCGCGTCTATAGCCTTCATAGCGCCGAGCGTCAACGGCATGATTGCATTTTTAACCAATAAACCGGTTGTGCACCGATTCAAAAGCCCCGAAAGAACCGCTGACAAGCCTGCCAAGGCCGATTATGCTAGCTTCATATGACTGCTTTGCCCCCACCTTCTCCCTTGCGTTTGCACCACATGGTCTGGCTGGCTCTGATTGTCGCCGGCACGGTGTCAGGCTGTCTATGGCTTGCCTTCCATCCGCAGGGTGTCCTGGTTTTTTTCGTCGATCAACGGCTCTATTTGCTTGATCTGGCGAGGCAATTCCCCTTTGAAGCCATGCTGGCCTATATGGTTTTCTACTTTCTCTATGTCAGCATCGGCATTCCCGCATCGTTTTTCATCACGATTCTGGGTGGGTTTTTGTTCGATTGGCGGCTGGCAATCCTGCTGTCGATCAGCGCGGCCACGCTGGGCGGAAGCTGTCTGGTCCTGATTGTCCGCCACGGATTCCAGACTTTGGCCCGCCAATGGATTGGTCCGCGCTTCCACCGGCTTGCGGACGGCTTCAACCGAGATGCGGTATCCTATCTGCTGTTCATGCGCCTGATGCCGGTCTTTCCGTTCTGGGTGGTCAATCTGGTGGTGGCGGTGATGAATGTTCCGTTGCGGATTTTCATCCCCGCAACCTTTGTCGGCATGTCTCCGGCCGCCAGTGCGGCCGCCTTGATCGGTTCGGGACTGGATGCGGCCCTGATCCGGCCTACCGAACAATTACTGGCTTGCCGCACCGCTGGGCAAACGCCCTGTGACGTGTTGATCCAATGGCATGATCTGGCTCAGCCCTCGTTTCTGACGGCCTCGGTCATCATGGGCAGTCTGGCGATTGTGCCGCCGCTCTGGCGCTATGCGGCGCGGATTTTCAGCACCAAGCGCCCCGACTGACCTTAAAAATAGGAGCGGATGAGCTTGGCGGTCTCTTCCGGTGAACGGTCGAGATTGAGCGAGGACACAAAGCGTCCCTGCTTGTCCATCAAATAGACCAGCGCGGTATGATCCATCGTATAGCCGCCGTTCTTGTCCTCGATTTTGCGGGCATAGACGCGATAGGCTTTCACCATCGTCTGGACATCGGCTTGCGATCCGGTCAGCCCGACAATATGTGGGTCGAAACTGCTCAGATAGAGCGACAGCAAGGCCTGGTCGTCGCGTTCGGGATCGACGGTCACGAAATAGGTTTTCAGCTTGTCGGCATCCGGACCCAAAGCGGCATAAACCTGCGTCATGTCGAACAAAGCGGTCGGGCAGACATCCGGGCAATGGGTATAGCCGAAGAACACCACGCTCGGCGTACCGGACAAATCCTTGTCGCTGACAATACGGCCATCATGGGCGGTCAGCCGGAAGGCCCCGCCGATCGAGGAGGAGGCCGAACTGCCGGCAGGCATGCGACTGCCCGTCCACCAGACAATGGCACTGCCGAACACCAACACCCCGAACAGGAAGGCGACCAATGGCAAAAGAACCCGACGCGACATCATTGCACCATTTGTTGAAGGTTAAAAGCACCAGGCCAGCGCCGCAGAGACCATTGCCGTAAACACGGCCTCTCCGTGCAACCACCACAGGGCAAGCCCGCCGCCGAGCAATACGATGCCCAGACCGAACACCAGCCCTGCCACCAGCCTGTTCTGGCCCTTATGGGGCATGATTGGGACCGAGGGATCCATAGCCACCAGAATTTCTCCCATTGCCGCAGATTGACCGACGGGTCCGGACGCATTCTATCGCCCAAGCACAAGATGGGGTCAATCGTCATTCGGGACAAGAGCGGCACGGTGGCGGCCAGCGGCACGACGAGGCACGACTGGCAGGAGGCCCGACTGGCAGACTGGAGCGGGAGAAGGGAATCGAACCCTCGACATACAGCTTGGGAAGCTGTCGTTCTACCACTGAACTACTCCCGCATCTCTGCCTTGATACTGCCATCACAGGGGCGGATGCAAGCCCGATCGACAGGATCGGACAGCCAAAATCGAACAAGAGGATCAAACCGTCTTGAAATGCTTCGACAGTTTCAGGCTTTGGCCCTGATAATTGGAGCCCTGCGCGACGCCGTAGAGCGAGCGCGGCCGTTCGGCCATCCGCTCATAGACCAGACGGCCGACAATCTGCCCGTCCTCGAGAATGAACGGCACGTCGCGCGAGCGCACTTCCAGCACCGCACGGGTATTGCTGGCCCCTGCCGACGCATGGCCGAAGCCGGGATCGAAAAACCCTGCATAATGGACCCGAAACTCGCCGACCAGCGGATCAAACGGGGTCATTTCCGCCGCATAATCGGGCGGGACGCAGACGGCCTCCTTGGAGGCGAGGATATAGAACTGGCCGGGATCGAGGATCAGCTCACTGCGGCCATGGCGGGTGTGGAGAGGCTCCCAGAAATCGAGCACATCATAACCGGCAATCCGGTCCATATCGACCAGACCGGTGAACCGCTTGGCGCGGTAGCCGACCAGCCCGTCCTGTCCGAAGCCCGACAGATCGACACCGACGGCGACACCGTTCTGGATCGAGACATGGGCGGCATCGACCAGTTTTTCCTTGTCCTGCACCTGCGCCAATTCGGCATCGGTCAAGCGGGCCTCGCCGTTGCGCAAGCGGATTTGCGCCAGCGCCGTCCCGGTGCGCACCAGCACAGGGAATGTGCGCGGCGAGATTTCGAGAAACAGCGGCCCGTGATAGAGCGGGTCGATCTGGTCGAAACGGGTGGCGCGGTCGGTGATCACACGGGTGAACACATCCAGCCGCCCCGTCGAGCTTTTCGGATTGGCCGCCGCCAGCACCCCTTGGGGCAAGGCCAGCGATTCCAGCAATTCGGCGACATAGACCGCGCCGGTCTCCAGCACAGCCCCATGGGTCAGGTCGATTTCATGCAAGGCGACATCGCGCAAACGCTCGGCCACCGTATGACCGGGGCCGGGCAGGAAGCTGGCGCGCACCCGATAGACTTTGAAACCCAAACGCACATCCATGCTGGCAGGCTGGATCTGCTTTGCACCGGCAGGCTGGGCAAGACCGATCGCGCCATCGGCAATGAGCTGTTCAAGGCTCTGCGAGGGCAGAATACCAACCGGATGGGTTGCGGATGTCGCCATGCTGGAATGTCCTGCTTGCCCGGCCTATTCGGCGGCCTGTCCCTGCGCCGCGTTTTCCGCCGCTGTTTCGGCGGCATCGACGGTTTTCAAAGCGTCGGGACTGGGCATCGAGATGATGTTGTAGCCGGAATCGACATAATGGATTTCACCGGTCACGCCGGTCGACAGATCCGACAGAAGATAGAGGCCGGAACCACCGATTTCCTCGATCGACACCGTCCGACGCAAAGGCGCATGGCGCTTTTGGTAGTTGAACATCAGGCGGGCATCGGCAATGCCTGCTCCTGCCAAAGTCCGCACCGGACCGGCAGAAATCGCATTGACGCGGATATTGTCGGGACCGTAATCGCTGGCCAGATAGCGCACGGAGGCTTCCAGCGCCGCTTTGGCCACGCCCATCACGTTGTAGTTCGGCATTACCTTGACCGATCCGGCATAGGTCAGCGTAATCATACTGCCGCCATTGGTCATCAGGCTGGCGGCCCGTTTGGCGATTTCCGTGAAGGAGAAGCAGGAAATCAGCATGGTCCGGCTGAAATTATCGCGCGACGTATCGGCATAACGGCCTTTCAGCTCGTTTTTGTCGGAAAAAGCCACCGCATGAACCAGAAAATCGATACTGCCCCATTTTTGCTTGAGGGTCTCGAACACCGCATCCACCGAGGCAATATCCTCGACATCGCAGGACAGGACCAGATCGGAACCGACACTTTGCGCCAGGGGAGCCACGCGCTTGAGCAGTGATTCCCCCTGATAGGTGAAAGCGATTTCCGCTCCCTGATCGGCAAGAGCCTTGGCAATGCCCC
>CANGOE010000025.1 GCA_947455455.1 Hyphomicrobiales bacterium
CAGCGCCGCTATGTCGAAAGCCTGTCGGCCTATGCCCGGCAATTCCTTGAAATGATGCAAAAGCCCGATGTCGACCAGATCGACGGTCTGTCGCCCGCCATTTCCATCGAGCAGAAAACCACCTCCAAAAATCCGCGCTCCACCGTCGGCACCGTCACCGAAATCCATGATTATATGCGCCTGTTGTGGGCGCGTGCGGGCATCCCCTACTCCCCCGCCACCGGCCTGCCGATCGAGAGCCAAACCGTCAGCCAGATGGTTGACAAGGTGCTGGCTCTTCCCGAAAAAACCCGCCTTTACCTGCTGGCCCCCGTGGTGCGTGGCCGCAAGGGCGAATACCGCAAGGAACTGGCCGATTTCCAGAAGCGCGGTTTCCAGCGCGCCAAGATCGACGGCGAATTTTTCGAGATTGCCGAGGCGCCTGCCCTCGACAAGAAGCTCAAGCACGATATCGACATCGTGATCGACCGTCTGGTGGTGCGCGCCGATATCGCCGCCCGTCTGGCCGAGAGCTTCGAAACCGCGCTCGATCTGGCCGATGGCATTGCCATCATCGAATATGCCGATGAAAAGGACGAAAAGGGTCAGGCCAAGCGGCTGATCATGAGCCAGAAATTCGCCTGTCCGGTGTCCGGCTTCACCATTCCGGAAATCGAGCCAAGGCTATTCTCCTTCAACAATCCGTTCGGGGCCTGCCCGTCCTGCGACGGCTTGGGCCATGCCATGAGCATGGATGCCGATCTGGTGATCCCCGATCCGGGCCTGACCCTGCGCAACGGCGCGGTGGCCCCTTGGGCCAAATCGGCTTCTCCCTATTACGGCCAGACGCTGGAGGCCTTGGGCCGGCATTTCGGCTTCAAACTCTCGCAAGCCTGGAAAGACCTGCCGCCCGATGCCCAGATTGCCATTCTCTACGGCACCGGCAAGGAAGAGGTGCGCTTTTCCTATGATGACGGCATGCGCGCTTACGAGGTCAAAAAAGCCTTTGAAGGGGTGATCCCCAATCTGGAGCGCCGCTGGAAAGAGACCGACAGCGATTGGGCGCGCGAGGAAATCGGCAAATTCATGTCCGAAACGCCCTGCCCCGCCTGCAAGGGCTACCGGTTGAAGCCCGAGGCACTGGCTGTCAAAATCGCCCATGAGCATATCGGCGAAGTCTCGCAACTCTCGGTGCGCGATGCGCAGATCTGGGCGCAGAACCTGCCTGCCCGCCTCACCCCCAAGCAAAACGAAATCGCCGGTCGCGTGTTGAAAGAAATCCGTGACCGTCTGGCCTTTCTGATGGATGTGGGGCTTGATTACCTCACGCTGGCTCGCGGATCGGCCAGCCTGTCGGGCGGCGAAAGCCAGCGCATCCGGCTGGCCTCCCAGATCGGTTCGGGCCTGACCGGCGTGCTCTATGTGCTGGATGAACCCTCCATCGGCCTGCACCAGCGCGACAACGAGCGTCTGCTCAAAACCCTGCGCCGCCTGCGTGACATCGGCAATACCGTGATCGTGGTCGAACATGACGAGGATGCGATCCTGCAGGCCGATTGGGTGGTCGATGTCGGCCCCGGAGCCGGCATCCATGGCGGGCAGATTGTCGCGCAAGGCACGCCACAGGATATTCTGGCCGCCAAAAACTCGCTGACCGCCGATTATCTGACCGGGGCCAAATCCGTGCCCGTGCCGGACAAGCGCCGCGCCATCAACAAGGCCCGCATGCTGAAACTGATCGGCGCCCGCGGCAACAACCTCAAAAACGTCACGGCAGAAATCCCGCTCGGCACCTTCTGCTGTATCACGGGTGTATCGGGCGGCGGCAAATCGACGCTGATCATCGACACGCTCTACAAAGCCGCCGCGCGCCGCCTCAACGGGGCGGGCGAGCATCCCGCCCCCTTCGACAAGATCGAGGGGCTGGAACTGCTCGACAAGGTGATCGACATCGACCAGTCACCGATCGGCCGCACGCCGCGTTCCAATCCCGCCACCTATACCGGTGCCTTTACGCCGATCCGCGAATGGTTTGCCGGCCTGCCCGAAGCCAAAGCGCGCGGCTATGCGCCCGGCCGCTTCTCCTTCAACGTCAAGGGTGGCCGTTGCGAGGCCTGCCAGGGCGATGGCGTGATCAAGATCGAGATGCACTTTTTGCCCGATGTCTATGTTACCTGCGATGTCTGCAAGGGCAAGCGCTATGACCGCGAGACGCTGGAAGTGAAATATCGTGACCATTCCATTGCCCAGGTGCTGGATTCCACCGTCGAGGAGGCGTTGCAACTGTTCAAGGCCGTGCCGTCGATCCGCGACAAGATGGAAACCCTCAAGCGCGTCGGCCTCGATTACGTCAAGGTCGGCCAGCAGGCCACCACACTTTCGGGCGGCGAGGCACAGCGCGTCAAACTGTCGAAAGAGCTCTCCAAACGCGCCACCGGACGCACACTGTATATTCTGGACGAGCCGACCACCGGTCTGCATTTCCACGATGTCGCCAAGCTGATGGAAGTGCTTCATGAATTGGTGGATCAGGGCAATACGGTGGTGGTGATCGAGCACAATCTGGAAGTGGTGAAAACCGCCGATTGGGTGATCGACATGGGCCCCGAAGGCGGCGACGGCGGCGGCGTGATCGTCGCCCAAGGCCGCCCCGAAGACATTGCCGCCTCCGACGCCAGCCACACCGGCCGCTTCCTGCGCGAAGTGCTGGCCAGAAGGCCGTTGGAGGCTGAGAAGGTGACGAAGGCAAAGACCGCCAAGACCAGTAAAAAGTAACAAGATCCCGAAAAAACAACCCGTGGATGGCCGGAATAAATGCGGCCATGACACCCTTGGGGATTTTTACCCCAAAACCACCCTTGTCATGCCCGCCCTTGTGGCGGGTACCCACGTCTTTCCGGCACCATTGCAAACAAGTCGTGGATGGCAGGCACAAGGCCTGCCATGACAGTTTTGAGGGATTTTAGCCCCCACCACCCCTGTCATGCCCGCCCTTGTGGCGGGTATCCACGTCTTTCCGGCACCATTGCAAACAAGTCGTGGATGGCAGGCACGAGGCCTGCCATGACAATTTTGAGGGATTTTTACCCCACAACCACCCCTGTCATGCCCGCCCTTGTGGCGGGTACCCACGTCTTTCCGGCACCATGCAAACAAGTCGTGGATGGCAGGCACAAGGCCTGCCATGACAGCTAAGGGGGATTTTAGCCCCTAAACCACCCCTGTCATGCCCGCCCTTGTGGCGGGTATCCACGTCTTTGCGGCACCATTCCAAACAAGTCATGGATGGCAGGCACAAGGCCTTCCATGACAATTTTGAGGGATTTTAGCCCCTAAACCACCCCTGTCATGCCCGCCCTTGTGGCGGGTATCCACGTCTGTCCGGCACCATTCCAAACAAGTCTTGGATGGCAGGCACGAGGCCTGCCATGACAGCTTTGCTGGATTTTAGCCCTAAACCACCCCTGTCATGCCCGCCCCTGTGGCGGGTACCCACGTCTTTGCGGTATTCTCATAGATCGCAGAGGGACAAAACGCCTCGCACCGCTTCCCAATCAACGGTATCCAAGCCAGCCACACCGGCCGCTTCCTGCACGAAGTGCTGGCCCGACGGCCGCTGGGGGGCGAGAAAGCGGCGAAGGGGAAAAATCGGCAAAGAAGTCAGTGATTGAAGGCCATCGCAGAATGGGCCAAATTGTAAAAACCGATATGCTGTCTGTTTCGGTTTTACACTTGATCACCCAAGGATATCGCAATGACACCGGTTATCCGCTCGATCCGGCCCGTTCTTCTCAGCGCTCCCTATGCCGAGCCTGTGGGCAATGCGGAGGTGTTGTTGCATCTTCCCAGCGGTTTGCGCACCACCGGTCTGGTTGAAATCACCCTGAGCAACGGCATTGTCGGGCTCGGCGAGGGTTATCTTGCCGTCTTTGCTCCAAAAGTCTTTGAGGAGATTGTCCGCTTGGTGATGCCCGTTGTCGTGGGCCGCTCCCTCGACGACCTGGCGGCGATCATCCGCGACATTGAGACCACCACCGGCTATTGGAGTTTTCAGGGCGCGGCCCGCCATGTTGTGTCGGCTTTCGAAATCGCCTTGCAGGATGCGCGGGCCCAATGGCTGGGTGTTCCGCTCTGGAAGGCATTGGGTGGCGACATCGCCCGTCCGGTTCCTGTCTATGCGAGCGGCGGCGATTCCACCGATCCGGCCTTTATGGCGCGCGAAATCGAACACGTCGCCTCGCTCGGCATCCGCACCTTCAAAATCAGGGCACGAAAGCATCAGGCGGATAAAGCGATCTGGTGCATGCAAGCCGCCGCAACCCGAGGCATTGCCGTGGCCATCGACATGACGCAGAACCTCGCCATTCCCTCGCAAAGCATCGATGATTTGCTTGGTTTCGTTTCTGCCATCAAGGCCGGGACGGGTCTATCACCGGCTTTTCTGGAAGAGGTGCAGGGACCGAACTCGATCACCGAACTGCCCGCGCTTCGCCGCAGTGCTGTCGCACCGATTGCTGGCGGCGAGATCGTGACAACACCGGATGAATTGGCCGCGCGGCTTCGTGCAGGTTGCTATGACATCGTACAACCTGACGCGACGGTCATCGGCGGTGTCGGGGCGGTGATGGAGGTGTTCGCCACAGCAAGGCAAACCGGCACAAAAGTGTATGTACATTGTTGGGGGGCAGGTGTCGGCATGCTGGCCAATTACCATGCGGCCATTGCCGGGCAAGGGGAAATGGTCGAGTGGCCGGTGCCTGCCTATGCACTGCGCGAAGCCCTGTTTGCTTCAGCGCCCCGCATTGATCGGGGCTTGCTTGAACTTTCCGACCATCCGGGTTTGGGGGCGAGGCTTACACCGGACGTCGAACGGGCGTTCCCTTTCCGCGAAGAAGCCGTCTATCGCTGTCTCGTCGATCCGGCCGTGTTGCCGACAGCAGACTGGCATTAACATAACAGCGATGCTTTGGCGGTTATGACAGTTTTGGGGGTGGATGTGAGCCGTTTACCCACCCCTGTCATGCCCGCCCCTGTGGCGGGTATCCACGTCTGTCAGGCTCCATTGCAAACAAGTCGTGGATGGCAGGCACGAGGCCTGCCATGACAGCTATGGTTGATGTGAGCCCCTAAACCACCCCTGTCATGCCCGCCCCTGTGGCGGGTATCCACGTCTGTCCGGCACCATTGCAGACAAGTCGTGGATGGCAGGCACAAGGCCTCCCATGACAATTTTGGGGTATTTTAGCCCTTAAACCACCCCTGTCATGCCCGCCCTTGTGGCGGGTACCCACGTCTTTGTGGCCGGCCCCAACAAAGTCGTGGATGGCAGGCACAAGGCCTGCCATGACAGCTATGGTGGATGTGAGCCCCTAAACCACCCCAGTCATGCCCGCCCCTGTGGCGGGTATCCATGACTTTCAGGCTCCATTCAATCAAGGCTTGGATGGTAAAAACCAGCGCGACTATGAGACTATTGGGAGGGGTTTTGTAACACCAATCCCGACAATTGCCCCCTCACACCGGCGCCCGAAACAGCGGGGTTCCCGGCTTGCGCGGGGCGGGTTCGCCGTGTTCCAGCTCGTATAAATACCCGTCGGGAAGGCCGAGCGCGCGGGCGGCTGACAGGACCTGTTCGAGATAGCCCGGCTTGGGCTTGCCGGTCTTGGCCGAGCGGCCGACATAGAGCAAAGCGCGCTTGGCCCCGCCCAAGGCCTTGTCTTCCATCACCACTGGCTGGCTGATTTTGGTGTAAAGCCCCGTCTGCACGCTCTCGTAGCGGTCAAGCGCGGGAATGTCGGCAAAGGGCACATCCCACAAGGCGCCGAGCACCGAGCGGCGCGGATCGCGGATGACCGAGGCATAGCCCTCGCTCATGATAAAAACCTTGTGACGCGGCAAGCGGGCCACGCCCAACAGTTTGGAACGCGGACAGCGTTGCGCCATGGCCGCGACATCCATGTTGGAACCATAGGCGAAATACAGCGGCATGGGTGCTTCTCCTTGCCGCCGGAAACCTTAAGCGAATTCCAGAATAACGGCATCCACCGCCAGACTATCACCCTCTTTGGCGGCAATCGAGGCAATCGTGCCGTCACGCTCGGCGCGCAACACGTTTTCCATCTTCATAGCCTCGACGATGCACAGCATTTCGCCCGCCTTGATCTCCTGCCCGACTTTGACGCTGATGGCCTTGACCAGGCCCGGCATCGGGCACAGCACCTGCTTGCCGCTGTCGCCTGCCAGCTTTTCCGGCATCAGGGACAGCGCATGCGCCTCCTCGCGGGTCAGCACACGGGCATCGCTGGCAAAACCGCTATGGGCCAGCGAGACACCGTTCAGAATCGGCCGCACCTGCATCACCACCAGACGGCCATCCAGAGTACCGGACCACACAGGCTGGCCGGGCAACCAATCGGAATGGACCTGATGGCGGTGTCCGCCGTCAAATTCCACCACCAGATCATCATGGTCACCGTGATGGGCGGTGTGCAGTGTCACGGCCACCCCCTGCGCACCCAGCATCACCACGCGGACATGATCGAATGTCACAGGCGTGGAGGTGCGCATCTGGCCCGAAATGCCGCGCTTGCGCTCGTTCAGCTTGTGGTCGATGGCAGCGGCGACAGCGGCAAACAGATGCGCGACCTCGCCCGCCGGTTCGATCGGCTTGAAGCCTTCGGGGAACTCTTCGGCAATGAAACCGGTCGACAGCGCCCCTTCTTTCCAGCGCGGATGCTCCATCAAGGCGCACAGAAACGGGATATTGTGGCGGATGCCCTCGATCGCAAAGGCATCGAGCGCGCGGGCCTGCCCCTCGATCGCTTCCGCACGGGTTTTGCCGTGGGTGACCAGCTTGGCAATCATCGGATCATAATAGATCGAGATTTCGCCGCCCTCGTACACGCCCGTATCGTTGCGGACCGTGACACCGGCAAATTCACCCTCGGCGGGCGGACGATAGGTGACCAGACGGCCCGTCGAGGGCAGGAAATTGCGGGTCGGATCTTCGGCATAGACGCGGCTTTCCACCGCCCAGCCATTGAGTTTCACATCCGCTTGCTGGATGGCGAGCTTTTCGCCATAGGCCACACGGATCATCTGCTCGACCAGATCAATGCCGGTGATCATTTCCGTCACCGGATGTTCGACCTGCAAACGGGTGTTCATTTCGAGGAAAAAGAAGCTCTTATCCTGTCCGGCGACAAATTCCACCGTGCCTGCGGAATCGTAACCCACCGCCTTGGCCAGCGCGACGGCCTGTTCGCCCATGATCTTGCGGGTGGCCTCATCGAGCAAAGGGGACGGGGCTTCTTCGATCACCTTCTGGTTGCGCCGCTGGATCGAACATTCGCGCTCGCCCAGATAGATCACATTGCCGTGCTTGTCGCCCAGCACCTGGATTTCGATATGGCGCGGGTCGACAATGAATTTTTCGACAAACACCCGGTCATCGCCGAACGACGAAGCCGCTTCCGATTTGGCGCGGGCAAAGCCTTCGGCCACTTCATCGGCCGAATAGGCAATGCGCATGCCCTTGCCGCCGCCGCCCGCCGAGGCCTTGATCATCACCGGATAGCCGATTTCATCGGAAATTTTCACCGCATGCGCCGGATCTTCGATCACGCCGAGATAGCCCGGCACGGTCGAGACTTTTGCGGCATTGGCAAATTTCTTCGATTCGATCTTGTCGCCCATCGCCTCGATGGCAACCTTGTTGGGGCCGATAAACACAATGCCTTCGGCCGCCAGCGCTTCGGCAAAGGCCGCACGCTCGGACAGGAAGCCATAGCCGGGATGGACGGCCTCTGCCCCCGTGGCCTTACAGGCCGCCACGATCTTCTCGATCACCAGATAGGATTGCGCCGCCGCCGCCGGCCCGATGCACACCGCCTCGTCGGCCATGGCCACATGCATGGCATCCTTATCCGCCTCGGAATAGACCGCCACCGTCTGAATACCCATCCGCTTGGCGGTTTTCATCACACGGCAAGCGATTTCACCACGGTTCGCAATCAGAATTTTTTTGAACATGCCAGCTCCGGTCAGCAGAAGTCATCAGCCAAAGATCGATCACCCTGTTTAGGACGATTTCAACCGGATTACCACTTGCACCAAAGGGGGATACGGGAGGGGGACGGAGCGGATCGCCATGATGGGAGAATGAAGGCTATTTTGTATGCTTTTGAAGAGGCATGATCGTGCCGGCGCTTCCCTTTGGGCCGATACCTTCTCCTGGGCTCGCACCTTGCCATTCCCTGTCATGACCGCCCTCGTGGCGGTCATCCACGACTTGTTTTCCCAAGATAAGACGTGGATGGCCGGAACAAGTCCGAGCATGAATATAAAGAGGCGAGTCTGGCGATCAGTGTTCAACCCATCATCAAACAGAGTGGGAATTAACCCCACTCCCCCCCAAACCCCGCTTGCGTGATCAGGGTGTGGTGCGAGAGAATGGGTAAGGCGAAACCGCCGTTTGGTAAGGCGAGCAGTCAGTTCAGTTGCGTCTGCGTTTGTTGGTTTTTTCAATCACAACAGATGAGCATGGCGATGCACAGCACACAATCCAGACAAGACATCATCAACAATATGACTGCAACACTGAATTCATTTAAAAATTCAGACAGCGAAATTGACAGCTTTTTAAAAAGCAATGAATTTACCATTTCCTCCGCGTTTAACGAAAAACAAAAAATAAAATTCATCTTTGAAGAATTAATACATCTTTCAAAAAAACTGGACATTGAATCAGCAATTGCGACGCAATCCCCGCTTAAAAAAATCGAAAAACTGACCTCACTGTTTTCTGATATTTTAAAACTCATTAAAACCGATCCATTGATATTAAATGAAACAAATGTAATCGAGCTCAATAAAAATCTTGAAACCATTATTGAAAAATATGACGAAATATATGAATTCATTCAGCATTTAAAAATGTCGGCATTGTTATTTAAAGACAATGCCTTTTTTGATATTCAACAGGTCATTGCGAATGCAAAAAGCATCGAGCAAACCAGATCCAGAATGGATGACATTCTAGCCGGCTCGGAGTCATCCTCAGCCGCCGCCGGTGTCGCCACAAGCCATAATTTTTTTGGCGATTCCAGCAGGGATTATGATATTTTTTCGATCAAATGGGCCAAAATTGTCCTCGGCCTTTTTGTGATTACCATCGCATTGGCCCTGTATTTATACATCAACGGCAAAGAACCGCCGGCTGATATATTTGAATTGACCGTTTATATGTCGAACAAAATTGTTATCTTTGGCTTGCTCATCTATGCCATTGTGTTCAGCGGCAGAATATACATCGCCAACTGGCACAATTACGCCATCAACAAACACAAGCAGAACGCATTGCAGACTTTTGTGGCGCTGGTCCACACCACAAAAGACGCGGACAAGAGAGACATCATCCTGACCTATGCGGCCAACTGCATTTACAGCCAGCAGGAAACCGGCTTCAACAACCAGGCCTCGGCAGGGTCCAACCCGTCCGAACAGATCGCCAAAATCGCCGAAGCGATTGTGAAGGCAACACCGAAAAGCTCGGCATGACCACCTTGCACAACCGTCCCCATCCGAACTGTCATGGCAGGGCCTGTCCCTGCCATCCACGACTTTTCTGCAACCAAGCAAGTCGTGGATGACCGCCACAGGGGCGGTCATGACAGAGGGAAGGTGCATATCCTCCCGAATTGGCATGAAAGCGGTGGTTGAGGACGGGCACATCCTCCCCAAAATCAACCACCCAAACTGCCCCAAAACTGTCATGGCAGGGCCTGTCCCTGCCATCCACGGCTTTTCTGCAACCAAGCAAGTCATGGATGACCGCCACAGGGGCGGTCATGACAGGGGAGAGGCACATATCCTCCCGAATTGGCACGAATGCGGTGGTTGAGGAGGGGTACATCCTCCCCCAAATCAACCACCCAAATTCCCTCCAAATCTTCATGGCAGGGCCTGTCCCTGCCATCCACGGCTTTTCTGCAACCAAGCAAGTCGTGGATGACCGCCACAGGGGCGGTCATGACAGGGGAGAGGCACATATCCTCCCGAATTGACATGAATGCAGTGGTTGAGGCGGGGTACATCCTCCCCCAAATCAACCACCCAAACTGCCCCAAAACTGTCATGGCAGGGCCTGTCCCTGCCATCCACGACTTTTCTGCAACCAAGCAAGTCATGGATGACCGCCACAGGGGCGGTCATGACAGTAGAGATTTTTTTAGACCTTTGCCCTCGTCAAAAGCCTCCCCCCTGTGCGAAACCTCTCCAAAGCCCTATGTTGACCGGATAAACAATCAGCACGGAACATGGACACGGAACAGGGACACAGGTCATGGAAATGAGCAAAAGCGCAGGGTTGCATCATGTGACCGCCGTATCGGGGGTGCCTAAGGAGAATGTGGCGTTTTATACGCAGGTTCTCGGGCTTCGCATGGTCAAGCAGACCGTCAATTATGACGATCCGGGCACCTGGCATCTCTATTATGGCGATGGTCCGGCCAATCCGGGGTCGATTTTGACGTTCTTTCCGTGGACGCATGTCGGTCCGCGCCGCGCAGGCAGTGGCGAGACGGGTGAAACGTGGTTTCAGGCCCCATTGCCAAGCCTCGGCTTCTGGGTGGAGCGGTTGACGCAATATGCTGTGGCCTTCCGGCAGGTCGAACGGTTCGGGATTGTCTCTCTGGTGTTCCAGGACCCGCACGGGATGGATCTGTCGATTGCTTTTGGCGGTGACGAGGCGGCCTCCACCCCGGTCTGGACCTCGCCGATTGCGCAGGATATGGCGATTTCGGGCTTTGGCGGTGTGACCCTGCATGTGGCGCGGCCCGACAAGACCGCCCGCTGGCTGACCGAAGCCTTCGGCTGGCACTTTGTGCAGGAGCAGGATGGGCGTAGCCGCTTTTCGGCAGGGGGCACGGGCCTGGGACAATGGATCGATCTGGTCGCCAGCCCCTTGCCCATGGCCCAATTGGGCGCGGGCTCGGTCCATCACATCGCCTTTCGGGCCGACAGCGACGAGGCGCAAGCCGGAATGGCGCAGAGATTGCGCGATTTGGGCATCCAGACCACCGAGCAAAAGGACCGCAACTATTTCCGCTCGGTCTATTGCCGCGAACCATCGGGAATCATTGTCGAAATTGCCACAGATCAACCCGGCTTCGATGTCGATGAGCCGCTGGCCGAGATCGGCAACCAGCTGAAACTGCCGCCATGGCTGGAGCCGCACCGCGCCGACATCGTCGCCGCCCTGCCGCCTTTGGCGTGAACGGATGACCACTTCGGTCATCATTCCGGCCTATCGGGCGCAGGATTGCCTGTCGCGGGCGATCCTGAGCCTGCGCGCCCAGACGGTGACCGATTGGCAGGCAGTGATTGTCAGCGATGACGGGGTCGATTATCGCGCCGTGCTGGAGGCCGCCGGATTGGTGGACGGGCGGATGCTGTTTGTCTCGACAGGGCAAGTCGGCTCCGGCTGTCATCATGCCCGCAATGTCGGGCTGGGAGCCATCACGGGCGAGGCCGTCAGCTGGCTCGATGCCGATGATGAATGGTTGCCCGACCGGCTGGAAATCCTGTTGCCGCTGGCGAGGCACTACGGGGCCGCCGCCGATCAATTGTTATGCGTGGACGAGGACACCGGACAGCCCCTGCCCCAACCCGACAGAGTGGCCCCAGAGATGCAACAACTCGATCTGGCGGGATTTATGGTGCTGGATCAACCGCTTGTGCCGCTGTTCCTGCGCGAACATGTGCAAGAGCGCATCGCAGGGGCGGAAATGGCCGAAGATGTATTGGCCAATATCCGGCTGATCGACCGCCTCGGCACCCTGCCGGTGGTTCCGCAACGGCTCTACCGCTATTATATCCGGTCGTCGTCGCTGGCCCATACCGCGCAAGCCGAGGACCGTTTCGAGCAGGCCTATGCCGCTTATATGGCACGGCTCGAGCATGGCGACGGTTTCGGCCTCGGTCCGGCCTCCCGCATTGTTGCCCTTGCCGGCTTTGCCCGCAAGCGCGCGCTCAATCAGGCCTATGCCGAGGCCAGACGCACACAACCCACACTGACCTTTCAGGATTTTGTCGGCGGAATGTAAAACCGACTGGCGGGTTGAAGGCCTGCTCATCACCACCTGCCATGACTGCTCTTGCTCTGTCATGCCCGCCCTTGTGGCGGGTACCCACGTCTTTCTAGCACTGATGAAGCAAAGTCGTAGATGGCCGGGACAGGCCCGGCCATGACAGTGTGAGGGCATAAGGCCTGCTCATCACCACCTGGCATGACCGCCTTTGCTCTGCCATGCCTGCCCTTGCTCTGTCATGCCCGCCCTTGTGGCGGGTATCCATGTCTTTCTGGCGCTGGTGAAGCAAAGCCGTGGATGGCCGGGACAGGCCCGGCCATGACAGTGTGGGGGCATAAGGCCGCCTAATCACCACATGTCATGTCCGCCCTTGTGGCGGGTACCCACGTCTTTCTTGGCCTGTTAAAAGCAAGTCGTGGATGGCCGGGACAGGCCCGGCCATGACACTATGGGGGAAGGAGGCCGCCTAAACACCACCTTCCATGCCCGCCCTTACAGGGGAATATTGTCGTGTTTTTTCCATGGCCGCTCGGCCTGCTTGTGGGCCAGCATGGCCAAAGCGCGGGCCAGACGGCGGCGGGTGGAATGGGGCATGATCACTTCGTCGATGTAGCCGCGCTCGGCCGCCACAAACGGCGAGAGGAAGCGTTGCTCGTATTCGGCAGTGCTGGCGGCGATTTTCTCGGGATCGTTCATGTCCTGACGGAAGATGATCTCCACCGCGCCCTTGGCCCCCATCACCGCAATCTGCGCGGTCGGCCAGGCATAATTGATGTCGGCCCCGATATGTTTCGAGGCCATCACGTCATAGGCCCCGCCGAATGCCTTGCGGGTGATGACCGTCACCAAAGGCACCGTGGCCTCGGAATAGGCATAAAGCAGTTTGGCCCCGTGCTTGATCAACCCGCCATATTCCTGTGCGGTGCCGGGCAGGAAGCCCGGAACGTCGACAAAGCTGATGATCGGAATTTCGAAACTGTCGCAAAAACGCACAAACCGCGCCGCCTTGCGCGAGGCATCCGAATCCAGCACCCCCGCCAGCACCATCGGCTGGTTGGCAACAATCCCGACCGTACGCCCCTCGATGCGCCCGAAACCGGTGATGATATTGCGGGCATAGGCCTCCTGGATCTCGAAGAAATCCGCCTCGTCGACGGTCTTCAAAATCAGTTCCTTCATGTCATAGGGCTTGTTGGGATTGTCGGGGATCAGGGTGTCGAGCGAGGTATCGACCCGCTCGGCCACATCGAAACTCTCCCACACCGGCACGCCATCGGTGTTGTTGGCGGGCAGGAAGTCGATCAGGCGGCGCAGTTGCAACAGGGCTTCCAGATCATTGTCCCACGCGCCATCGGCAACCGAGGACCGGCTGGTATGGACCTTGGCCCCGCCCAGCTCTTCCGCCGTCACGGTTTCATTGGTCACGGTTTTGACGACATCCGGACCCGTCACGAACATATAGCTGGTATCGCGCACCATGAAGATGAAGTCGGTCATGGCCGGCGAATAGACATCGCCCCCTGCACAAGGCCCCATGATCAGCGAAATCTGCGGGATCACGCCGGACGCGATCACATTGCGCTTGAACACTTCGCCATAACCGCCAAGCGCGGCCACGCCCTCCTGAATACGCGCACCACCGGCATCGAACAGGCCGATGATCGGCGCGCGCATTTTCAGCGCCATATCCTGGATCTTGTTGATCTTGGCCGCATGGGTTTCCGACAGCGAACCGCCGAATACGGTGAAATCCTTGGCAAAGACAAACACGGTGCGGCCATTGACGGTGCCCCAGCCGGTGACCACGCCATCACCGGGCACCTTGCTGTCCTGCATGCCGAAATCCACACAGCGATGCTGGACGAACATGTCGAATTCCTCGAACGAGCCGCGATCGAGCAACAGGTCGATGCGTTCGCGGGCTGTCAGCTTGCCACGGGCATGCTGGGCATCGATGCGTTTCTGACCACCACCGAGATGCGCTTCGCGACGGCGCAGATCCAGCTTTTCAAGGATGTCTTTCATGGTCAGCCCTTCCATAATCACATACGATAGCCGGATTGATCGCGCTCCGGCCTGCCTTCAGACATTCTCACTAGCATGGCTCTGTCTGTTTCGGCAGTAAGACATTAGGGGAGGATTGCGCCTCAATTCTGGCCCACAGGCATCAGCGACAGCACCAGAGCGGCCACCTCGGCCTCGCGCCATTTGGCGGCACGGCGGGTCAGGGCTTCCTCGTCATGGCCCCAAACCTCCATCTGGAAATCCTCGTCCAGATGGGCCAGCGCCCAGACTTCAGCCAGTGGCAAGCGTTGATGCGCCACCGCCAGCGCCAATAGGACCGATCCGGTCAGGGTGGTGAGCGTGTGCAGTGCGGCCAGCGTCAACGGATGATCGAAACGGTCGACCGCCTGCCTGATGGCGGCAAGGGATTCCGGAGGCTGATCGACAAAAAACAGGCCCTGCGTCAGGCGCAAGGGCGCGGCAAAGGCGGTTTCGGCCCAATGCAAGACAGGCCCCCATTGATCCTGTTGCAAAGCCACCAGCCGGTCGGGCATCTCGGCCCGATAGCACAGCAAATCCGACCCCGCATAGCGCGCCGCATCGGCCTGCACCTCCTGCATCTGCAAGGCCACACCGTCGAGGGCTGAATTGACCAGTCGCGTCAGCGGCATCTGGACGGGATCGATGACCTCGGCAATGGCCTGCCATTCCTGCGCCAGATGCTCGGCCAAGGGACGGGACGGCACCAGCAAGGGCTTGCGGGCGGGGGTTTTGGTCAAGCGGTCATCCAGCGCAATGGCGAAACCGCCATCCTGTTGCTTGACCTCGACACGGGTCCAGAAGCGGCGTGGCAGGCTCGATTTCAGATCCTTGCGCGCCATCGCCACCGGATCGATATCCTCGCCCGCATGGGGCAACAGATCTTTCAACAACGTCGGGATCGCACCGAAGGGCAATGGGCGGGTGGTTTTGTCCTGATCATCCGTCATCGCTATCGCGCCTTACGCCTGCAGAGCCAACAAGTCTTCCATCGCCGAAATGATGCGGCTGGCCCCGGCCTCGCGCAACGAAGCGACCGGATGATAGCCCCAATCGACACCGATACCGGTAATCCCCGCCGAAACCGCCATGCTCATGTCATAGGAGGTATCACCGACAAAAAAGCAGCGGGATTTATCCATGCCGGTTTCTGCAATCGCCGTCTCCAGCATCGAAGGATGCGGCTTGGAAGGATGGGTATCGGCCGTCTGGATGGTCGAAAACAGACCCGTCCAGCCATGCTGTTCGATCACCCGCATGATCCCGCGCACCGATTTGCCGGTGGCCACGCCCAAGGTCACATCGGGGCGGGCGGCAAGGCTTGTCAGGGTTTGGGTGACGGCAGGAAACAACGGCTCGTGATGGGCGGGATCGCTCAACACCTGATTGAACAGCTTGCGATAGGTTGCATCCAGCTCGGCCACCGGCCCGTCTTTGCCCACCAGCGCCTCAAAGGTCGGGGTCAGCGACAGGCCGACCAGAGACAGGACTTTTTCACGGCTCGGCACAGGCAGTCCATGCGCCTCGAAGGTGGCGCATTGGGCGGCATAGATCAGGTTCTGGCTGTCCACCAGCGTGCCATCGACATCGAAAATAATCAGCATGCTTATTCGTCCGGCGAATCTTCGATCGGGTCGTAATGGCCAGTTTCAAAGCCCAGCAGGTTCCAGCTTTGCCGCATATGGGTGGGCAGAGGGGCCGTCACATCAATCGGCTTATGGGTGCGCGGATGCGGAATGACGATCCGGCGCGCCAGCAAATGCAAGCGCTTCTGGATACCGCCGGGCAATTCCCAGTTTTCAATGTCGAAATATTTCGGATCCCCGATGATCGGATGTCCGATATGGGCGGCATGGGCACGCAACTGGTGGGTGCGGCCCGTCACAGGCTTCATCGACAGCCATGACACTTTCTGCGCGGCCGTTTCAACCACCGCATAATAGGTCACGGCATGGGAGGCACCGTCATCGCCGTGCTTGGCGACCACCATTTTGGCATCGCCGTCATCATCCTCGCCCTTGGCGAGATAGGTGGAGACGCGGCCCTGTTTGACACGCGGCACACCGGCCACCAGGGCCCAATAGATCTTGCGCGTGTCACGGGCACGGAAACTTTTAGCCAGAGCGGAAGCCGAAAAACGGTTTTTGGCAATCACCAGACAGCCCGACGTATCACGATCGAGCCGATGCACGAGACGCGGCTTCTGGCCGTGACGGTCCATCAAAGCATCCAGCATGCCGTCGACATGGCGGGTCATGCCCGAACCGCCCTGCACCGCAAGCCCCATCGGCTTGTCGATGACCAACATATCCTCATCCTCGTAGAGGGTGATGGATTTCAGGAAGGCACGGGTTTCCTCGTCTTTGCCGGGGGGGCGCTCTTTCGGGCGTTGCTCTTCGAGGTGGAGGGGCGGAATACGCACCGCCTGTCCTGCTTCCAGCCGGTCCTTGGTCTCGACCCGCCTTGAATTGACGCGCAATTCACCTTTACGGACAATCCGCTGGATATGGCTGAACGACAGGCCGGGGAACCGCGCTTCCAGAAAGCGGTCCACCCGCATGCCGTTTTCATCGGGGGTGACAGTGACCGTCTGCACGGTGGTGGTGTTGACCGGCACAGCAACGGGCTCGGACACAGGACGGGCCTGCGGAGCGGCCATGCTGGGCAGGGCCTTGCGGGGCCGTTGGGCCTTGTCCATCTCGCCGGTGGCCACAGGGGCGCGGCGGTTCTGCGAGGAAAACGATCCCTTGGGACGCTGTGTTTCCCCGTCGTCCAAGCGCACGGCCGCCTGACGGCTGGCGCGGGCGGCCGCCGCTTTTCTGGGATCGGCGCGGAAATGCTTCCGGCCCGCTGATCCTGTCTTTTTGCCCTTCATGCCGCCAAGCCTTTCTTTAAACCCAAACCCCGCATGTGCAGGCGATCAGGCCCATACACGGATCACGGCCAGACCTGCAAACAGGCCCAGCACCGACAGAACAACCGACCCCAGCACATAGCCCAGTGCATGCAGGGGGTCGCCCCGCTCCCACAACAAGGCCACATCCAGCGAAAAGGCCGAAAACGTGGTGTATCCACCCAATATGCCCGTGGTCATGAACAGACGCAGGGGTTGCGACCATTGCGCATCGGCCTTGAAAGCAAAATACGCCGCCGCCATGCCCATGAGGACCGATCCGCTGATATTGATCAGCATCACACCCCACGGAAAATCACTGCCTATCAGCCGACTGACCGACAGATTGATGAGATGGCGGGCCACAGCCCCCAAACCACCACCGGCAAAAACGATCAGAACCGACTGCATCATGACCCCGTTATCACAAACCAGACCATGCCCATAGCACCCGCACCCTGCCGGGTCGAGTTTTTCTCGCCAAACCTGACCTCTGCCTCAGCCGTTAACGCCCAATTTCTTTTGCAGGCTGGTCGAGGATGTCGTGTATTGGAACAGCAAGCGCTTGTCGGGATAGATATAGCGATGGGCCTTTTGGGCCGCCAGAGCGGCTTCGTGGAAGCCCGACAGGATCAGTTTCAACTTGCCCGGATAGGTGTTGATGTCGCCGATGGCAAAAATACCGGGGGTTGAAGTCTCGAATTTCTCGGTATCGACCGGAATAAGGTTCTCGTGCAGGTTGAGCCCCCATTCGGCAATCGGCCCCAATTTCATGGTCAGTCCGAAGAACGGCAACATCCGGTCGCAAGGCACGGTGAAGGCCACCTGATCCATGCCCTTGCAATGGGCCGCCGTCAGTTGGCCATTGGCGCCTTCCAGTCCAGTGACCTGCCCGAACAGCAAATCCATTTTGCCTTCGGCCACCAATTCGCGCATTTTGGCAACGCTATGGGGGGCGGCACGAAACTCGTCGCGGCGATGCATCAGGGTGACGCGGGAGGCCACCGACTGCAAATTCAAGGCCCAATCCAGCGCGGAATCGCCACCACCGACAATCAGCACATGATGGTCGCGCAGGCTTTCCATCTGCCGGACGGCGTAAAACACGCTGGTGTTCTCGTAGGCATCGATATCGGGGATCGGCGGCTTTTTGGGCTGGAACGAGCCGCCACCGGCCGCAACCAGCACGGTTTTGGCCTCGAACCGCGTGCCGGCATCGGTCTCGACATGGAACACAACGCCCTGCCCGCTTTCCGCCCTCGTGACGGAGACAACCATTTCACCCAGATGGAATTCGGGATGGAACGGCTCGATCTGTTGCATCAGATTGTCGACCAATTGCTGGCCCGTCACCACCGGAAAACCCGGAATGTCGTAAATCGGCTTTTCGGGATAAAGCTCGGCACATTGCCCGCCGATTTTGGGCAGAATATCGATCAAATGCGCCTTGATATCGAGCAAACCAAGCTCGAACACCGCAAAAAGCCCCACCGGACCCGCGCCAATAATCAAGGCATCGGTTGTGATCACCGCATCATTGTGCTCAGTCATGCTCTGTTCCGCTTGTTGGCTCTGCCCGAAAATCCTGTGTGCCGCTTTCAGCTCTGGCGCGAAGGTGTATGGACCCGCAACCCGTTGAGGGCATCGCTGATCTTGATCTGGCAAGATAGGCGCGAATTGGGACGCACATCAAAGGCAAAGTCGAGCATATCCTCTTCCATGCTGGCAGGCGCACCGACAGCCGCCATCCAGTCCGGCTCGACATAGACATGGCAGGTGGCGCAGGAACACGCACCGCCACATTCGGCATCAATACCGGGCACCTGATGCTTGATGGCGACTTCCATCAAGGTCATGCCATTGGTGCCGGATACCGTGCGGGCTTCACCCGTATGGTCGATAAATGTCACATCAGTCATCATGCTCTCCGCGTGCTTGCAGGCATTGTCAGCCTGTCCGACCTCTGTCCGGCCCGTCTGAAGCCCGTTTCACGAGCCGTTCCTTAGGCCATTTGTCCCGATTTGGCGAGAAAGAAAGTCGGGACCGGCACCGGCGCCCCACCGTCCACAGATCACTCGACCAAGAAAAACCGTTCAATCATAGACCCTTAGGTAGAACGTTAACACTTTTTCACCCTCGGCGTTAACTTCGATTCGTTTCTGATTCCTTAACATGTTTCTTTCTGCGCCAGAGCCAATTAAAGTGAGGGTTGGATCGATGGGCTCCAGAACCGGATTTCGGCGTTGGCCAAACGCCTTGCCACTCTGGATGCCAGATCGCCCGACCACTTGTGAGGAAGACCATGCCGACTGCCAATAAACAATCGGATGCTGCAGAAGCCGCCCTTTCAGCGATTGAAGAGGCGCTGGCTGAATCCATTGGTTCCGGACTGACCACGGGTTCGGGCCCTGCAACGGGTTCCGGCACGGCCACCGGTGCGGGCACAAGCACGCCTGCCGGACAGACTTCCTCCCAAACCACCGACCCGTCCATCGAGTTGAATGACCCTGCTATTGATCCTCTGGCCGCGATCAAAGCGATCAAAGCCGCACAGCGCAACAAACCGCGCCAGGAAACCGACTACGACAAGCCAGTTGCCGCCATTGCGGAATCGGACGTTGCCGCTTTGACCCGCCCGGCCAATGACGACCGCCGCGAAATCGGCGAAGTCCTGCAGGGCCTGCAGAATTCGGCATCGAGCCGCGCCTTTTTCTGGGCCTCACTCGGCACGGTCACATGGCTCGGCGCATCGGGCTATTGGGCGGGTGAAAAGCTCGGCTGGAGCCTGTCTGAATTGCTGACAGTCATGCAACGCCCCGAAGGCGTGATGGCCGCCATTGGTCTGGCACTGCCTGTCGCCGCCCTTTACGGCATTGCCGATCTGTCGCGCCGCGCCCATGAAATGAAAAATGTCGCGCAATCGATGGCCAAGGTCACGATGCGTCTGGTCGAACCCGAAAGCATGGCCTCCGATGCCGTGTTCAATTTGTCCCAAGCCATCCGCCGCGAAGTGGCGGCCATGGGTGACGGCATTGAACGCGCTGTGGCCCGCGCGTCCGAGCTTGAAACCATCGTCCACACCGAAATTGCGACGATTGAAACCGCCTACAACCAGAATGAAGTGCGTCTGCGCACGCTGATCGATGACCTGTCCTCCCAGCGCGAAGCCATTGTCTATCAGGCCGACCGCCTGAAGCAGAGCATTGCCGGCACCCATGAGGGCCTGTCAGCGGAATTGAATACAGCGGCAGACCGTCTGTCGGCGACAGTCGGCGATGCCGGAGCCCGCGTATCGATGCTGTTGGGCCAGCGCGCCGAAGACATCGCATCCACCCTGTCCGATCGCGGCGAGCAGATGGTCGAGCAGATCAGCATGCGCAGTCATGAATTGATCGAAACCTTCGTGCAGACCAATGAAAGCGTCAATCGCCGGATCGATCAGGCCGCGATGGATGTGACCAAGTCACTCGATGGCAAGGCCCGTGAAATCACCGATGCCGTGCGTGAGACCGGCCAGACGCTGGTGGTCGAAATTGTCGAACGCGGCAATGATGTGCGCAAGACCATGGAAAGCGCGCAAACCGCTTTGCGCTCCAATCTCGATACCGGTGCGGAACAATTGTCCTCGTCGATCCTGACGACGGGCCGCACGGTCACCGAAATGCTGGCTTCGCGCACGATGGCGCTGACAGACTCCCTGCGTCAGGCCGGCGAGGATGTCACCCACACCATTGCCACGCAGGGCGAAAACATTACCGCGCGCATCGAAACCGTCGGTTCGGTCGCCAGCACCCGTATGGTGGAAAGTGGCGAGCGTCTGGCCAATGACATCGCCGCAAGCTCCAACAAGCTCGAAGAATTGATTGCTGTGCGCGGCCCGCGTGTGGCGCGTGATCTGACTTCGGCGGCGGAAGATTTCTCGAAATCGCTGGAAGTCCAGGTCGGTGAAGCCCGTAATCTGCTTGAGGACACGGCCAAGAGTTTCTCGGCCACCGTCAAGCAGGAAGCCAGGCAGGCTTCCGATACGCTGGCCGAAAGCACTTCGACCCTTCAGAGCCACCTCAGCGAGGCGGCCAGCGAGGCGGCCCGCACGATCAGTCTGGAAGCCGCACAGGTCAATGCCAGCATCGAGCGCAGTATCGAAATTGCCGCCCATACGCTGGAATCCCAAGGCTCGGCCTTCAATTCGGCGCTTGAAAAGCAAAGCACCGTCTTGCAATCCACCCTCGGCAGCAACAGCAAAATGCTGGTCGATGCGATGGAACAATTCAACACGCAGGTTCTGGTGCGTGGCGAGAACATCACCTCCAGTTTCGAGCGGTCAGCCAGCGGTTTCGCAAGCCGGATCGACGAGCGGTTCGGCGATCTCTCGAATGTGTTCGATGTGAAGGGCGAAATGCTCGAAACAATGATCACACAAAAGACCTTCGAAACCGGTGCCTTTATCGAGAAGCGGATGACCGATTTCGAGGCCCGCAGTATCGAAGCCGCCAATACGGTCACCGACCGCCTCGACACGATCTTTATCAAGATCGATGACGGCTTGGCCTCGCGCACCCAAAAGATGAGTGAAACGGTCATTTCCAATGCCGTGGAAGCCGCCCATACAATCTCCGAGAGCGCCGAAAGCGTCCGTGTGGCGCTTGAAGAGCGCACCAACCGCTTCGAGCAGGTGGTGGTCGAAAAAGCCACCTCGCTGGTCGGGACGATGGACGAGACCACACGCAATCTGTCCGAACAGCTCACCACCCGCACCAATGATCTGACCGCCACTTTCGATCATGGCTTGATGCGGATGGAACGCGATGTGGTCGGCCGCATGGGCTCGCTGGTTGCCACCATCGACGACCGCAGTCGCGGACTGGTCAACACCATCGACGAACGCTCGCGTTCGCTGGTCGAAACCCTCAACATGCGTTCGGAAATGGTCGGCGCGGCCCTTGGCCACCAGATCGAAGAAATTTCGGCTATTTTCAACGGCCGCGGCACCGAATTGGTCCAGCAGATCCGGACCAATGGCGAAGTGATCACGCTGGCCGTTGCCCAGTCCGGCGAAGCCGCCAACCGCCAGATGGCTGGCGTTGCCGAAGGTATTCTGCGCAGTCTCGAAGGCCAGGGTCAGGCGATTACCAATGCCGTGCGCGATCAGGGCAGCAGTGTCACCGCCGCCTTGCAACACGAAGGCCACAGCGTCACCGAAGCCTTGCGGACACAGGGCCAGTCAGTGACCGAGGCTCTGCGTGACCATGGCCAGAGCGTCACCGAAAACCTGCGTGTTCAGGGCCAGAATGTGACCAAGGAACTGCGCGATCAGGGCCAGATGGTGACCCAGCAACTGCGCGATCAGGGCGGTGCGGTGTTCGACATTCTGCAAGAGCAGAGCGCCACAATGACCTCGTCTTTACTCGAACAGAGCGAAACCATGCTGGTCACTGCCACCACAGCGGCCGAACAGTTGCGCCATGCAGTGGAAGAAAGCTCGAAATTGGCTGTTGGCCGTCTGGTCGATGTGGTCGATACGCTCAATTCCACCAGCGAGCCGCTGGTCAAACGCGTTGCCGATCTGACCGAAACATTGGGCGAAGTGGTTGTGCGCGCCGATGGCACCCTGTCCCAGCTCGACTCCGTCTTGCAGACCCGTGTCGGCAATATCGAGCAAACGCTTGGTGTCATCTACCGTGATACCTCGCATGCCGCTGACCGGATTTCACAGCATGTTGATGTGTTGCGTCAGGCCACCGGCACCATTGCCGACCAGATGCGGAGCGTCACCGAAACCACCAATTCCCTCGCCCGTCTGGAAAACCAGATCAGCGCCGCAATCAGCACGCGCGAAAGCTCGCTCACCCAGACCATGCAGAATCTGTCGGTCCAGAGCGACGAGTTCACGACACTGTCGAAATCCCATGCCGAAACGGTCTCCACCGCACTGGAGGAAACCGAACGCCGCGCCAAGGAAATCGGCCAATTGCTGTCCAGCTCTGCCACCAGCGCATCCGATGCCATCTCACAGCAGGTTGAAGCCCTGCGGGCGATGAGCCAGCGCGAGCGCGAGCGTCTGGCCGCGGCGGTCCGCGAAGTCTACGAGACCTCGTTGTCCGATATGACGGTGGCCACCAATTCGGCCACCGAACGGTTCCGTTCGACGGCCGAAGAGCTGGTATCGGTCTCAACGGAAGTTGCGCAGGGGCTGGAAAAGACCCGCACCGAATTGCAACGCGCTTTGGTTGAATTGCCGCGTGACACACGCGAGGCCAACGACACCGTGCGGGCGCTGGTCTCGGGCCAGTTGAAGGCATTGGACGAGTTGAAGTCGCTGAAACAGCATACAGGCCCCGGTCTGGGTGTCAGCCAGCGTCTGGAAACCCCGCGTCCTGCCCATCAGCAGGCCATCCAGCCACAGCCCGCTCCGGTCCAGAGCCAGCCTGCCGCACCGGTCTACCAGCCACAGGCTTCACAGCCCGTCATGCCGCCTCTGACCATGCCTGAGCCGGTATTTGCCGCACCGGTCCAGCCCGAACAGCCGCGTTATCAGGAGCCACGGTATCAAGAACCCGTCCGCGCTCCCGAGCCCGTGCAGTATCAGGAGCCCCTGCGCACACCCGCACCACAGCGGATGCCGGAACCGTCCTATGCCACTCCTCGTCCGCTTCTGCGCGAGACACCTGCCGCCCCTCCCGTGGCACCTGCACCGCTCTATCAGGCCCCTGCTCCACAGGCGCCGATCAGTCAGGCTACCCCGCAGGCTTCCTCGGCCATTCCGACCGCCGCCATTCCTCCCGCTTCGGCAGGCGGAGCCGGCCAGTCGGGCATTGCCGGATTTGATCCTTCATTCGCTCCGCGCCGTGCAACCAGCCGTGTGGAAGCCCCTGCGGCTCCTGCCAGCCAGACCCCCGCTTCGGGCTGGTTGACCGATATGCTGTCGCGGGTCTCCAACGAGGAACAGGCCGCCAAGCCGCAAGAGCCACTGTCCCCCAGCGAATGGATTGCCGTTCTCAACCGCGATATCAATGCCTGCGCCAAGCCTGAAATGGTGTTGGGCTTCTGGGAGCGTGTGCTCAACGGTGACAGAACAGCCACTATGGCCGGTGTCTTGACCGGACCCGGCCAGCAGAAGCTGGACGAGGCCCGCCAGCGTTACCAGTCCGAAGGCGATTTCCGCTTCGTGATCGACAGCTTCCTCGGCCGCTTCGACGAGCTGATGCGCGATGTGACACCCGGCGATCACGGCAGTTCGGTGATCCGCACCATCATGAGCTCAAGCGAGGGCAAGGCCTATACCCTGCTGTGCGCCGCAGTGGGTCGTATCCACTGATCAAACTGACCAGACTGGACAATTCAGGGGGCCGCTGGCCCCCTTTTTGTTGGGCATTTAGTCCACACTGCCCCCCGTTTTTGGCGGGTCGGCTATTTGTTTGGCGGATTTCGGCATTTTTTCCCGCCGATGGCCTTGCACAATCGGCTGATCCTGACATTTGATGGTGCATGACAAGTCAAGATCAATGCAAAGGGAGTGTGTCGTGGATTTAGGAATTGCCGGCCGCAAGGCCATTGTCTGTGCATCGAGCCGCGGTCTCGGTCGGGGTTGTGCTTTGGCACTGGCCGAAGCGGGCGTACATCTGACCATCAACGGACGCAACGAACAGGCGCTGGAGGCAACCGCCGCCGAGATCAAGCGCATATCCGGCCTGACACCGCATGTGGTGCTGGCGGATGTATCGACCAAAGCGGGACAGGATGCCTTACTGAAGGCATGCCCCGATCCCGATATTCTGGTCAACAACAATGGCGGCCCTCCCCCCAAGGGTTTCCGCGAGGTCGACCGGCAGGCCATGCTCGAAGGTGTGGTGCAGAATATGGTCACCCCGATCGAACTGACCCAACGGGTGATCGACGGCATGATCGCGCGTCAATTCGGCCGCATCATCAACATCACCTCGGCCTCGGTGCTGACCCCGTTGGCGGGACTGGACCTGTCATCGGGCGCGCGCGCCGGCCTGACCGGCTTTCTGGCGGGCGTGGCGCGTGAAGTCGCCTATGCCAATGTCACCATCAATGCGATTTTGCCCGGCATTTTCGACACCGACCGCATCAAAACCATGGTGGCCAAACAGGCCGAGCTGAAAAACATGTCGCAAGAGGCCATCCGGCAGGAGCGCATCAATGCGATTCCGGCTGGCCGTCTCGGACAGGCCGATGAATTCGGCAAGGCCTGCGCCTTTCTGGCCAGCAGCCATGCGGGCTATATCACCGGCCAGAACCTGTTGATCGACGGCGGGGCCTTCCGCGCCTCGTTCTGATCCTTGCAAAGGCTGTGCAGGTTTTGATCTGCACAGCATCCCCCTGACCGGATGCGGCCTATGTTTCGCGGTATCGCCCTCAAGCTGGCTTCGACGCTTGCCTTTATTGCCATGTCCACGCAAGTGAAACTGGTGGCGGGCGGCTATCCGCTGGGCGAAGTGATCTTCTGCCGTGCCTTTTTCGCGATGATCCCGCTGTTGATCTGGCTCGGTCTGCGGGGCGAGTTGATCTCCT
Organism: Hyphomicrobiales bacterium; assembly: GCA_947455455.1. Lineage (GTDB taxonomy): Bacteria > Pseudomonadota > Alphaproteobacteria > Rhizobiales > Beijerinckiaceae > CAIYZJ01. The sequence goes on from CANGOE010000025.1 coordinate 25,540, forward strand.
CCATTGTCGACACCAAGCCCAGCAACCATATCCGCCGTTGTATGGCGGGGGCGACCGGTATGTTTTTCAGCTTTGGCGCCCTGACCAACCTGCCTCTGCCCGATGCCACCGCCATCAGCTATGTCACCCCCATTCTGACCACCGCCTTTGCGGCGATTTTCCTGCATGAACAGGTCCGGGCCTATCGCTGGACCGCCGTATTTGTCGGCTTTTGCGGCATGCTGGTGATGGTGTCGCCGCATCTCTCCAGCCTGACCATGCCCGATGCCCATTCCGATCTTTCGGCGCTGGGGGCGGCTTTGGGGCTGGGCGGGGCGATCTGTTCGGCCTTTGCGACGCTGGAAGTGCGGAAACTGTCGCAAGCCGAACGCACCGGCTCGATCGTGTTCTATTTCACGCTGGCCACCTCGCTGGCCAGCGGCGCGACCGTCCTGCTCGGCTGGACCCTGCCCGACTGGCATGACGGGCTCTTGCTGGTGGGGTCCGGCATTATGGGCGGGGTCGGACAGATCCTGCTGACCTCCAGCTATCGCCATGCCGATGTGTCGGTGATCGCACCGTTTGATTACTGTTCCCTGCTCTGGGCACTGGTGATCGGTTATTTCATGTTCGGCGACCTGCCCAATCCGGTGGTGCTGAGCGGCGCGGCGATTGTGATTGTCGCAGGCGTGACGGTGATCATCCGCGAGCGGCAATTGGGATTAAAGGTTCAAGCCGAACGCGAATCCGGCCATCATCGCAACACCTGAAACCCTGTTTGGAACGCCCCATGACAGCCATAGCCCTGACAATTGCCGGTTCCGATTCCGGTGGTGGAGCCGGTATCCAGGCCGATCTGAAAACCTTTTCCGCTCTCGGTGTCTATGGCACCAGTGTCATCACCGCTTTGACCGCGCAGAACACCATGGGTGTCAGTGCGATCATGGATGTGGAACCGGACTTCATCACCGCCCAAATGGATGCGGTCTTTTCCGATATTGCGGTCAATGCCGTCAAAATCGGCATGTTGTCGCGCATCCATACCATTGAGGCGGTGGCCGGGGGGCTGGACCGCTACAATGTCACCAAAACCGTATTCGACCCCGTCATGGTGGCAACCAGCGGTGACCGCCTGATCGACGATGCCGCCGTCAACCATCTCAAAACCCTGTTGTTCGGGCGTGCGGTGCTGATCACTCCCAATCTGCACGAGGCCGCCGTGATTTGCGGCGGTCCGGTCGCCCGATCGACACAGGAGATGCGTGCGCAAGGGGATGCCATACTGGGGATGGGCGCGCAGGCCGTTCTGATGAAAGGCGGGCATGGCGAAGGATCCGAATGTATCGATCTGCTGGTCACCCCCGATGCTGTCCTGCCTTTTGCCGCCCCGCGGATTGCGACCACCAATACCCACGGCACCGGCTGTTCGCTGTCCTCGGCCATTGCGGCCTGTCTGGCGCATGGTCTGACGCTTGAAGATGCCGTCGGCGAGGCCAAAGCCTATCTAACCGCCGCCATCAAGGCCGCCGACCGGCTGGCAATCGGCCACGGCCACGGGCCGGTCCACCATTTCCACGCCTTCTGGGATCGCTGATCCCGATGGGACCCGTGGTCATCCGATGTCTGGCGGTCCTGTCTGTCACCCAAACCATCAATTGGGCGGTTCTCTATTACGCCTTTGCCCTATGGGCACCGCGGATCCTGAAAGAAACCGGCTGGTCGGAAACCCTCGTCTTCGGCGGTTTTTCGATGGCCTTGTTGGCCACCGGCCTGTGTTCGCCCTATGCGGGCAAGAGCGTGGACCGCTATGGCGGCCGCCCTGTCCTGACCATCGGCACATTGATCGGCGCGGCAGGCTTGGTGGTGCTGGCGCAGGCGGCAACGCCGGCCATCTATTTGCTGGCATGGGGCATAATCGGGGCGGGCATGGCGGGCGCGCTCTATGATCCTGCCTTTGCCACGCTGGCGCAGGTGGCAGGACCGCACACCCGCCGCGCGATTTCGACATTGACCCTTGCCGGCGGTTTTGCATCCACCCTGTCATGGCCTTTGACCCTGTGGTTGCTCTCCAGCCATGACTGGCGGCAGATTGCATTGCTCTATGCCGCTGTCCTCGTATTGGTTTGCGCGCCGTTGCATGCCCTGTTGTTGCCCAAAGCCAGTGAGCGACTGGCCCCGCCGGTCCCAAGCTCAAGCGACCCCGCGTCCAAACCAGTCGCCCCGATCCTCAACAGTCCCGAATGGCTGGCCATGACGCTGTTTGCCACGGTGATCATGATGCATGGTTTTGTCACTTCGGCCTTTTCGGTGCATCTGGTGCATGTGCTGGATACGCTGGGCCTGGGCGAAAACACGGCCGTGCTGGCCGGCTCGCTGGTCGGCCCCGCGCAAGTGCTGGCCCGTTTGGCGGAAATGATGTTCGGCAAACGCATCCCCGCTTTGATATTGGGCGTATTCAGCGTGGCCCTGTTGCCAGTTGCCTTCGGACTGCTGATCGGCCTGCCGACCGGATTGATGAGCGCGCTATTGTTCGGGCTGTTCTATGGCGCCTCCAACGGCCTTGTGACCATCGTGCGCGGGATCGTGCCGTTGGCCCTGTTCGGACCGCATGGCTACGGGCGACGACTGGGGATGATTTCAGCCCCCAGCCTCGCTATCAAAGCGGCCTCGCCGATGGTGTTTGCCGCCGTTCTGGCCCAATCGGGTGCCAATCAGGCGCTGGCCCTGTCGCTCGGCTCGGCATTGATTGCAGGCGTGGCGATGACCCTGCTGTTCCTGCGCGAGCGCCATATCCGTTGATGGCGGGTTCAGACCTGCGGGGCCAGCGTTAATTCGAGCCCGTCGAGCTCCTCGGTCCACAAGATCTGGCAAGACAGACGGGAATTGGTTTCGACCACCGGCAATTCATCGAGTTGGAACAATTCTTCCTCGCGCGGCGGATAGAGCTTTTCGACCCAATCGGGATGGATGAACACATGGCAGGTGCCACATTCGGCCGCACCGCCGCAGATGCCTTCGATGGGCAGGCCCCAATCCCGGATGATCTCCATCACACGCCAGCCCTCAAGGGCTTCGAGGCTGTGGCGCTGGCCTTGGCGGTCGGTGACGTGAATAAAACCCATATCTTTTAATGCCTCTTTGAATTACCAATCCGGTTAGGCCGGTGAAGGGCAGGACAGCGGATTGTCCGGTCATGCACCTGAAAACACACACAACAATCTTGCATCGCTTGACGAATGGGCTTCAGATTGGCTTTGGTCAATATGAAATTTATGCCAAAAGTGCAAACTCGCACCAGCAAACAGACGGATTCGGACGCGCATGGGTATCGAAGGCAAAGAAAAGGTGAAAACACTGGAAACCGGAGCGCATGCGCTGTCGGGCCAGTTGGGCAAAACCATCCAGCGCCTGCGCAAGGCCTATAACCTGTCTCTGTCGGAACTGGCCGAACAATCCGGCGTGGCCAAGTCCATCATCAGCCAGATCGAGCGCAACGAGACCAATCCGACGCTGGCCACCATCTGGCGGCTGTCGCAAGCGCTTGATATTTCCATCGAGCGCGTGTTGTCGATTTCCGATGACGAGCCCTTTATCGACAAAACCATCCGTGGCGATACGCCTGCCCTTACCTCCGATGACGGCAAGGTCAAGCTCAACATTATCGGCTGGATCAAAACCGTCGAATGGTTGCAATGGTATGATGTCGAAGCCCAAGCCGGTGGTGTGCTGGAATCTGATGCCCACCAGCGCGGGTCGATCGAGAGCCTGTCGGTGATTTCGGGCGAAATGGAAGTGGAAGTCGCGGGCGTGGTCCAGACGGCAAAAGCCGGTGAAACCCTTCGCTATCGTTGCGACCGCCCGCATATCGTCCGCAATGTCTCCAAAAAACCCGCCCATGCCACCATGGTCTGTATTCTCAAAGCCGCCGTGATGGAGTGAGCCTGATCGGCTCAGGGGGTCTTTTTGGCTGGCTTGTTGCTGGGCAAGGGTGGCAGGCTTTTCAGATAGGTGGCAATGGCCATCCGGTCGGCATCAGTCAGATGCGCCATATTTTTGATCACCGAGGCCATCGAGCCGCCCGCCGAGTCAAAATCGGGCGTAAAGCCGGTTTTCAGAAATTCGGCAATATCCTCGGCTGACCATTTGGCCAGTCCGCTGGCATGGCTGGTCAGATTGGGGATATAGCCCGCCCCGCCTTCAGGATCAGGCCCGCCCGACAGCCGCAGGGAGGTGCGGATCCCGCCCATGACATCGCGCGGAGAATGACATTCGGCACAATGGCCCGGACCATTGACCAGATAGGCCCCGCGATTCCAGTCATCCGACTGCCCCGCTTGCGGCTGATAGGGACCGGAACCCAAATTCAGCCATTTCCACAGCCCCAATCCGCGCCTGAAGGAAAAGGGGAAATTCAGGTCGTGATCGGCAACCCGTCCCGTCACGGCAGGCAGTGTTTTGAGATAGGCCAGCAGATCGACCAGATCCTGATCCCGCATCAAGGCATAAGAGGTGAAGGGAAAAGCCGGATAATAATGGCGGCCATCGGGTGATACGCCCTCGCGCATCGCCGTGATAAAGGCCTGATCGCTCCAGCCCCCGATCCCGTCCTGCTTGTCGGAGGACAGATTGGGCACGCGGAAGGTGCCGAACGGGGTCGGCAATGTCCGTCCCCCGCCCAGTCGCAAACGGTCATCCTGATCGGGAGTGGCGTGACACGACGCACAGCCACCGGCCCAGAACAGCGTCTGGCCATTCTCCAGTTGTGCCGCTTTAACCGGCACCGTCGGCACACCACGCACCGCATGCCAGACAGCCGGAGCCGTCAAGACCCAGAAACCCGTTGCCCCGCACACCAAGGCAAGCGCAAGGCCCAACAGAATCTGTTGTTTGCTCATCCCGATCATTGTCATTCACCCGATTGAGAGGTCGCCGAAACTCTTATTTCTTTTCGATGCGATAGGTCTCGTGACAGCCGCCGCAATTCTGGCCGACCTTGGGGAAATTCGCCTTGAAACTGGCTTCGTCGGTGATGCTGGCCAGTGCCTCTTTGGCATCAGCCCCGAATTTGACCATGCGGGCATCGAAATCGGCCTTGGCTTCCCAGATTTTGGGCGAGGCTGTGGTTTCACCACCCGTCTCACTGCCCTTGGGATAAAGCGCGGACATCTTGCCCGAGGCATCGACAAAGGTTTCCAGCGAGGCTTTGACCTTGGCCAGATCGAAAGGCGCCTGCCCCCGCATCATCTGTCCGGGATCACGCATCGCGCCACCGACCGATTTCATCACCGCCTTGCGGCTGGCAATCGGATCATTCTGTGCCGAGACCGGCGAGCTCAGCAACGGCAGAGCCAGTACACCGGCGGCCAGCATGAGCAAGGCGGTATGTTTCAAGGTGATTTTTGGCATTGTTAAATTGGGCATGGTTCTTCCCTTCAATCGACTGGTGTTATTATGATTTTGAAGCCGCGACGGAACATCCGTCACGGCTCGCGAAATACGCGTTTACTCGGCAGCGATACGCGCGGCATGGATGGCCGCAAAAACACGATCGGGAGTCGCTGGCATATCAATGTGCCTGATCCCGTAAGCGCGATCAAGTGCATCGACCACCGCATTCATCACCGCAGGGCATGATCCGATCGACCCGGCCTCGCCCGCCCCCTTGATCCCCATCGGATTGGTGGTGGACGGCACGTTGCGTGTTTCGAAATCGAAATTCGGCATATCGCCGGCACGCGGCAGGGCATAATCCATCAAGGATGCGGTAACCAACTGGCCCTCGGCATCATAGACGGTGCGCTCGAACAACGCCTGCCCGATCCCTTGGCCGACACCGCCATGCACCTGGCCTGCCAGAAGCAGGGGGTTCACCGCCAGCCCGAAATCGTCGCAGATCGTGTAACGCTCGATGGTGACATGGCCGGTATCGGGATCGATGCTGACTTCCGCCACATGGGTTCCATTGGGATAGGTTGCATCGGGGGGCACGAAATCGCCCTCGCCGGAGCGCATGGCCTCGCTGACACCGGGCTTGTTGGCCAGATCGATGAAGCTCACCGAACGGTCGGTCCCGGCGACGCGCACACGCCCATCGACAATTTCCAGATCGGCGACAGCGGCTTCGAGTGCACCGGAGGCAAGCTGTTTGAGCTTGTCGGCCAGATGCTCTGAAGCCCGCCAGACCGAAATACCGCCCACCGGAATCGAACGCGAACCGCCGGTGCCGTGGCCGGTTTTGACCTTGGCCGTATCACCCTGCACCACCCTGATCCGCTCGAGCGGCACATCGAGATGCTGGGAGGCAAATTGCGCATAGGCGGTGGCATGGCCCTGCCCGTTCGACTGCGTGCCCGAATAGATCGTCACACCGCCATCGGTTTCCAGCGTGATCTTGACATCCTCGCCATCACCCCAGGCTGTACATTCGATATAGGTGGCCAGTCCGATCCCGCGGACAAGCCCCTTTTTGCGGCTGTCTTTCAGGCGGGTCTTGAAGCCTGCCCAATCAGCCGATTCCAGCGCGCGCGTCATATGGCCGTTGAAATCACCGGTATCATAGGTGCGCTGGCCGATCGGGGTTTTGTAGGGCATCGCACTTGGTGCAATGAAATTGCGGCGGCGGATCTCGTCCTGTGACAGGCCCGTGGCCCGCGAGGCGGCATCCACCAACCGTTCGAGCACATAGGCCGCCTCGGGGCGACCCGCGCCGCGATAGGCATCAACCGGCACGGTATTGGTATAGACCCCGCGCACCCGCACATGCAGCAGAGGCGTGGCATAGACACCCGTCATCATGGTGCCGCCCAGATAGGGAATGTAAGGCCCGTATTGCGACAGATAGGCTCCGAGATTGCCCAGAATATCAAAGCGCATCGCCAAAAAGCGGCCACGGCTGTCGAGTGCGACTTCGGCCACCGTGTAATTGTCGCGGCCCTGACAATCGCCCACGAAATGGTCGCCGCGTTCGGCAATCCATTTGACCGGACGCTTCAACCGCTTGGCGGCTTCCAGCACCAGCGGATATTCGCGATAGACAAAGGTCTTGGTACCAAAACCGCCGCCGACATCGCCGGTGATCACGCGGATATTGGCCGGCGGCACTTTCATGACCAGATTGGCCATGCTGTCGCGGATACCATGCACGCCTTGCGACGAGACGGTCAGGGTAAAGGACTGGCTGGCGGCATCATATTCGCCGATTGCCCCGCGGGTTTCCATGTAATTGGTCACCAGACGGTTGTTTTCGACATTCAACGACACCGTGCGCGCCGCTTTGGCAAAAGCGGCATCGACTTTGGCCTTGTCGCCCATCGAGGCATCAAAGGCCAGATTGTCGGCCTGTTGGCTCCAGACCGCCGCCGAGCCTTTGGCAACAGCTGAGCGCATATCCACCACCGCTTTCAGCGGCTGATAGGTGATAGGCACAGCCTCGGAGGCATCACGGGCGATCTCGATCGTATCGGCCACGATGAAAGCGACCGCATCCCCGACATGCTTGACCGTATCGACGGCCAGTGCGGGAGCCTGCGCCACCAGATTCTGGGTCTTGTCATCATTGGGCAGTGGCGCAAGGCAGGGCACAGGGCCGAGATGGGCAAGATCGGCCCCCGTCAGCACCAGCCGAACCCCCTTCATCGCCAGAACGGGGGCGAGATCACCGATGGTAAAACGGGCATGGGCATGCGGACTGCGCAGGACCAGCGCATGCAAATGACGCTCCGGCGTGAAATCGGCCATATAGTGACCGCCGCCGGTCAGCAGACGATGATCTTCCACACGGCGCATTGATTGCCCGACACCGAATTTTTTAACAGCCATACCCGTCTCTCCCTGAAATTCTGTTTGTATTTTTATCTGTGTGAGGTGATCAGGCCGCGCCCGTTTCCACGGGTTCGCCATGCTCGACCCAATCCAGCATGCCACCGGCATAATGGGCATCGATGGCAACGCCTGCGGCATGGGCCATCGCCGCCGCCGTCAGCGACCGCTTGCCCGAACGGCACGACAGCACCACCCGCTTGCCCTCATGGACCGGCAAATCGGCGGGCGAGAAAATCGAAAGCGGGTTCAACAGCGCCGAGGGAATATGCCCCGCTTCGTATTCATTGGCCTCGCGCACATCCACCACAATCATGGAGCCGTCAGCCAGTCCGGCCTTGATGGCGGCAATGTCCAGATTCTCGACCTTTGTCATCACACTTGGTTCCTGTCACACAGACTCTCGATCGCATATTCTTGACCGAGCTTGAGCCACTTGTCACATAGTCTTTTTTGCATGCGGCCATTGAACTGTGAACATAAGTCGCAGTCCGGTCAAAGTGCGCACGGCCAAGAGTTCGATTGTAAAAGCGTTTGCCTCATTTTTAAGCACATCCATCTGTAAATTGAAGCAATCCCGATAAAAAACCTCTAGCCAGCGGACGGATCGCGTGGAACCTTAGACATCGACGTAACGAAGAAGGTTTATCCTGCTCAAAGGACTCTCAACCGACCATGGTGTTGAAATCGACAGAGGCGAGATCACCGGACATCTTTGACGAGATGCTGACAAGCGACAATGCCGCACGGCGGCCCTATGAGGCCGTGGCCGAATGGCTGGCCACCCAGACCCGTGGCAGCATCAAGAAAAAGCAGGAAGAGGCCGACGCGATTTTCCGACGGCTCGGCATTACCTTTGCCGTCTATGGCGAAGGGGGCTCGAACGAGCGGTTGATCCCGTTCGATCTGATCCCGCGTGTGCTGTCGGCGCGGGAGTGGCGCTCGCTCGAACGCGGCATCGAACAGCGCGTCAGAGCGCTCAACGCCTTTTTGTATGACATCTACCACCGGCAGGACATCGTGCGGGCCGGACGCATTCCCGCCCATATGATCAACCAGAACGAGGCCTTCCTGCCCGAAATGATCGGCTTCGATCCACCGCGCAACGTCTATGCCCATATCATCGGCACCGATATTGTGCGCACGGGTGAAAACGAGTTTTTCGTGCTGGAGGACAATCTCAGAACGCCGTCGGGGGTCTCCTATATGCTGGAGAACCGCGAGGCGATGATGCATCTGTTTCCGGAACTGTTTTCGGCCCATCGGGTGCGTCCGGTCGAACATTATCCCGAACTGTTGCGCCAGACGCTGGAAAGCGTGGCGCCCGTCAATTGCAAATCCGATCCCACCATCGCCGTGCTGACCCCCGGCATCTATAATTCGGCCTATTTCGAACATTCCTTCCTTGCCGACCAGATGGGGGTGGAACTGGTGCAAGGCTCGGATCTGTTCATTCAGGATGGCGCGCTGTACATGCGCACTACCAAAGGCAAAGAGCGGGTCGATGTGCTCTATCGCCGCGTCGATGATGCCTATCTTGATCCCTTGTCCTTCGATCCCCATTCGATGCTGGGCGTGCCGGGCCTGTTCGATCTCTACAGGGCGGGTGGCGTGACCATCGTCAACGCTCCGGGCACCGGCATTGCCGACGACAAGGCCATCTATGCCTATGTCCCCGATATTATTGAATTTTACACCGGCGAAAAACCGATCCTCAACAATGTGCCGACCTATCGTTGCAGTCTCGACAGCGAACGCGCTTATGTGCTCGACCATTTGAGCGAGCTGGTGGTCAAGGAGGTGCACGGATCGGGCGGCTACGGCATGCTGATCGGCCCTGCGGCGACCAAGCGCGAACTGGCCGAATTCCGCAAGCGGATCGAGGCGCGGCCCGGCAATTATATCGCCCAGCCCACTTTGGCGCTGTCGACCTGTCCGGCAGCGACGGCGGCAGGCTTTGCCCCCCGCCATGTCGATTTGCGGCCCTTTGTGTTGTTGGGCGACAAAATCCGCCTGACACCGGGCGGGCTGACCCGCGTGGCATTGAAAAAAGGCTCGCTGGTGGTCAATTCCTCGCAAGGGGGCGGCACCAAAGACACTTGGGTTCTGGAGGACTGACGATGCTCGGACGCACCGCCTCAAACCTGTTCTGGATGTCGCGCTATATCGAGCGCGCCGAGAACATCGCCCGCCTGACCGAAGTCGGC
>CANGOE010000026.1 GCA_947455455.1 Hyphomicrobiales bacterium
AGTGTACGAAGGCTTGTTTTCATGAGAGGACCCCTCCACTGACTGCGAACATGCGGGTTCGCTCCGTTCGATTGTGGTATGTGATGGCCATGATGGCACGCGGATGCTGTCTGGCAAACAGATTACCCATTGTGCGTGGCTTTCTTCTGCACGCCATGGGCGACAAAGTGGCGAAAATCGGCAATGGCACGCTCAGGGGCCAGCGCGAAACTGGGGCCGCGACTGGGCTCAAGTCCGTCTAGCTTGTGCAGGGCCACCGCCATTTCGGCCGTTTTCAATGTCACCGAGGCCGAATTGATCACCGGAGCATGACCGATCGTGTAGCCGCGCAGGCGGCACAGCAACAAGGCAGGCAAAACCCCGGCAGGGATCACCACATCAGCGCCCGCATCCACCAAAGGTTTGGCCTTGTCATAAAATACCGCCCGCATCCGTTCGAAGGCGGTTTCGTCTCCGGCAAAAGCATCGTTGAAATCTTGCGCGGCAAAGCCCAATCCGGCGACACCGCTGATCCGGCTGGCCAGTCCGTAGCGTTCGGCCTGTTCGTAATGCCAGACCTCGAAAACCGGATCGATCGAGATCATCGCAATGCGGCGGCCCATCTGGGCGGCATAGTGCAAGGTGGCTTCGCCGGTGCCGATCACCGGCATGCGCACCGCCGAGCGGGCCTCGTACAGACCGGGATCCTGAAAATGTCCGATCACGAAGGCATCGTAATCCTGTTCGGCGGCACCGATGCAGTGATCAATGGTCTGTGCGGCACAGCGGAATTCGGTCAACCGGCCGAAATCGCGGTCCGGCGGCGTGATGCCGACCACATCAACCACGGTGCCGGGGGCGGCAATCTCGTTGAGATAACGTGACAAGACTTCGAGATACGGCGCATTCTGCGCGAGGTCTACAAAACTTTGCCAAAGGATGCGCATCAACCTGCCGACCCTGCCCCAGATGCAACACCAATCCATTCATGGAGGATCCATGTCCGGTGCATGTCGATCATACGAAATTACTTCAAGGTTAAACATCTTCGGATGGCTGTCAACGATTAGTTGCAACCCTGATTTCTCTGTTTTGCAACGAGATCGCATATGGGTATCATTTAGGCTAACATCATGAAAAAAAGTGATAATTTTTACAGTTAATCCCCAATATCGCCCTGTCCTGCACCCGTTTTCAAACCCGTTGCCAATCTGGGCCGCTGTGGTTGACGCTTAAATTTCGCAGACCTAAAGTGAGGGGGTGAAATCACCTTCGGGCTGTGGCTGTGACGCGGTGGCGCGGTTCGACCTGCTTGGTGCACAAATGGGTGCAACCACCGATGAGCATGAAAGCCAGACCATGAGCACCACCACCCCACACAGTCTGGTTGTCACAGAGGTGCGCGCTTTGACCCCCGCGATCCGAGCCATCACGCTGGCGGCTCCCGATGGGGCGGGACTGGCGGGCTGGCAGGCCGGTGCGCATATCAATATCGCACTGCCCGGCGGGTCCGAACGGTCTTATTCGCTGGTCAACCCGACAGCCGATGAAGGGTCTACGCAAGCGCCCAAAACCTATCTGCTGGGGGTCAGGCTTTCCCAGACAAGTGCGGGCGGCTCCCGTTTCATGCACGCCTTGCAGGTCGGGGATCTGGTCAGTGCGAGCGCGCCGCGCAACCATTTCGCACTGCAGGCTACCAGCCACACCACGGTTCTGGTGGCCGGCGGGATTGGCATTACGCCATTGATTTCGATGGCGGCGGAGCTGAAAGCCGCACAAAAGCCCTTTCGGATGGTCTATGCCGTGCGCAACCGTGACCAGCTGGCTTTTCTGGACGAGGTGCAGGCCCTGGCGGGCGAGGCTTTGAGCGTGCATTGCGATGCCGGGGCGGGCCAGTTTGATCTGGCGGGCTTGATGGCCTCGCTGGTTGATGGCGAGCCGCTCTATCTGTGCGGGCCGATGCCGATGATCGAGGCGGGGATTGCGGCCGCCAAACAGTTGGGCTGGGCCGACAAGCGGTTGCATTTTGAAATCTTCAGCGCGCCGGAAATGCAGGCCGGCGACAAGCCTTTCGAGATCGTGCTGAAATCGTCCGGAAAACGCTATCAGGTGCCTGCCGACAAAACCATTCTGGATGTGCTGGTCGCCGCCGATGAGGATCCGATCTATGATTGCCAGCGCGGGGATTGCGGTATCTGTCAGGTCGGGGTGATCGAGGGCGTGCCGGACCATCGTGATTTTATCCTGTCGGATTCCGAAAAAGCCGCAGGCCGTCTGATCCAGATCTGTATTTCACGGGCCCATTCCAGTGAACTGGTTCTGGATATCTGAACATGGGGGATTCACACATGCCACGCTACACAGGCAATGCCGAAGCCGTCAGAGGGTTGATCCGCGAGCGCGAGGTGCATCGCGATGTCTATATTGACGAGGAAGTGTTCCAGCTCGAAATGGACCATCTGTTCGCCAATACCTGGGTCTATGTCGGCCATGACAGCCAGATCCCCAATGCGGGGGATTATTTCGGCACAACCATCGGCTCGCAACCGGTTCTGATGGTGCGTCATGGTGATGGTGCGGTGCATGTGCTGTTCAACCGCTGTCCGCATAAAGGCGTGCGGGTGACCACCGAGACCTGCGGCAATACCGGCAAGTTTTTCCGCTGTCCCTATCATGCCTGGTCATTCAAACTCGATGGCAGTCTGCTCGCGATCCCACTCAAGAAGGGGTACGAGAATACCGGCCTTGAGGAGAGCGAGGCGATCAAGGGGCTGACCCCTGTCAAACATGTGCGCAATTATCGCGGCTTTGTCTTTGCCAAGCTCAACGATACCGGATTGGATTTCGAGGAATTCTTTGCCGGAAGCCTGTCCAGTCTCGATAACATGATCGACCGTTCCCCCGCCGGCCGGCTGGAAGTGGCTGGTGGCGTGTTGCGCTACATGCACAATTGCAACTGGAAAATGCTGGTCGAAAACCAGACCGACACCTGCCATCCGATGGTCGCGCATGAATCCTCGGCAGGGACCGCCATCGATGTCTGGAAGAACGCCCCCGAAGGCACCAAGAAGCCGATGGCTGTCGAAATTTTTGCACCCTTCATGTCGTCCTATGAATTTTTCGAGGGCATGGGAATCCGGGTCTGGCCGAATGGCCACGGGCATACGGGGGTCAGCCACTCGATCCATTCCGACTATTCGGTCATCCCCGGCTATTTCGAGCAGATGAGCGCGGCCTATGGCGAGGACAAGGCCAAGGCCATTCTGGACGAGAACCGGCACAACACGGTCTATTTTCCCAATGTGATGATCAAGGGGCCGATCCAGCTGTTGCGGCTGTTCAAACCGATTTCCGCCAACAAGACGCTGGTGGAAAGCTGGACCTTCCGGCTGGTTGACGCGCCCGATGTCCTGCTGGAGCGCACCTTGATGTATAACCGCCTGATCAACGCCCCGACATCGGTGGTCGGCCATGACGATCTCGAAATGTACGAGCGTGCGCAAGAAGGCCTGCATGTCGATGCCAATCAATGGGTCAACATCCAGCGGTTGTATTCGGAGGATGAAAAGCCCGATGTGACCGCCGAAACCAACGGCACGACCGAATGGCAGATGCGCAACCAGTTTCGGGCCTGGTCCAAATTTATCACCATGAGCATGTGAGGTGTCATCATGACCAGTCAGACCGCATTGCTCACCAGCCCGCCGACCGACCAGCAATTGATCGATTTCGTGGTGTCCGAGGCCCGGATGATCGACATGCAACGGTTCGAGGAATGGCTCGATCTGTTTTGCGAGGATGGCCATTACTGGATGCCGCTGGAATGGGGGCAGACCGATCCCCGTCTCACCTGTTCCCTGATGTATGAGGACCGGCTTTTGTTGAAAATCCGCGTCGAGCGTCTCAAGGGCAATCGCACCTTTTCGCAAAAGCCCAAAAGCCGTTGTCACCATGTCTTGCAGACACCGCAGGTCGATCGTCGCGACGAGGCCGCCAATCTGTACCAGACATGGACCCCGATGCATTATGTCGAAACCCGTTTTGACGAACAGCAATTGTTCGCCGCTTGGGCGACCCATACGTTGTGCGTCGAGGATGGACGGTTGAAAATCAAATTGAAGCGCGTCGATATCGTCAATTGCGATGCGGCCTTCGGCAATATCCAGTTGTTCATGTGATGGACCAGCATTTCCCCTTGTCGGTTCCAACCGTATTTGCCGCTTTTGCGGCAACTGCGGCACGCCATCCGTCTTGTGCCTTTCTCTCGGTCCTGCCGGAGACGGCCAAGGTCTATGCAATAGAGCCGGGTGACATCAGTTATCAGACAGCGCAGGCCGGGATTATGCGCTTGCAACAGGCCTATCATCAGGCGGGTTTCGGTTTCGGCCATCGGGTCGGGCTGTTGCTGGAAAACCGTCCGGCGTTTTTTCTGCACTGGTTTGCATTGAATGGTCTGGGTGTTTCGGTGGTGCCGATCAATCCCGATCTGCGTGCCAGCGAGTTGGAATATCTGATCAGCCATTCGGAAATTGTTGCGGCCTTGGCTTTGCCATCGCGCCATGCGGATTTGCAGGCCGCAGCCCTTGCCAAATCCATCACCCTGCCGTTGTTCGGTCCCGATGAGGCTCCGCCCGTGCTGGCCGGTCCGCCGCCGCGTTCGGGCCAGCCCGACATCAACAGCGAATGTGCCTTGCTGTACACGTCGGGCACCACGGGCCAGCCCAAGGGCTGTGTCCTGCCCAACGAATATTTTCTCTATGCGGGCCATTGGTATGCCCATATCGGCGGCCTGATCGAGATGCAGGCAGGCTGTGAGCGGATGCTGACACCGCTGCCGATTTTCCACATGAATGCGATGGCCTATTCAGCCATGGCGATGGTGATGACGGGTGGCTGTCTGATCGCGCTCGACCGGTTCCATCCGCGCTCGTGGTGGGACAGCGTGCGCGAGAGCAAGGCGACGATTGTGCATTATCTCGGTGTGATGCCGTCGATGCTGATCGGTGCGCCCGACAGTGCGCAGGACAAGGCCCATTCGGTTCGCTTCGGGTTTGGAGCGGGGGTCGATCAGGGCTTGCATGTGCCGTTCGAGGAACGCTTCGGCTTTCCCTTGATCGAGGCCTGGGCGATGACAGAAACAGGAGCCGGTGCGGTGGTCGTTGCGTCCAACGAGCCGCGCCATCGCGGCACGCGGTGTTTCGGCAAGCCGTCGAACGAGCTTGAGGTACGTATTGTCGCAGAGGACGGATCGGAAGCCGCCACCGATGCGCCGGGTGAATTGCTGGTGCGTCATGCCGGTCCCGATCCGCGTTACGGATTTTTCCGGGCCTATCTGAAAGACGAGGAGGCCACGCAACAGGCTTGGGAGGGCGGCTGGTTCCATACCGGTGATGTTGTGCGGCACGGGGCCGATGGCTCGTTGCATTTCATTGACCGCAAGAAAAACGTCATCCGACGGTCGGGCGAGAATATTTCGGCGGTCGAGGTCGAAGGCGTGTTGCTCCAGCACAAGGCGGTCAAATCGGTCGCGGTGGCCCCTGTGGCCGATCCGGTCAGGGGCGACGAGGTGTTTGCCTGTGTGGTGCTGGACGGCGCCTATCAGGCCGATGAGACGCTGGCGGCCGATATTGTCGGCTGGTGCCTGTCGCGCTTGGCCTATTACAAGGCGCCGGGCTATGTCGGCTTTGTGTCCATGGTGCCGCTGACCTCGACGCAGAAAATCCAGCGTGGCAGTCTGAAGGATCTGGTGGCGGGCGTGATCGGTACAGCGGCGTGTTTCGATACGCGCGCCATGAAAAAGCGGGGGACGCATTGATGGCCTTGCCTGCACGCACTGCCCGCACATCCTATGATACCGTGGTTGCCTGCGCACCGGTGACGGTGCCCTATACCCGTTTTTCACCGGAGAGTGCGGCATGGTGGATTGGCCGCGCTTTGCACGGGCTGTTGGCGCAATCGGGTTTGCAGATCAAGGATCTCGACGGTTTTGCCTTGTCGAGCTTTACAGCCGGACCCGATACGGCAATCGGGTTGACCCAGCATCTCGGTCTAACCCCGCGTTGGCTCGACCACATTCCGCTGGGCGGTGCCAGTGCGGTGGTTGCCCTGCGGCGGGCGGCACGGGCGGTGCAGGCGGGGGATGCCGATATTGTGGCCTGTGTGGCGGCAGATACCAACCATGTCGATTCATTCCGCAAAACGCTCTCGACCTTTTCGCGGTTCGCCCAGGATGCCGTCTATCCCTACGGGTCGGGCGGGCCCAATGCCAGCTTTGCGCTGATCACCAAAAATTACATGAACATGTTCGGCGCAACCCGCGAGGATTTCGGTAAAATCTGCGTGGCCCAGCGCGACAATGCCCTTGCTCACCCGCTGGCCCTGATGAAACAGAAGCTGACGCTCGAGGCCTATCTGGCGGCCCGTCCGATTGCCGATCCGATCCATCTGTTCGATTGCGTGATGCCGTGTGCGGGCGCTGAGGCCTTTCTGGTGTGCCGCGAGGAGACCGCCCGCTCGCTTGGTCTCAAGACCGTGCGGATTCTGTCGACCATCGAACGGCACAATGCCTTCCCTGAGGATCCGGTGCAGATCAGGGGCGGCTGGGCCATGGATGTCGATGATTTGTGGGGCATGGCAGGGGTAACACCCGACAGCATCGATTTTGTCGAGACCTATGATGACTATCCGGTGATCTCGATGATGCAGTTCGAGGATCTCGGCTTTTGCAAGAAAGGCGAGGGTCCGGACTTTGTGCGCAGTCATAGCCTGACCAATGACGGCTCATTCCCGCATAATACATCGGGCGGGCAATTGTCGGTCGGTCAGGCCGGGGCGGCGGGTGGCTTCCTCGGATTGGTCGAAGCCATCAGACAGTTGACAGACAGCGCTCTGGGCACGCCGGTGCCACAGGCCCGATTGGGGCTGGTTTCCGGTTTCGGCATGATCAATTATGATCGCGGCCTGTCCTCGTGTGCCGCCATTCTTGCGAGGTCCGCATGAGCAAGCCGCTGGTCCGCCCCAAACGCAAAAATCCCTTACAGCGCACGCGCCTGCCTTTGTTGCCGCATGGCCAGCGAAGCCGCACCGCGCATGGATTGACCCTTGCCGCCGCCCAAGGCCGCTTTGCCCTGCAGGTCTGTGACGATTGCAGCAAGACCATCTATCCCCCTCGTGATGCCTGCCCCTATTGTCTGGGAGCGCACCTGCCGTTCAAGGATGTGGTCCCCGACGGGCGGTTGATCGCTGAAACGACGGTGCGGATTTCGACCGATCCCTATTTCCGCGAGCGGACCCCCTGGCGGGTCGGGACTGTGCAACTGGATGCCGGACCCTTGGTGATCGCCCATCTGCATGGCGATACGGTGGAAGGCGAACGGGTCAGATTATCCCTGAAGATCGATAAAAGCGGTGCGGCTGTCATGGTCGCTTTGCCCGCAGTGGAGACAGCCGATATGCAAGCCGATCCGATCCTGCGCGAAATGACCTGCGACCCGCAATTCCGCCGCGTGTTGATTACCGATGGCCGCACAGCCGTCGGGCAGGCGATGGCCAAGGCCTTTTGTGAGGCGGGCGCGTCGATTGTGTTTGTCGGCATTGCCAATGCGTGGAAGCCCTATCCCGGCATGCAGACGCTAGCCGGTCTCGATCAGGTTGAAATTGTCCCGCTGGACCTGACCGACAGCCAGTCGGTCACCGATCTGGCAGGGCAGAATGGCGGCCGGATCGACATCATCGTCAACACGGCCGAACATGTCCGCGCTGGCGGGATCATCGGCCGTGACGGCATTTCCGAAGCCCGTGATGCAATGGATATGCGCTATTTCGGCCTGATGCGTCTGGCGCAAGCCTTCGGGCCTGCCTTGCGGTTTCGCGGGGCCGACGGCCAAAGCAGTGCGACGGCCTTCGTCAATCTGTTGTCTGTCCATGCCTTGATGAACTGGCCTGCCTTTGGCGCCCATTGCGCCGCCGAGGCGGCTTGCCTTTCGGCGGCGCAATGCCTGAGGGCCGAATTGCGGCCCGGCGGGGTCAAGGTGCTCAATGCCTTTTTCGGTCCGCTGGAAACCGAATGGTTCCAGACCGTGCCGCCGCCCAAACTTGCGCCGTCCGCGCTGGCCAAGGCGGTGGTCAATGCCCTGAAACAGGGGCTTGAGGATGTGTTCGTCGGCGATATTGCGCAAGATATCCGCGAGCGTCTGGCCGCCAATCCCAAAGCGCTTGAACGCGAATTGGGCGAAGGCTGAAACCGTTATCATCAAAGGACTGCACCATGAGCGCTCCCGATCTTCTTGCCTTTGCCCATGCCGTGGCTTCCGGTGCGGTGCGTGTGATCGATCTGACTCAGACTTTGTCGCCGGACTTTCCGACCATCGCCCTGCCACCCGAATTCGGCCAATGCGCGCCGTTCCGGCTGGAGGAGGTGTCGCGCTACGATGCGCGCGGTCCGGCCTGGTACTGGAATAATTTTACCGTCGGCGAACATACAGGCACCCATTTCGACGCGCCGATCCATTGGGTATCGGGCAAGGATTTGCCGGACAATGCGGTGGATACGATCCCGCCCCACAACTTCATTGCTCCGGCGGTGGTGATCGATTGCTCGGCGCAATCGGCCAAGGATGCCGATTTCACCTTGCAGGTTGCTGATCTCCTGGCATGGGAAGCCGATCATGGCCGGATACCGGCCGGCAATTGGGTATTGTTGCGAACCGACTGGTCGAAAAAATCCTATGCCGATTTTGCCGGTTTGCGCGATGACGGGGCCCATACGCCCGGTCCCGCACCAGAGGCTGTGCGCTGGCTGGTCGAAGAACGCGATGTGCTGGGCTTCGGCACCGAGACCATCGGTACCGATGCGGGCCAAGCCCATCATTTCAATCCGCCCTATCCGGCCCATTTCTACATGCACGGCAAGGGCCGCTTCGGATTGCAATGCCTGACCAATCTGGATCAGTTGCCGCCCACCGGAGTGGTGATTGTGGCGGCCCCGTTGAAGATCAGGCAGGGGTCCGGCAGTCCCTTGCGGGTGCTGGCTTTGGTGGGCGCAACGGAGACCGGCCGATGACCGCGAACCAGACAGTCCTTGTGACCGGCGGCAGTGCCGGCATCGGCGCGGCCATTGTCGGGACATTCCTGAAACGCGGCTTGACGGTGGTGTCCCTCGACCGCCAACCGCCGACCACACCCCATGAGCGGCTGATCCCCTATCAGGTCGATTTGCTGGATGCGGCGGCGACCGCCTTTGTGGCAGGCTCGATTGTCCGTGACCACGCCATTGGTTATCTGGTCCATAATGCAGGGGTGATCCGTCCCAATCCTGTCGGGGATACCCCTTATTCCGATCTGCTCGATCTGACGCAACTGCATCTGGGTTCGGCCTTGATGCTCTTGCAAGCCGTGTTGCCGTCGATGCGGCACAACCAATTCGGCCGTGTTGTCCTGATCTCGTCGCGGGCGGCTCTGGGGGCCGGGACCCGGACCGCCTATTCGGCCACCAAAGCCGGATTGATCGGCATGGGACGCACCTGGGCTTTGGAACTTGCCGCCGAGGGTATCACGGTCAATATGGTCGCCCCCGGCCCGATCCGCGCCACCGAGATGTTCCATGACATCATTCCGGCGGGCAGTGCGCGCGAACAGGCGCTGGCGCAGGCCATTCCGGTCAAACGTTTGGGTGAGGCGTCCGATGTGGCCAATGCCGTCGGCTTTTTTGCCAGTCCGGAGGCAAGTTTCATCACGGGGCAGACGCTCTATGTCTGCGGCGGGGCAAGTGTCGGCACGCTGACCATTTGACGTCTAGCGCTTGAGCACATAGCCGCTGGCTTCACGGTCCCATGTCTGTGCGCTGACCCCGCGCTCGCGCAGTTTGAATTTCTGCACTTTGCCGTTTTCCGTGGCGGGCAGGGTTTCGACAAAATCGATGAAACGCGGCACCGCGAAATAGGCCAGACGCGGTTCGCAATACTGGACCAGTGCCAAGGCATCAAGCCTGCTGTCGGCTTTGAGGACGATGGCGGCCATGACCTCGTCCTCGCCCAATTCCGAGCGCACCGGAAAGACCGAGGCATTGGCAATCGCGGGGTGACCGAGCAAAACCTGTTCGACCTCGAAAGAGGAAATATTTTCACCGCGCCGCCGGATTGCATCTTTGAGGCGGTCGACAAACCGGAAGGTGCCGTCGGCATCGCGGATCACCCGATCGCCGGTGTGGAACCACAAATTGCGCCAGGCTTCGACGGTTTTGTCCGGCATGCCGAAATAGCCGGTGGCAAAGGCAAAGGGTTCGTCGGCACGCAACAGCAATTCACCGGCTTCACCATCCGGCACAGGTTCGTCGAATTCATCCACCACTTTGGCCTGAAAGCCGGAAAAAACCGGACCCATCGACCCTGCCTTCTGGTCCTGCAGGCCCGCACCGATCACAAAATTGGTCTCGGTCGAACCATAGCCTTCCATCAGGCCGATACCGGTGCGGGAGAGAAAACGATCTTGAAATTGCACAGGTACGCCGGGGGCCAGTGCAATACGCACCCGATGGGCGCGCTCTTGTTCGCTTTCGGGCCGTGACAATAAAATCGGCACCATCGCACCCAGCAGATAGGTGACGGTGGCTTTGCGCTCGTTGACCGTGTCCCAAAAGCCTGAGGCTGAAAACCGTGTCTCGTAGCTGACCGTCAAGCCATGCAACAGGGCCTGGAAAAACGTATTGAGCGCATTGGTGTGAAACAGCGGCAAGGTGGTGCACAAAACATCGTCGGGTCGCAGACCGAGCAGGGCACCGGTATTGACACCCCACCAGAAAAACTGCGCATGCGGGCAACACACGCCTTTGGCTGGCCCGGTGGTGCCCGATGTGTACAAGATGGCCAGAGTGTCAGCCGGGCCGAGGGGGGCAGGGGGCACAATCGGACCGGTCTGCGGCATCGGCTCGGTTAATTCGGGTAGTCCTGAAATCGCCTCACCGATCGACCAGATGCGCTCGATCCCCAAACTCTGCCGGTCGAGGCCGGACAGCGCCGGCATAAAGGCGGTTTCGACTGCCAGCAGGCGCGCACCGGAATTGGCCAGCACATGCTGTAATTGCGCCCCGCGCGATGCCGTGTTGACGGGCACCAACACGGCCCCCATCCAGCCGCACCCCAACAACAGCGCCAGCAGTTCGATCCGGTTCGAGCAGATTGCCGCCACGCGGTCGCCCTGCACAATGCCGGCTTGGGCAAGCGCACCCGCCATGCGGGCCGCCAGATCGCGGCATTGGCTGAATGTGAGCTTCTGTTCGCCGATCTGCACCAGCACCTTGTCGCCGAAACGGTCTGCCTGGGCGATCATCATGTGCGGCAAGGTGCGGTCTGCGGGCAAAAATTGTCTGGCCAGATCGAAGATAGGCTTCATGACAGGCTCGTTTGTTCGGGGGGCCAGAGGCTCTCGAGATCGGCAGGCGGTGCGGCCGCAAACAGAGCCTTGGTATAGGCATGTTGCGGGTTGGAAAAGACCTGTTCTGTCGGGCCTTGCTCGACCACCTTGCCATGGCGCATCACAATCATCGACGAGCACAGATACCGCACCACCGACAGATCATGCGAGATAAATACCAAGCCGATCTGTCGCCGGGCTTTCAGATCAAGCAACAGGTTGAGGATTTGCGCCTGCACCGATACATCCAGTCCCGAGACGATTTCGTCGGCGATGAGCAGGCGCGGCGTGACGCACAGGGCGCGGGCAATATTGACGCGTTGCTTCTGTCCGCCCGACAGTTGCGAGGGGTAGCGGTGGAGCAGTTCCGGTGACAGGCCGGTTTCGCGCAACAGGTCTTGCGCCCTGATCCGCCGTGCTTCGGGCGTGACGGCTTTGATGTGGCTTTCCATCACCTGCGTCACCAACTCTTCGACAGAGCGGCGCGGATTGAGCGCGGATTGCGGGTCCTGAAACACCATTTGCAACGTATCGAGCCGCAGTTGTTTGGTCTGTGGATTGGAGACGGATATATCGCGCCCGTCGAGGCTGATCTGTCCGGTGGTGGGTGTTTCCAGCCCCATCAACAAACGCGCGAGGGTTGATTTGCCCGAACCGGATTCCCCGACGATCCCGACAAATTCGCCGGCCCGCACGCACAGGTCCATCGGCCTGACGGCGTGAAGTCCCGGACCCTCGCGGCGGCCCAGCCAGTTGCGCGGCGGCTCGAAATATTTGGACAGGCCGCTGGCCTGTAAAATTACCTCGCCGGACAGATCGTCCGCTCGATGTTCGATCACAGGGGCGGCAACCGGTTTGCCATGCTGGCAGGCGGGAGAACAGCGCACCCAGTGGCCGGGGCTGGTTTCGCGCAATTGCGGCACGGCCCCGACACAGGCTTGATCGGCAACCGGACATCTCGGTCCGAACCGGCATCCTTTGAGGGCGGAAAATCCGGCAATGCCGGGCATATTGTCGGGCAACGAGGGCAGGCGCGTCAGCGGGCCATCAAGCGAGGGATTGGCGGCTTGCAAGGCGCGGGTATAGGGATGTTGCGGGTCACCGGATATGGCGCGGGCAGGACCGCGTTCGACAACCTCGCCCGCATAAAGCACCAGAATATCATCGCAGACATGGGCGGCGAGCCTGAGATCATGGGTGATGAACAGCAAAGCTGTGTCGTGGTCCTGTTGCAACCGCCGCATGATTTGCACGATGGTGGCTTGGGTCGAGACATCCAGCGCGGTGGTCGGCTCGTCAGCCACCACAAGTGCGGGCTGGCTGACAAATGCCATGGCGATCAGCACGCGCTGGCACATGCCACCCGAGAGCTGGAACGGATAGCTCGACAGCACCCGCTTGGGATCAAGCAGGCGCACATCCTCCAGGGCTTTGACCATCTGCGCGTGCTGGTGCGCGCGCCTGATGCCGATCCGGTCGAGATGTTCACCGAATTGCTGAGCGATGGTCATCAGCGGGTTGAGCGCGGTCAGCGGCTCTTGCGGTACAAAGGATATGCGGTCTCCCAACAGGCCGGCCAGCATGGCATCGGATCCGTGGATCACATCATGACCGGCAAAGGTAAGACTGCCATGGGTCACCGAGAAATTCTTGGGCAGATTGCGCGAGACCACGCGGCCGATCATGCTTTTGCCTGCGCCCGACTCCCCGACCAGTCCCAGCACCTTTCCCGGTGCGAGATCGAAGGAGACATCGCGCAACACATCGATGCGTCCGTCCTTGGACTGCAACGACACTGTGAGATTGCGGGCTTGCAACACCATCAGCCGTTCCTCTGCACAAGGCGGCCATCGAGTGCGCGCCGCAGGCCGTCACCCAGCAGGTTGAACGCCAGCACGGTCAGGAATATCGCCGCGATCGGAAACACCACGCTCAACGGTGACTGATGCATCGTGGTACGGGCATCGGCGATCATCACCCCCCACGCCGCCACATTGGATTCAACCGACATGCCGACAAAAGACATGATGGCTTCGACAATCACGGCAATGCCCATTTCAATCGACAGAACGGTAATGATCAGAGGGGTCACAGCGGGCAGGATTTCTTTCAGCATGATCTGGCTGTGGCTGAAGCCGAGGATCCGCGCGGCCGGAATATAATCGAGCGTCATGGTCACCAGGACTTCGGAGCGGATCACACGGCAAAACCGCGTCCAGTCGATCAGCACGATGGCCAGAATGACCTTGTTGACCCCCGCACCCAATCCGACCAGCAGGATCAGCGCCAGCACGACCGGAGGAAAAGCCATCCAGATATCGACGGCGCGGCTGATCAGCCAGTCGATCTTGCCACCGAAATAGCCAGCCACAATGGCCAGCACCGTGCCGACAAGCATGGCCCCGCTGGCGGCAAGCCCTGCCACATAAAGAGCAATGCGGGTTCCGTAAATCAGGCGCGAGAGAATACAGCGGCCCAGCGTATCGGTGCCGAGCGGATAGGCCGGATCGGCATCGGGCATCCAGAAGGGCGGCAACAGGATCGACAGCAATTCCTGTTCCTGCGGGTCATGGGGCGCCAGCCACGGTGCCAGAATGGCCACCACGATCAGCATCACAATAAGGCCCGCACCGGCCACCACACGCGGGCTTGCAAGACAGCGTTGCCATGCGGCTTTGGCACGGGGAGACAAGGCGATCATGCCGCACGTCCCTTTAACCGCAAGCGCGGATTGACCGCCAGATAGATGACATCAACCACAGCATTGATACCGAGGACCAGAATACAATAGATCAGCGCGACCGCCTGAATGACCGGCAGATCATGATTGCGGACGGCATCGATCATCAGATTGCCAAGGCCGGGATAGGCAAAAATCATTTCGACCAGCACCGTGCCGCCGAACATGAAGCCGCCTTGCACCCCGATCAGGCTCAATGTCGGCAAGGCCGCATTGGGGAAGGCGTGACGGATGACGATGCGGGTTTCACTGGTGCCGCGCAAACGGGCTTGGGTGACATAATCCTCGTGGATGGTTTCCAGCAAGGAGGAGCGCAAGACCCGCATCAACAAGGGGGCAATGCCGATGGCCAGCGCCAGCGCGGGGAGCGCCATATGGGCCAGCACGCTCATCAGCAAATCGAACCGCAAGGACAATGCGGCATCCACCAGCAAAAAGCCGGTGGCCGCTGGCGGCAGGGTCAGATCGGGCGCGAGCCGTCCGATAAACGGAAAGACCGGCACCAGCACGCCGAGAAACAGGATCAGCAAAATCGCCCAGAGAAATTCGGGTATCGCCATCATCACGGTGGTCGACCCATCCAGCACCTGCTCGCCCCAGCGGCCGCGTAGCATGAACATGCCCAAGCCTCCGGCAATGCCGATCACGACACCGAGCATGAAGCCGAAACTGACCAGCTCCAACGTCGCGGGCAGGGCTTTGGAAATCAGCTCCATCACCGGCCGGCGGAAGAAAATCGACCCGCCGAAATCGCCATGCAACAGTTTTCCCAGCCAGATCAGATATTGTTCGGGCAAGGAACGGTCCAACCCGAATGAAATCCGCAACATGTCGTAATCGGCCTGCGTGGCCCCCGGCGGGACCGACATCGCAATCGGATCCGCAGGCAACAGTCTGAGAATCAGAAACACAAGTGCCGACACGCACAGCAGAATTGGCACAGCCAAGAATGCGCGTTTGATCAGCAATTGGAGGGCCAGAAACGCCATGATATCCGGAGAGTTGGCGGGCCGTGACAGGCACGGCCCGCGTGATGGCAAGGAGAGTCGGTCAGGATTTGAACGAATAGGTCTGTGGCAGGATATGTCCGTTCACATGTTTGGCAATGACCACTTGATTGGTGTGGACCACGGTTTTGACGGTCTGGAACAGCGGGATGGTAAAGCCCCGTTCGGCGGCAAACTGGTGGAATTCCTTGTATCCGCTCAAGCGTTTGGCCTCGTCTGTTTCAATCAGCAATGGCTGGATTTTCGGAGCCAGCTCGTCCGATTTGAAGGCAGAGAAGATCGATTTGGGATCGAGCAGATAGCCGCCATAGAATTCGGGGTCAGCCGCCGCATTGCCCCACGAGAACAAGGTGGCTTCCGGCAAGGTGCCCGCCCGCAAGCGCTCCTGATAGACCGAGGTTTCGATGGCTTCGAGTTCCGCTTCGATGCCTACGCGTTTCCACATCTGCACAATCGCACGGGCCGTGTCGAAATCGTTAGGGAACACGCCATTGGTCGAGGCCAGCTTGATCTTGAGCGGCTTGTCCGGTCCGAAGCCCAGTTCCTTGAGCAAGGCGGTTGCTTTGGCGGTATCGAATTTGAATTCGTAGCCGGTCGGATAGCCCGGAGATCCCAAAGCCGCAGGAACAGAAATCGTGGGCGCAAAACCGCCGAACAGCGCCTTTGAAATGGCCGCCTTGTCAATCGCATGATGGGCCGCCAGACGGGCCTTGTCATCGGCAAAGCCGCCGTTTTTGCTGATCTGCAACAACACGATATCGGTGATGGGATAGATGCTGGCGGTTACGCCAGTTTGTGTGCCAAGCCGTTGCGCCTCGCGGATCGGCACATCGATGGCCACATCGACGCGCTTGGACTCAAAGGCGGCAACACGCGCCGTCGGATCGCGGATGAATTCGATCGTGACGTTTTTGATTTTTGGTGCGCCACCCCAGTATTTTTCATTGGCCACCAGCACCAGACGTGCGCCTTGCTGGTATTCGACAAATTGGTAGGGACCGGTGCCGATCGGCTTTTTGGTGAATTCCTCGACACCGACCTTTTCCAGATGGGCTTTGGGTACCACAAAGGAGGCCAGAAAATACAGCCAGGCCACAGCCGAGGGCATCGGCTCGGAGAATTTCATAATGGCCTTGCTGGGGGTCGGCGTTTCAATGGCGGTCACCTTGCGCCAGATAAAGGAAGTATCGAGCTTGCGGCCACCTTGCGGGACCGGCTGTTGCTGGCGCTCGAAGAAGGAGTATTTGAAGTCTTCCGAAGTCATCGCACTGCCGTCATGGAACAGCACATCGGTGCGCAAATCCAGTTCCAGCGTCTTGGGGTCGGTAAATGCGTATTTGGTCACCAGCGAAGGCTTGGGCGAGGCATCCTCGTTCTGGGCGAGCGGCTGGTCAAACACCAGCTTGTAGAGCGATTGCACCGCCGCCAGCGTGCGGGCATTGGGATCCCATGTCGGCAGATCGGCAGGAAAGCCGATGGTCAATTGTCCTTTGGCACTGGCTTGCGCCAAAACGTCGAGGGGCACACCCAGCCCTGCCAGCGCGGCAGCACCCGCCCCCAATGTCATCATCTGTCGGCGATTGAAATCAGTCATGGTCTGTCCCCTTTCAAGTGCGTCCGTATCGGTTATGATTTTAGTGTTGGAATGGTAGCAGGGCTGTATCCAGCGCCTTGGCAGTCTCATCGGCATTGGCGGCCTTGCGCAAAGCCATCAGGGTCTGGCTGGCTTGCGGGCCTTCGAGTTGCGGCAAGACAGCGCAGATGCGGTTGAAATTGTCGGTGCCCCGCGCATGTGTATCGCCATAGCCTTTGACAAGACCGCGCAGTTCGGCCAGCTCGACCCCCAGCGCATAATCGCGCTTTGCGGTGTCCATCACCAGACCAAGCCAATGCTGGATGGTGTTTTGCTCATAGGCATAACGCAAATTCGACCGCCGCCAACGCCGCAGGCTCGCGACCAGATACAGCATCACAAAGCCGCGGATCGAGGTGGTCTCCACCGTCTTGCCTTCACTGGTCAATCGTTCGATCAGGCTTTTGAGCCAGCCTGTCGTGACTATGAAACGTCCCAGAAAGGCGGGTACTGTTTCGACAATTTCCTGCAGACGCGGATGCAGATATTCGCGGATTTCCAGCAGTTGTCCGTCTTTCAGGCCAACCTCTTGTGCCACCCGTTCAAACCGGCTTTTGCGAATTTTCAAATCCGCCACGCGGATCGTATCCTCGTAACTCATGCTCAGGGCCAGTTGCCGGGCCACTTCCTGCAATAGCCTGTGCTCGCCATCGCCGCGGGCCTGATCGAAAGCCGCAAAGGGTTGCAGGCGTTCGAGATAGAGGCGGGCATAGGCCGGATCCTGCCAATCCAGACACTGGTCGAGCCCTGCTGTGATCAGCTCGAGCGCCTGTGCCGGAAACTGCGCGCGCGCTTGCTGGTGCAGGGCTTGGGATGGTGTTTGCGTTACGGGTTTGGCGGGCTCGTCGGGTGGTGTGATCAACTCGCCCGATGCCGCGCTGAAACCGCTGGCAAAGGCCCTTAATGACGCCTGTACACCGACACCGCCTTCGCGGATGGTCTGTTCAAACGCCTGACGATTGAAGGGCAGGAGCCCGGCACCGGCCAAAGCGCCGAACATCACGGCAGAAATCACACTGCCGCTTTGCTCGGCCATCCGCATCATGTCGAAGGAGATGAAGCGGTTGGCGGCCGCCCGACAGGCCGTCAGCAAAGCCTGCTCGTCCACCCGCCCATCGGCCATGGCCACACGTTCGGTCATCGAGAACACCCGATGGGACGAGGCAATCAGGCTGGTGCGGTCGGGGGTGACAAATCCGCGTTGGATCGCGCGGCCGGCTTCCATCAGTTCGGAAGCCAAGACGATATCGACATCACCGGGCACCGGCATCAAAGCCAGCACGGGGTGTTGCCCTGCACCGATCCGCGCAAGCGGAAACATCTCGATATAATAGATGGTCGCGCCGGTGCGCTGGGCGACACCGGGCACCGAGGTCATTTGTGCGGTGTAATCATGGGCCCGCGCCATATCGATCAGCCAATTGGCCAGTACCCCGCCGCCTTCGCCCCCCATTGCGAGCACGGCAATGCGGATCGAGCGGACAGGACTAGTGACTGGGGTTTGGGTCAGATGCTGGTTCATGATTCAGTGACCTGCCGCATGGGCAACACGATGGCGGTCGTGACGGCGTTGGAGAAAACCAATCACACGTTGCCGCCAGCGCTTTTTGAATGTGTCGTTGCGATCCGGATTGTTGATGATGGAGGCCTTGTAGAACGAGGGGCACAACACCGCCGCATGGCTGACCTCGCCGCAATGGCCGCAACCGACGCAGGAATTGATGACCTTGGTCACCGGTTCCCTGCGCAAGGGGTTGGGATTGGGGGCGAGGGTGAGCGAGGGACAACCCGACAGTCTGATGCAGGAATGGTCACCCGTGCAGGTATCGGGATCGACACCGAAACGGTCGCGCACCACGCGCTTGCCATCCTGAATGGCCTTGTTGAGCAAGGGCCGCTCGCGCCGCTGTTTGTTCAGCATGCATTCGGATTGCGCGACGATCACTTTCGGTCCCGGCTCGGTGCTGGTCAGCGCCTCCTTCAGGGTGCGGATCATGGCTTTCAGGTCATAGGTGCGTGTCAGGGTATGGACCCATTCGACACCGACACCGCGCACCGCTTTTTCAATCGAATTCTGGGTTGAACGGGTCTCGTGCTTGTGATGGGAGGACAGGATATCCTGCCCGCCGGTAGCCGCCGAATAGCCGTTGTCCACGATGATCATCACATTGTCGGATTTGTTGAATACCGCATTGCCGACCGAGGACAGCAAGCCGTTATGCCAGAAGCCGCCATCGCCCATGATCGAGATCGCGCGCTTTGAGGCTTTGTTCTCGCCCTTGATGTTGAAGGCCGAGGCACTGGCCCCGCCCAAGCCATAGCCCATGGTGGTGGAGCCGATATTGAACGGCGGCAGGATCGAGAACAGGTGGCATCCGATATCGCATGCCACATGATGGGCTCCCAATTCCCGTTCCACCAGTTTCATCGCGGTAAAAATAGGCCGTTCGGGACAACCCGTGCAAAAGGACGGGGGACGGCCATGGACTTGTCCATCCAGCGCGGCCAGTGCCGATTTCAACCGGTTGTCACCGCTGTTGAGGGGGGCGGCGGCGACCAGTTCGGGGTGATAGGTCTGGATGAATTTCCCCACGCCGGCCTTCAGCACAAGGCCGGTATATTCGCCGCCCATCGGCAACATATCCTTGCCGTGGATTCTGGTCTGGATGTCGGCGCGCCGGAGAAGGGTCGACACCGCCTGCTCGATATATTCGGGGGCGCCTTCCTCGACGATCATGATCGCCTTCTTGCCTGCCGCGAAGGTCAGGAATTCCTCGTCAACCAGCGGGTAGGTGACATTGAGGACGTAAAGCGGCACGCGCGAATTGCCGAACGGATCGGCCAGCCCCGCCAGTTCCAACGCCCGCAAAGTGGTGTTGTACATGCCGCCTTGCATGACAATGCCGATGTCGTTCAGGTCGCCGTCAAAAAATTCGTTGAGTTTATGCTCCTGAATGAAACGGGTGGCCGCAGGCCAGCGCACCTCCAGCTTTTCCTTTTCGTGCAGATAGCTGGCCGGCGGCAAGACGATGCGGTTGGTGTCGCGAACCGGATTTTCGAGCGCATCCTTGAGGGTAAAGGTAGAACGGATATTGTCGCTGGCCGTGAATTGTCCGGTGACATGGCAGGTGCGGATCCGCACCTCCAGCATCACGGGGGTGTTGCTGGCTTCCGACAGTTCGAAGCCCTTGCGCACACAGTCGACAATCTTCGGCAGATTGGGACGGGGATCCATCAGCCAGATCTGGCTTTTCATGGCAAAGGCGTGACTGCGCTCCTGCATGATCGAGGAGCCTTCGCCATAGTCTTCGCCGACGATAATCAGCGCGCCACCCGTGACCCCGCCGGAAGCCAGATTGGCCAGCGCGTCGGAGGCGACATTGGTGCCGACTGTCGATTTGAACGTCACCGCACCGCGCAAGGGATAGTTGACAGAAGCGGCCAGCATGGCGGCGGCAGTTGCCTCCGAGGCGCTGGATTCAAAATGCACACCGAGTGAGTCCAGCACATCTTCGGCATCAGCCAGCACATCCATCAGATGCGAGATGGGCGCGCCCTGATAGCCGCCGACATAGGAAACGCCGGATTCAAGCAATGCCTTGGTGATGGCGAGAATCCCCTCTCCGTGGAATTCCTCGCCCGCACCAAGCCTGAGTGACTTCACTTCTTCCTTAAAGGACCGCTCAGCCATGCCTGTCTCCAACGCTTTCCGGACTATTCATGTTCGTGTTCTCAATCATCCTGCGTGTCGTCGATCAACGCAAGCACCCGCAAAGGACTGCCCGAGCCATTGGCGATTTTCAGGGGGGCGGCAATCAGCAAGGCCCCTGTCGGCGGCAGTTGATCGAGATTGCACAGGCTTGCCAGCCCGAATTTGTTGGAGCCGTGCATCAGCGCATGGGCCGGGAAAGGCGGCTCGAAGGAAAAAGCCTGTCCGGCATCGGTGCCGACCGCTTCCACACCCCAGCCGTTGATGTCGCGTTCCTCGACCAGAAACCGCACCGCATCGGCATTGGGGCCGGGCACATGCGGGCCGTCTTCGTGCATGTTCAGAAATGCGGCGGGATCGGTGCGCTTGGACCAGTCCGAACGCATTAGCACCCATGAGCCTTTGGGGATTTTGCCGTGTTCTTTCTCCCACGCCAGAATATGTTTGGGGGTCAGCAGGAACCGCTCGTCCTTGGCGCATTGCTTGGAGACATCGATCACGCAAGCCGGAGCGACAAACCGCTGTGGATCAACCGTATCGGTTGCACCGTCTTCCAGATCGCGTCCGGTGATCCAGTGAACCGGCGCATCGAAATGCGTGCCGGTATGCTCGCCGCAGGCAATATTGTTCCAGTACCAGGCCGGACCCTTGTCGTCATAACGCGAGATCAGCTCGCTGGAAAACGGCGCGGAGGGGGCCATCGGTGGCGGTAACTGGATGACAGGCGTGGAGGGTTGCAAGGTCTGTGTCAGATCGACAATCCTGATATCCTGCTTGAGGATCGCCTTGGCCAATTTCGACAATACCGATTTGCTCATGATCGTTTCTCCCTCATCCGACCGGTTAAAAAATGCGACCCGGGCTTAAAATCCCGTGGGGGTCAAGCGCGTGTTTGATGGTTTTCATCAGGGCCAGTTCGGACGCCGTCCGGCTCAAGGCCAGATAGTCCCGCTTGGAGCGTCCGATGCCATGCTCGGCCGAAACCGAGCCGCTGACCGAGGCCACATGATGATAGACCATCTCCTCGATGGCCTGCTTGGTGTCAGCATCCAGCCCTTCGACCGCCATGATCATGTGCAGGTTGGAATCGGCCAGATGTCCGAAGGTCACCACAATGGCTTGCGGCCAGCGGCTTGCCATATCCTGCTTGATCCGCTGGATGGTCACTTCAAACGCGCCGATCGGCACCGACACATCAAAGCCGATCAGCGGCGGCAGAAACCGCCCGTATTCATACGGGCTTTCCCGATAGGCCCACAGCCGCGCCCGGTCCTTGTCCGATTGGGCGATGATCGCATCCTCGATCAAGCCCTCTTCGGCCAGACCGGCCAATACTGTTTCAAAGGCCTCTTTATCCGCCTGGGTTCCGTTGGTCGGTGTTTCGAGCAGAACGGACAGCACAGGAGCCTGCGCAAAGGGTTTTTGCAGGCCGATAGGGCCCGATGCCACATCCAGAAAATCGCTCCACATCGCCTCGAAGACTTGCAATCCGCCCGCCAGACGGCGGTTGATCTCGCGCAACAGATCAATGGCGGCCTGGGTTGAGCCGACCGCCACCAAGGCGGTTTCGACCCCTGCGGGGCGCGGATGCAGGGCCAGCACCGCACGGGTGATCAGGCCGAGCGTGCCTTCCGAACCGATGAACAGTTGCGTCCAGTCATAGCCCGCATTGTTCTTCAGCATCTTGTTCATCGAGGTCACAATCTGTCCGTCGGCCAGCACCGCTTCCAGCCCCAGCACATTGCGCCGTGCCATGCCGTAGCGCAGAACCTGATTGCCTCCGGCATTGGTGGCAATATTGCCGCCGATACTGCACGAGCCACGCGCCCCCAGATCGATCCCGCACAAAAAGCCGGCTTCTTCGGCCGCTTGCTGGATGGTGATCAATGGCGTGCCTGCCCAGACAGTGAGCGTGCCGGCCTGTGCATCGATTTCCTCGATCCCGACCATCCGTTCCATGGAAATGGCGATTTCACCCTTGTCGGGATGTGCCGCTTTGACCAGTCCGGTCATGCCTCCTTGCGGGATCACCGGTTGGTGATGGGCATTGCAGATGGAGAGAATGGCGGCCACATCCGCGGTGGTGCGCGGCAGGACCAGTGCCAGCGGTTCCGTCTCCGGCGCACGCGAGGCATCCTGCCGGTTGCGCGCAGGAATATCCTGCCCCGTCAGGACCTGATCGGGCTTGAGGGCGGCACGCAGGGCCGTGATCACGGGCGGCGGTGTCTGCATCATGGGGTGCTTGCCCGCGGGGTCGATTCAAACTGGCAATATTCGGCTCCCATCGCCGCACAGGCGATCTCGCGGGCCTGCATCGGCTTGCCAGCCACAATGCTGGTGACGGCACCGAACATGCCGATGATCGGCGCACAGACGGGATGGTCGGACGGACCGAAGCCTGCGGCAAACGGGCTGTTGCGGACACTGAGGGTGAACCTGTCCATGCCGATATTGAACTGCCAGATGCCCCAGCCCAATTCGGGAGCGGTTGCGGCGATCACATCCAGCAATTTGGAGCCGGTGCCACCCATGTCCACATAAGCGCGGGCAGAATCGCCGCCCTGTTCGGCAATGGATTCGGCAAATGCCTGCAAAGCCGCCATCCTTTGATCGGGAGGCAGGCGTTTGAAAATGCCCATCAATGCATCGGGTCTGATCATCATGTAGCGGCGGCTCTGGTCGAACAGCGCGCCGGTCGCGGAATCAAAGCTCAGACGTTCCTTGAATGATCCACTCATGAGCGGCCTCTGATCTGTTTGGGGGCAGGTTGGGTGGTTGAGGCTTTGGCCTCGATCACATCATGGCCATCGGAGGTTTGCGGAATCGGTGCGGCAAAGGCCGTGGCCGCCTGTTGCGCACCCCGCGCGATCAGATCGGCATCATTGGTGGTGACCACCATTTTGTAGCCCTGCATGCGGCGGATTTTCGCCACATCCAGATTGGGGGTGAAAATGCCGCAGGGTGTCCAGGCTTTCTTGCAGGCCTGATGGATATCGGCGCAGGATTTGGTGTGGTCATGGTTGATGTCCGGAAACACACCCAGCGACAGGGACAGATCGCCCGTGCCGATAAAGACCATATCGACCCCGTCAACCGCCGCAATCTCGCGGGCATTTTTGGCTCCCTCGGCGGTTTCGATCATCACGATCACCACAATCTTGTCCGAGCCTTCGACATAATCGACAAAGTTGGACAAGGGCCTGACCCCGCCCCCCGAGCGGATGCCATGGGGGGGATATTTGGCATAGGAGACAGCCTTTTCGGCCTGTTTGGCGGTCTCGATCAAAGGCACCATCACGGCTTCCGCCCCCGCATCAAGCGCCGCTCCCACGGCAAAGGCGGAATTTTCGGCCACACGCGCAATCACCGGAACATTGAACGGCACCAGTCCGATCGCCGCTTCCAATTCGCGCCGCTCCCACAGGCCGTGTTGCAGATCGATCACGATGCCGTCTGGTTTGGCGCGGGCGATGGTTTCGGCAATGGCCGCCGAACCAAGCGACAACCACGCGACGCCAAGACAGCGGCCGCTGGCAAGGCTGTATCGCAATGTTGCGCGGCGTGGATCAAACATTGCCGTCTCCTTCGTGTCCGCTCGCCATCATGCCACCCGCAAGCCTGCTTGCTTCATCAACGGCAATACGCGGTCGCAGAAGAATGGAAGCTCGTAGTTGTAATTGACAAAAGTCATTGCCGTACCGGCATAGCCGGCTTGGGAGATCTTGATCATGTCATCAACGATTTTTTCAGGGGTGCCGACCAGCGGAAAGGTTCCGGCTCCGCCGGCAAAACGTTTGCGGTATTTGTCGAAGGCGGCGCTGTCATGGGAATTGGCAAATTCCTTCTTGCTCGCCATATGATAATCGACGGCCGCATGATCGGCCTGGGTCACCGCATAGCGGGTATAATAGTCCTCGGCCTCCTGTTGCGTCTCACGGCACACCACATGACAGACCGTGTAGATGCCGACATCGCGCTGGTATTCGCTGGCGCGGTTGCGGATATCGGCGATATGGGCCTTTCCGTCCTCGATTTCCGCGAAGGTGGAAAACAGGAAGTCGCAATTTTTGGCCGCAAAATTGCGTCCGGGCGGGCCGAAAGCCGCATTCATGGTCACAGGGCGCGGAGCCTGCAGGCTGGCCGGACGGCTGACCACCCCTTTGAGTTTGTAGAAGGCGCCGTTCACATCGAAAGGCTGGTTGGGGCCGTAGCATTGGTCGATAATATCGATCCATTCCTGCGCACGGCTATAGGCATCGGTATCGACACTCATGCCGAACATCGCAAATTCGTCGGGGTTCCAGCCACAGACAATATTGAGGCCCGCACGACCCTTGCTGATATGATCGACAGTGGCCAGCGCCTTGGCGGCATAAACCGGATGCACGATCGGCACATGCACGGTCATGAACAGGCCGATATTCTGGGTGGCTGCCGCCAGACCTGCGGCAAAGGTGAAGGTTTCAAACGAATGTTCGCGCACGCGGTTTTTGCCGCCAAAGCCGCGCCAACGGGCGATCGGCAGGATAAATTCCAGCCCGGCCCGGTCGGCAATCCCGGCCGCTGTCATCACATCATCCCAGCGGGCCCCCCAGCGCTCCGGCACATCGGTGATCGCCAGTCCGCCGTCGGCATTGGTGGAAAAGATTCCGAGCTTGAACCTGTTGTCGCCTTTGAGGGGATGCGGTTTGATCATGGCTGGCTCCTTAACTCTTGTCGCGTCTGTTCAGGGGCAGGCTGATCCGGTCACTCTTGTCTTCCAGCTCGGTTTGACGGATCGAGAAAAAGGCATCTTCCGCCGCCGCCATAAAAGCGACCATGCGGTCATTGACCGCGATCGGATCGCGCCGCATGAAGGCGCTGTGCAGGGATTTCAGACCGTTGAGCACCACCATGCGGGTGGTCTCGGTTTGCAGGGTTTTGAGGCGAACCGTTTGCGCATGGTCGACAAAGCGGCCAATCGTATCGGCCAGCCGTCTGTTGCGTACTTTGGCAAGCCAGGCCTGACGAAAAGCGATATTGGCCAAAATCATCCGGTTGGCATCATGGCGCTCGGCCGCCAGACAGGCCTCTTGCAGGGCGCTGGACATGTCCTGTTCGGTCTGGCTGTCGAGATGTTGCGCCGCATTGGCGGCCGCGCGCGGTTCGAGCAAGCGCCGGACTTCGAACACATCGCGGATATCGTCGAGCGACAGGCGCGGCACCATGAAGCCGCGTGTCGTGCCGACCAGATAGCCCTCATTGGCCAATCGCAACAGGGCTTCGCGTGCCGGCATGCGGGATGTGCCGTATTCGGTGGCAATATCGACATCGACAAACCGGAAATCCGGTGCAACCTCGGAGCGCTGGACCCTGCCGCGCAATTCAAAATAGATGCGCTCGCTCAAGCTGTCCCGTCGTGACAGGTGCCTGATCACCGAAGCGTCGGTCCGTGGTTCTGTCATGACATGGCGATCATAAAAAGGCATCCATTCGGGAGGCAGATGAGCGGCAGTTGCGTGCAAACAATCTGTATATCTTAAGTGTCACAAATATGCCGTCAAGCGGTCATTTTCATGTAAATATGCTCAAATTTATGAATATTTGCCTATAAATTGGCCCATATCCGTATACAGTTTGAAAGAATAACCGGCGGGCCAGCCTCTCTTGGGGGCTTGCGACCACGCAAAAAAGCACCCGCAGAGTTGCCTCTGCGGGTGGATTGTCCCGATCGGGTCGGAAGATTGAAGGCCGCAGAGCTTAGGCCAGATCGAAACGGTCGAGGTTCATGACCTTGGTCCAGGCCGCAACGAAATCCTTGACGAACGTCTGTTGTGCATCGTTACAGGCATAGACTTCGGCCAGCGCCCGCAACTGGGAGTTGGATCCGAACACCAGATCGACCCGCGTGCCCGTCCATTTCACAGCACCCGTGGTCCGGTCGCGCCCTTCAAAGACATCGCCTTTGTCGGATGCGGCTGTCCATGTGGTGCCCATGTCGAGCAGATTGACAAAGAAGTCATTGCTGAGCGTGTCGGCCCGTTTGGTCAGGACACCATGCGCACTGCCGTCGGCATTGGCATTGAGAACCCGCAAACCGCCGATCAGCACGGTCATTTCCGGGGCTGTCAGGGTCAGCAACTGGGCGCGGTCGAGGAGCAGTTCCTCGGCCGAAACCGTGAATGCGGTTTTCTGATAGTTGCGGAACCCATCGGCCACGGGTTCCAGAACGGCAAAGGATTCCGTGTCCGTCTGCTCCTGTGTCGCATCGGTGCGGCCGGGGGTGAAGGGGACGCTGACGGCATGGCCGGCATTTTTGGCGGCCTGTTCGATCGCGGCGCAACCCCCCAGCACGATCAGATCGGCCAGCGAGACAGCCTTGCCGCCGGTCTGTTTGGTGTTGAAGTCGGTCCGGATGCTGTCAAGCACAGACAGCACCTTGGCCAGTTGTGCCGGTTGGTTGACGGCCCAATCCTTTTGCGGAGCCAGCCGGATACGCGCCCCGTTGGCACCGCCGCGCTTGTCGGATCCACGGAAGGTCGAAGCCGAAGCCCAAGCCGTTGTCACCAGTTGTGTCACCGTCAGGCCGGAGGTCAGAAGGGCCGTCTTGAGCGTGGCGATATCCTGCGCGTCGATCAGCGGATGGGTTGGCGCAGGCAGGGGATCTTGCCACAGCAACTCTTCCTGCGGCACGAGCTTGCCGAGATAGCGGGCGCGCGGACCCATATCGCGATGGGTCAGCTTGAACCAGGCGCGGGCAAACACATCGGCAAATTCTTCGGGGTTTTCGAAAAAGCGCTTCGAGATTTTGGCATAAGCCGGATCGATCTTGAGCGCGAGATCGGTGGTGGCCATCATCGGTGCGTGACGCTTGCTGGCATCATGGGCATCGGGCACGGTGTTTTGGGCGGCGGCATCCTTGGGGGTCCACTGCCAAGCACCGGCGGGACTTTTCACCAGTTCCCAATCATAGTTGAACAGGTTTTCGAAATAATTGTTGTCCCATTTGATCGGGTTGGTGGTCCAAGCCCCTTCAAGGCCGCTGGTGATGGTGTCGACACCCTTGCCACTGCCGTAACTGCTGAGCCAGCCAAGACCCTGTGCCGCGATATCTGCGCCTTCGGGTTCGGGGCCGACATATTTGGACGGATCAGCCGCACCATGTACCTTGCCGAAAGTATGGCCGCCTGCGATCAGAGCAACGGTTTCCTCGTCATTCATCGCCATGCGTGCAAAGGTTTCGCGGATGTCACGGGCCGAAGCCAGAGGATCGGGCTTGCCGTTCGGGCCTTCGGGATTGACATAGATCAGGCCCATCTGCACAGCGGCCAGCGGGTTTTCGAGTTCGCGATCACCCGTGTAGCGCTTGTCGCCCAGCCATGTGTCTTCATTGCCCCAATAGATATCTTCTTCGGGCTCCCAGACATCGGCACGGCCACCGGCGAAACCGAAGGGTTTGAACCCCATGGATTCCAGCGCGCAATTGCCGGCAAAGATCATCAAATCAGCCCAAGACAGGCTGTTGCCGTATTTCTGTTTGATCGGCCACAGCAGGCGGCGGGCCTTGTCGAGATTGGCATTGTCGGGCCAACTGTTGAGTGGGGCGAAACGCTGTGTGCCGGAAGAGGCCCCACCGCGTCCGTCACCGGTCCGATAGGTGCCCGCACTGTGCCACGCCATACGGATGAACAAGGGTCCGTAATGGCCGTAATCGGCTGGCCACCAGTCTTGCGAGGTGGTCATCAGGGCGAAGAGGTCTTTTTTGACGGCATCCAGATCGAGTGTCTTGAACGCTTCGGCATAATCGAAAGAGGGGCCCATCGGATTGGAAAGGGCCGAATTCTGGTGCAGGATTTTAAGATTGAGTTGATTGGGCCACCAATCGCGGTTCGAGGTCACCCCTACGGTGGTGCGTGCCTGCGCACCATGCATCACCGGACATTGGCCTGCTTTGCCTGTATCATTTCCGCTCATCTGTTTCTCCACCTGTCACGAGTATCGCCATACAAAAAGCCATGCTGGAGGCCGCCCGTCTAGGATGACGCGCCCCGGATCGGGGCAAATAGCCTCGCATGGAGTCCATATGGTGATCTTACAGACAAAATGGAATAGCCACAGCCCTATTCTGGCAGTGATGATCGAACAGAAACTTATTTGCCTTAGGGGGCAGTCTTTTTTGCCCTGTTGTCGAAGATCTGCAGGGTTCATGTTGATTAGGCTTTGACGGCGTTCTAAGCTGATATCCTGCTTGATCAAGAGCAGGCTGATGACGTTTTTTCATGTATTTTTTGCGTAATGCCCATCCCCAAAAAATTGAATCCGGGAGATTCCTGATGCTGAAAGAATTCAAAAGTTTTGCCATGCGTGGCAATGTGGTCGATCTGGCGATCGGCGTGGTGATCGGTGCGGCCTTTGGTAAAATTGTTGAATCCATCGTCGCCGATCTCATCATGCCGGTCATTGGTGCGGTGACGGGCGGGCTGGATTTTTCCAATTATTATTGGCCGCTGTCTGGCGCAGTCAAAACCGGACTGGCCTATCAGGATGCCAAGAAGGCCGGAGCCGTGCTGGGCTATGGCAATTTCATCACGGTGCTGATCAGCTTTCTGATCATTGCCTGGGTGTTGTTTCTGGTCATGAAGGCCATCAACCGCCTCAATGCCGGAAAAGCCAAAGCCGCACCCGAACCGACCCGTCAGGAAGCCTTGCTGATCGAAATCAGGGATTTGCTGGCCAAAAAACCCCAAGCCTGATTTCGGAAGCCAAGAGCAGGGTCGCTCTTAAACCGCCGCGGAATGGCGGGTTTCTTCCGGTTGCAGATAGGCATCGAAGGCGGCGGCTATCGAACGGGCGGCAAGGCGGCGCTGTTCGGGAATGGTGAGCCGCCAGCCTTCGATGGTGACAAGCCCTTGGGCGGCAAAGGGGGCGAGGTGATCGAAGCAGGGTAAAAACAGCTCGGGGGTTTCGCCGTGCTGTTTGGCCACAGCCTCCACATCGACCCCGAGGTGGCACATGATCTGTTCGATGATGTCACTGCGCAGACGGTCGGCCGGTTCGAGCGCGATGCCGCGCCGGATCGCCAGTTGGTCGGCTTCGATGCAGTGGTTCCAGGCCGCCAGTTCCGGCTCTTTCTGCGCAAAACCCTGCGGGGTCGAGGAAATGCCGCTGGGGCCGAAAGCAATCAGGGTTTTGGCCTCATCCACCGTATAGCCCTGGAAATTGCGATGTAATTGGTTGTTCTTGGCCGCCACGGCCAGACTGTCGCCAGCCTTGGCGAAATGGTCGATGCCGATCGGCTGGTAATGTTTTTCGAGTTCGCTTCTGGCATAAAGGGCCAGTTCGGCCCGTTGGGTGGCAGAGGGCAAGCCGAACCGTTCCAGCGTTTTTTGTTGCTTCTTGAGCCATGGCACATGGGCATAGCCAAACAGGGCAACGCGGTCGGGCGAAAGAAGTGCCGTTTGCGCGATGGTGGCGTGGATGCTGTCGATGGTCTGGAGCGGCAAACCATAGAGCAGGTCGAAATTGATCGCGGTGATCCCGGCCTCGCGCAACAGCCCGACGGCCCGCGCCACGGTGTCGAACGGCTGGATACGGTTCATTGCCTTTTGCACATCGGGATCGAAATCCTGCACGCCCAGACTGGCACGGTTGACCCCCCAGCGGGCATAGGTCTGTGTCTGTGCGGTGTCGAGATGGCGGGGGTCGATTTCAAGGGCAATTTCTGCGCCCTCGACCAGTTCGAACGCCTGATGAAGCCGTTGCATGATCTGATCGAATTGATCGGCCGTCAGCCGGTTGGGAGAGCCGCCACCGAAATGCAGATGCGAGACTTTGGGGCGTCCCGACAGATGGCGCTGGACCAGTCCGATCTCTTTCAGGACATTTTTCAGAAACAGTTCGACCGGCCGCTCGCCTTTGACAATATGGGTGTTGCATCCGCAATACCAGCACAGCTGGTGGCAGAAAGGCACATGCACATACAGCGAAATCGGCTGTCGGGGATCGATGGCCTTCAGCCAGTTCTCGAACAGTGCCGATCCGATGCGCGGGTGAAAATGTGGCGCGGTCGGGTAGCTCGTATAACGAGGCACGCGCGCGTCAAGCAAAGTGAGCCATGAGTGATCCATGGCCCGACTTTACCCATCCGGCCCAAGCGGACATTGATTCAAATCAAAATCCGCTTGTGGTGTGGATCAAGAGGCGGTGCCGGGTTTGAGGCCCAGCTTTTTACGGGCAATCGCCAAGGGGCAGAAGCCGGTAATGGCGGATTGCAACAGGTTCAACCCGACAAAGGCGGTCAGCCACAGCCAGTTCGGGCTGGCTTCCTCGACCGCCCTGACGCTGGTCATTATTCCCGCACTCTATATCTGGTTGCGCGATGATCAGCCAGAAAGCTGAAGGGTTTCGGGCCCGGTGATTGTCGAACAGCGGTGATGGTGCTACCAGATTCGGCAGGGCATACGGGGGTGGCAAACCTCCCGCTTCGGCCCTGATCGAGACTGCCCGAAAGCACGAAAATCCACGATGACCCTTCCTCCCAATGCCCGCACTGTCTTGAAACAGGTGTTCGGCTATGACGATTTCCGGCCCGGACAGGCCGAGGTCATTTCAGCCATTCTTGGCAAAGCCCCCGTGCTGGCTGTCATGCCCACCGGCAGTGGCAAGAGCATGTGCTATCAATTGCCCGCTCTGCTCGATGGCGGTTTGACGGTTGTGGTGTCTCCCCTGATTGCACTGATGCGTGATCAGGCCCAGCAGATGCGGGCGGTCGGTGTGGCCGCGGCAACGCTGAATTCCAACAATACATCCGAGGACAATGACCGCGCCTGGGAACAGTTGCGTTCGGGGGATTTGCGGCTGTTGTTCGTCTCGCCTGAGCGCATTGCCATGGAAGGCCTGACCGCCTCGCTCGCCCGTTTGGGCGTGCAACGCGTGGCCGTCGACGAGGCCCATTGCGTGTCGGAATGGGGCCATGATTTCAGGCCCGAATACCGGCAAATCCGCAAGGCGATTGACGAGATGGGCGCGCCGCAGGCCATCGCCTTTACCGCGACAGCCGACCGGGCAACCCGCAACGATATTGTCGAACGGCTGTTTTCATCCAAGCCGCAGATTTTTGTCCATTCCTTCGACCGTCCCAATATCGATTTGCGGTTTGAGCCGAAAGACAATCCGCGCCGCCAGCTGATCGATTTTCTGGCTCGTCACCGGGGCGACAGCGGCATTGTCTATTGTGCCTCGCGCAAAAAGACCGAAGCGCTGGCGCTCTATCTGCAGGATCAGGGCTATCAGGCGGTAGCCTATCATGCCGGACTGGATTTGCAGACCCGCAATGCCAATCAGGACCGCTTCCTGCGCGAGGATGGCATGATTGCCGTGGCAACAGTGGCGTTCGGAATGGGGATCAACAAACCCGATGTGCGTTTTGTCGTGCATGCCGATATGCCCGCGACGGTCGAGGCCTATTATCAGGAAATCGGCAGGGCGGGGCGCGATGGCTTGCCTGCGCGCACCCTGACCCTTTACGGGGTCGAGGATATTGCCCTGCGTCGCCGGCAGATCGACGAAAAGGATATTGCGCCTGACCGGCGTGACTTCGAGCGCAAGCGGTTGCAGGCCTTGACCGGATTGTGCGAAGCCATCCGCTGTCGCCGCCAGATGTTGCTGTCCTATTTCGAGGAAGAGGCACAGGCCTGCGGGCGCTGTGATGTCTGCCGTGGGCAGGTGGCGCTGTATGACGGCACGATCGATGCCCAAAAAGCTCTTTCAGCGGTTGTGCGGACGGGGCAACGGTTCGGTGCGGTCTATCTCACCAATCTGCTGGTGGGCGAGGCCACCGATGTCATGCAACGCAATGGCCATACCGAATTGAAAACATTCGGGGTCGGCAAGTCGCTGTCCAAGCAGGCGTGGCAGGCGATCTATCGCCAGTTGTTCGCGGTCGATGCGCTCGAAGCCGCCAGCGAGGAGCATG
Source organism: Hyphomicrobiales bacterium (assembly GCA_947455455.1). Taxonomy (GTDB): domain Bacteria; phylum Pseudomonadota; class Alphaproteobacteria; order Rhizobiales; family Beijerinckiaceae; genus CAIYZJ01. Next base: position 32,431 of record CANGOE010000026.1, read on the forward strand.
GCGGTTTTCGACTGACCCCGCTGGGTGATGCCATCCTGCTGGGCAAGGAGAGCATCCAGTTGCGGGTGCATGCAACGCGCAGTGCTGTCCGCCCCAAAGGCTTGGCGAAACCCCCTCAGGCCGAGCCGCTCGACGAGGCCGACAGCGCCTTGCTTTCCCGCCTCAAGACCTTGCGGCGCGATTTGTCCCGCGAGGAGGGCGTGCCCGCTTTCATGATCTTCCCGGACAAGACCCTGCTGCAGATGGCTGAGGAGCGGCCCTTGTCGCTGGACGAGCTGGGCCGGATTCACGGGGTCGGCCAGCGCAAACTGACGCTGTATGGCGAGGCTTTTCTGGAAATTCTGCTCGCATCCTGACGCGCCCTGACTGTTTGTGTTGCGGCAAGTCCGGACTATACTGGACGTGTGATGGTGGGTCGGGGCCTTGTCCTGCCCACCTCTTGTTTGTTTCTGCGCGACGATCGGACATTATTGATGAGAGCACTTGCCAATCGGGCCGCGCATTGGCTGTATCACCAGCCGCTTTTGCTTGTCATCCTGACCACCTTGATGTGGAGCGGTAACGCGCTGGCGGGCAAATTGGCGGTGGGGCAGGTATCGCCGATGGTTGTGGTCATGATGCGCTGGGTGCTGGTCAGCGTGGTGCTGGCCGTGTTTTTCCGCCGCCTGATCCTCAAGGAATGGCCTTTGCTCAAGGGCCGTTGGCTCTACGTGTTTTGCATGGGTGGCATCGGCTTTACGTTTTTCAACGTCGTGTTCTACATCGCCGCCCATCTGACCACGGGTGTCAATATGACGCTGTTGCAAGGCGCGGTTCCGGTCTTCGTTCTGGTGGGTGGCTATCTGGTCTACCGAACCCCGATCAATGCCTATCAATGGTGCGGCTTCTTCGTCACCATCGCGGGCGTGGTGACCATTTCCGCCCGCGGCGATCTGGAGATCTTGCGGCATCTGACCTTCAATCTGGGCGATATCGGCTTGCTGGCCTCCTGCCTGTTTCTGGCCGGCTATGTGCTGGCTTTGCGGAAAAAGCCGCAGATTTCCGGCATGGCACTGTTTGCCGCCTTTGCACTGTGCGCCTTTGCCTCCTCCGTTCCCTTTGTGCTGATTGAAAACCTGATGGGGCTGACCCAATGGCCGACGCCGATGGGTTGGGGCATCATTGCCTATGTCAGCCTGTTTCCGTCCCTGATCGCGCAGATTTTCTTTATCCGCGCCATCGAGTTGATCGGCGCAGGCCGGGCCTCGCTGTTCACCAATCTCCTGCCGGTGTTCGGCGCATTTCTGTCGGTGCTGGTTCTGGATGAGCCGTTCGGCCTCTATCACGCCGTCTCGCTCTTGCTGGTGGTCGGCGGGATCATGATCGCCGAACAGGTCACGTGGGGCAAACTCACAGGCTCCTGATCATCTCCCCGCAAACGGGCAGATATCAATTGGCCTGATCAAAGCGCCAGCTCAAAGCGCTTTGTCTTTGATCTTGATTGTATAATTGACATAGCCCGTCTGCACGCGGCCCTTGCGCTTGTTGTACAGGATTTTGACCGTCATCGTGTCGGTCCCGACTTTTTCGGGGACGATGATGATCACATTGTCGTTTTCAATCCGCGCAGACACAAATTTCGGCTTGATCAGGATTTCGATCGGCTTGCTCAGACCGTTCTGGAACAGATATTCCTTCGAACAGCCGTTCTGGTCCGACCCGGCACGGGCCGATTGCACGGTCATTTCCCATGTGATGCTTTTGGTGTCGCCCTCGTTGCCGAACAGGCCGGTCGGCGGATGGTTGCAGTATTTTTCGGCATAGGCCGCCGTCCCGAATAAACAAAAGAATACAATGAGAAATTTGCGCATTGGCATGCCTCACAACAATTCCAGCTCAGGGTGGAAAAATCACCACGCCGCGTGTCCAGCTTTGTTCATACAGTCTGAAAACACAGACCCGAGCAACAAGTCTAACATCAACCCGATCAGCCGCCAAGCTGATCCTTCCTTGCGCTCCGGCGGCACAGTGCCATGTGCTGACCATTCAATGCGGTCTGGAGAATGACCCGCGTTAATCATATTTGCAGATGGGGGTTTATCAATGCGGTGATTCGGAAGAATTCGGATAAAAAACGGACCGAAATCGACAAAATGGCTGGTATTTCTCTATCGAAACAGCGCATTCCGATAAAATCGGATCCCATTTGACTCGCTTGCGTGATCTGGTTATGAATATGGTTGAATTGTGATCTGTGTGATTTGTAAGTGTTTCTGTTTTTAAGCGCGTCTGTTGTGTAAGCCATCGTGATGGCGGGTAAAATTCACTTTCCAAGCCTGATTGGCCAATGGTCCTGCGTTTTGCGCGTCTCGGTTCCCGGGTTCTTGTCGTTCCAAGTCTGGTTTAACGGGTCTGGTTGTTGCGGGTGCTGATGTCTCTCCTGTGTGTCTGACAGGGTCAGTTGTTTGGTCTGACCGGTCACCTGTTTGATTTTTGTTTCGTGTTTTGCGTTGTGTCCGCCGGTTGTTTTCCGGTGGTTTTCCCGAGCTTTAGCTCTGGCGTTTTCCTGTTGTTGGTCTTGCGTGTTGTTGCGTGCGTTGTGGTTCGCAGGCCGGTTTTTGTTGTGTGTTTTTCCATGTCCCATATTTCAGGAATTGAACGAGCATGGCTGCTTTTCGGATTTTCGACGGTCACATTGTGGGCAGTCCTCGGATGCGTAAAGGTCCCACCATCCGTGCGGGTCTGACCCGAAGTGCCTTGCTTCTTGGCGCGTTGTTCGCGGCCTCGGGGGCTTTGGCTCAGAGTTTTGATTCCGGTTCGGTCCTGCGCCAGATCGAGCGCGCACTGCCTGTGCCCTCTCTGCCGTCTATCGGCCCTGCCGAAGAGCTTCCGGCCATCGC
>CANGOE010000027.1 GCA_947455455.1 Hyphomicrobiales bacterium
AATATTGTTTTTTGTAATTTTTTATTTATTATCTTTATTTATTAGTTTATTTTTATATAGTTTGGCTATTTTTGCTCTAGACTATAGAGCAAAATTTATTTTAATTGAAATATTATTTATTAGTTTTAAATTATACGGTTCAAACTATATGGTAAATTCTTTTAGAATTATTTTAATATTTATTGTAAATTTAATATATATCCTTATTATATATTTTATATTTTTTTTATTATTATTTTTTGTATTTTTTGTCATTTCTTATTTGTTTAAATATAATATGCATGTATATGATTTAACTAATTTAAATATTATTTCAAATTCTGTAATACTTTTAATGATTTTTTTTATAATACTTTCTATAATATTTATATTTTCATTGCCAATACTTTCTATTTATTTATCTGTAATTTATAAACGACTTGTAACAAATAATTTCGATACTGAAATTTTAAAGGCTGAATTGCGAAATCCTGATATTGATAAGAGTTAAACAACCTATTTGATGAGCTAAAATAAAATCATCAATTATAAAAATTAACGATTGGTCCCCTTTTCTAAAAAAGGGAACCAATCTCAAAGCGCCGCCTCGAACATATCCAGCGCCTGATGGATCGAGGACTGCCGGACCGACTTGCGGCCCAGATCGCCGAACAGGCACCGCTGGTGCACTGTGTCCTTGCCTTGGGCGGCCAGTGCGAAGTGGACAAGGCCGACGGGCTTCTGGCTGGTGCCGCCGCCGGGGCCGGCCACGCCGGTAATCGACACAACAAGTGTTGCCTTTGAACGGGCCATGCCGCCATCGGCCATCGCTATGGCCACTTCGCGGCTAACGGAACCATGCTCCGCGATCAATTCCGCAGGCACACCGACAAGCGCTGTTTTGGCATCGTTGGAATAGGTCACAAAACCACGGTCGAACACATCGGAAGAGCCGGCAATGTCGGTCAACACGGCTGAAATTAGCCCGCCTGTGCAACTTTCTACTGTGGCAAGGCGCACACCTTTGGCACGGCATTTGGAGAGCAGGTCGGCGGCGCGGTTTCTCAATTCGACTTCAAACATGTTCACTCCCACTCAATCCGGTAATAGAACGGTCGCAATCGCTTGCGCCGCCAATCCTTCACCGCGTCCGGTAAAGCCCATTTTTTCCGATGTCGTTGCTTTTAAGCCAATTTTTGTGGTTGGCAAACCGCATAAACGGCTGATCACAGCAAGAATGTCATTGCGATGCGGACCCAGACGCGGGGTTTCGCACACCAGCGTGATGTCGACATGCACCAAACGCCCGCCGCGCTGGTGAATTCGGTCGACAGCGAATTGTACAAAACGGTCGGAGGACGCACCGCGCCATTGCTCGTCGGAAGGCGGGAAATGCTGGCCGATATCGCCATCGGCCAATGCGCCCAGCAGGGCATCGGTCAAAGCGTGCAGGATCACATCCCCGTCGGAATGGGCGCGCACGCCGCGATCATGGGCAATCCTGACACCGCCCAACCAGACATGGTCACCACTGGTAAAGGCGTGTACATCATAGCCCAAGCCGGTCACCGGGATCATACAAGCCTTCATTCTTGCCTCGGCCATACGGAAATCATCCTCCAGCGTCAGTTTGATGTTATGGGGATCTCCGTCAAAGAAACCGACTGGATAGCCCGCTTGTTCCATGACGGCGGCATCATCGGTCAAATCTGTGTGTCCCGACTGAACGGCTTGACGATGGGCATCGAGCAAAGCGGCAAAGCGGAAAACCTGCGGTGTTTGCACAGCCCGCAAACGCCCGCGATCAGCAGTTTGATCAACCATCCCGTTCCCATCAACCCATTTCAGCGTATCCGTCACGGCAAGCGCGGGAATGGCGGCTACCGTATCACTGGGGATTGTCAAAGCACGATCGAGCAAATCAGCGGATATGAAGGCGCGGGCGGCATCGTGGATCAACACATGTGCAAATTCAGTGTCATTGGCCTGGGCCGAGCTCAGTAAAGCCTCCAATCCGGCTTTTACCGATTGCTGGCGCGTCTGTCCGCCGGAAACCGCTGGCAAGACCCGTGATTGCTCGGCATGATCGAGACGGTCTATGCAGGCCTGATAGAGAGCCAGATCGTCGGGATTAATCACGCATTGCACCGGATTGATACGGGCATCGGACAACAGGGCTTTCAGGGTTCTGACCAATACGGGAAGACCGGCCAAAAGCCTGTATTGCTTGGGCAAACCTTCACCTGCCCGATGGCCGCGTCCGGCGGCCACCAGTACCAGAGGCACTGAGGGGGTGTTATGGTGTATGGGCATGTTCATCCCCTTTTTGATGTCGCTTAAATCCGGTCCGGTCAACTCGTGAAACGAAAGACAGCTTGTTTAAAACCCGTTTTATGCAACTGATTTTGCCGCACTGCAAAAAATACGATAAGAGTAAGCCTTCAATACGCCTGTAGCTCATATGGAACGAGACAGTCCGGATGGCACTTCCTGCGCTCAAAATCGGTTCTCTCCAGCTGGATGGCTGTACGGCTGTCGCGCCGATGTCCGGGGTGAGCGATATCGGTTTTCGCCGCATTGCGCGTCGGTTCGGCGCGTCGATGGTGGTGTCCGAGATGGTGGCCTCCGATCAACTGGTGCTGGGCGATCAGGAATCCGTCTTACGGGCCGAAGGGCAGGGGGTTGATCCGCATATTGTCCAACTGGCGGGGTGTGATCCGCACTGGATGGGCGAGGCGGCGCGGATGTCGGAAGCCTCTGGTGCCGCCGTTATCGATATCAATATGGGTTGTCCGGCCAAAAAGGTCACGGGTGGCGAGGCCGGATCGGCGCTGATGCGTGATCTTGATCATGCATTACGGCTGATCGAGGCCTGCATATCGGCCGTTTCCATTCCGGTCACAGTCAAAATGCGGCTTGGCTGGGATCATCACTCGCTCAACGCCCCCGAACTGGCCAGACGCGCCGAACAAGCCGGTGTTGCACTGGTGACGGTGCATGGCCGCACCCGTTGCCAGTTTTATAAAGGCAAAGCCGATTGGGCGGCGGTTGCGGCCGTCAAGCAGGCGGTTTCGATCCCTGTTCTGGTCAATGGTGACGGCCACACGCTTGCAGATGCCCGCGCCATGTTGGCCCAATCAGGGGCGGACGGGGTGATGATCGGCCGCGCCGCCATGGGCCAGCCTTGGCTTGTCGGTGCAATTGGCCGTGGTTTGCATGACGATATGCAAACCTTGCCAGACCATCCCTTGCCAATCAAATGCGAAGCGGCGCTGGAGCATTATGACAGCCTGTTGTCGGTCTATGGTCATGCCATGGGTATCCGCCATGCCCGTAAACATCTGGCGGCTTATGCCGAACACAATGCCGATCCGGCCGTTTTCACCCAAACCCACCGTTTGCGTCTCGTCACCAGCACCGATCCGCAAGAGGTCCGATCCTTGCTTGCCCTGATTTTTGCCACACAAAAGCCAAGGCCAGTTTCTACACACCAAAGCGACGCGCCATGCGTCCAAGGATTGCCTGATGAAGAGTTTGACCGATGAATGAGCCGCTCCCACTCCAGCAAACCATGCGCGCCGAAGCCATTATCGGGCTTTTGCCTTTGCCTGTGATGGTTGTGAACCAGTCCGATCAGGTCATCGAGGCCAATTCTGCGGCCGAAGCCTTCTTCCAGACCAGCCGAAGCATGCTGAAACGGTTGTTTTTGAAACAATTGTTGCCGTTTGGCTCGCCGGTGCTGGAATTGGTGCAAGCCGCGCGCAACAGCGGCGGGAGCTATAACGAATACCGGATCGACCTCGGCACTCCCCGGATCGGGCTGGATCGCATCGTTGATGTGTTCATTGCCCCGACCGGCGACAACCAGGAAGAGGTTGTCATTGTGCTTCAAGAAAAGACAATTGCTGAAAAAATAGACAGACAACTGACGCATAGAGGGGCAGTCCGCTCCATCTCGGCCATGGGGTCGATGCTGGCGCATGAAATCAAGAACCCTCTTTCGGGTATTCGCGGGGCCGCCCAATTGCTCGAACTGTCGGCTTCCGACGAGGACCGCGAGCTGACACAACTGATTTGCGATGAAACCGACCGGATTGTCACGCTGGTTGACCGTTTCGAGGATTTTGCCGATGGACGCCCCCTGCAACAGGAACCGGTCAACATCCATTCGGTGCTCGAACATGTCAAAAAAATCGCCATGTCGGGCTTTGCCCGCCACATCCGTTTCAGTGAATCCTATGATCCTTCCTTGCCTCCGATGATGGGAAACCGTGACCAGCTTGTGCAGGTTTTCCTCAATCTGGTTAAAAATGCGGCAGAGGCGATTGGTCCCGATACGGTTGATGGCACCATCGAAATGACCTCGGCATTTCGGCCGGGTGTGCGGATGAGCGTGAACGGTCGGCCCGGTAAAGTCGCCTTGCCGCTTGAAATCTGTGTGCGCGACAACGGCCCCGGTATCCCCGTTGAGCTGACCCGCCACCTGTTCGAACCGTTCTTTTCAACCAAAAATTCCGGAAGTGGCCTCGGTCTTGCATTGGTTGCCAAGATCATTGGAGACCATGGCGGCGTGATCGAGTTTGATACGGTTCCGAGACGGACAACGTTCCGGATCCTGATGCCCATGCATATCGCCCGCGATGGTCGCACGGCTGAGACGGAGATATCGGATGCCGCACGGCACAATTTTGGTAGCTGACGACGACGCCGCCATCCGCACCGTGCTGTCACAGGCATTGGGGCGTGCAGGCTATGAGGTGCGCACGACAGGGCAGGCGGGCACTTTGTATCGCTGGGCGGCGGCCGGTGAGGGTGATCTCATCATTACCGATGTGGTCATGCCCGACGAAAACGGCTTTGACCTTGTGCCCCGCATCAAAAAAGTGCGTCCCGATGTGCCGATCATTGTGATGAGCGCGCAAAACACCTTTATGACCGCCATTCGCGCCAGCGAGCGCGGCGCTTATGAATATCTGCCAAAACCCTTCGATCTCAAGGAATTGATCAGCATTGTCGGGCGCGCCATGAGCCGTCCTAAATCGACCGTCCACGAAGACCCTGAACATCCCGAAGACATTCCGCTGGTCGGGCGTTCGCCGGCCATGCAGGAGTTGTATCGGGCCTTGGCCCGTCTGATGCAAACCGATCTGACCGTGATGATCATGGGGGAATCGGGCACCGGCAAGGAATTGGTCGCCCGCGCCTTGCATGATTACGGCAAGCGCCGGCGTGGTCCGTTCGTTCCGGTCAATATGGCGGCTATCCCGCGCGATCTGATCGAAAGTGAATTGTTCGGTCATGAAAAAGGCTCGTTTACCGGGGCTCTCAACCGCGCCTCTGGCCGGTTCGAGCAGGCCGAAGGCGGCACGCTGTTTCTCGATGAAATCGGCGATATGCCGATGGATGCCCAGACGCGCCTGTTGCGTGTCCTGCAACAGGGCGAATACACCACCGTTGGCGGGCGCACGCCGATCAAAACCAATGTGCGGATTGTCGCGGCCACCAACAAGGATCTGCGAGGAGCAATCCGGCAGGGCCTGTTCCGCGAGGATCTGTTTTTCCGGTTGAATGTGGTGCCCTTGCGTTTGCCCCCTTTGCGCGAACGGAGCGAGGATATTCCCGATCTGGTCCGGCACTTCTTCACCATTGCCGAAAAAGAGGGTTTGCCGCGCAAGCAAATCGATGTCGGTGCATTGGACCGCCTGAAGCGGCACCGTTGGCCCGGCAATATCCGCGAACTGGAAAATCTGGTGCGCCGTCTGGCGGCCCTTTATCCGCAGGAAACCATCGTTGAATCGCTGATTGAAGCCGAATTGGCTGAACCTGAATCCTATGCCTCCGAAGGGTTCGAGCCCAAACAGCACAGCCAACCGCTGACCTTGGCGGAATCAATCGAACAGCATCTGGAGATCTATTTCGCCCAATTCGGCAATGATATCCCGCCTCCCGGCCTCTATCACCGCATCCTGCGCGAACTGGAAGCGCCGTTGATTACTGTTTCGCTGGCCGCCACCCGTGGCAACCAGATCAAAGCGGCCGAAATGCTGGGTCTGAACCGCAATACCTTGCGCAAAAAGATCAGGGATCTTGAATTGCCGGTGGTCAGAACCCTGCGTTGACAGTTAGTGCTTCCGTCACAGCCACTGTTGCTTTATTGCAACGTATGACTGTCGCTGACGAAAGTGCATGATTCTTGATGTCCGGACCCGAGCTTCAAACGGTACCCGACCTTCAAACAGCCAAAACGGGACAAAAAGCCTCCCGTTCGACGCGCTGGTGGCTTGTTGCTGTCATCACCACGGTGGGTCTGGCGCTTTTGTCGGCGCTTGCCACCTTTATGGTGCTGGCGGGCATGGTGCCGATTGTCGTCACCCGTGATCTGGTCAACAGCCTGTTCATCACCAATGGCGTGCTGATTTTTATCCTCGTCATCTTTGTGCTGGCGGAAGGGGTCAAGCTGTTCCGGGCCCGTAGGGCGGGGCAGGCGGCGGCAGGCTTGCATGCCCGCATTGTCGGCCTGTTTGTGTTTACCGCCGGTATTCCGGCCATTCTGGTGGCCGCGATGGGCTGGCTGACACTGGAACGTGGGATCGATATTTCCTTTGGCCGATATGTGCAGGAATTGCTGACCACCTCGGTCGAAGTCGCCCGCTCGTTTCGCGAGTTGCAATGCCGGGCGATTGGCCGCGAAATCAACCTGATGGCTTCCGATCTGGCCCGTGTCAGGCCTGCTTTCGAGCAAAACCGCATCTTCTTTCACGAATTCATGCGTTCGCGCTCGGCCTTTCTCGGCTTTCCGATCACCATGCTGATCCGCGAGGATGGCACGATTGTCGAGAAAATCGAGTTGAAGGAAACAGAAGGCTTCCTGTTGCCGACCTTCGAGGACATGAAGGCCGCCGATGATCTGGAAGCGTGGTGTCTGATCCCCAAGGATAACAATATCTTCCGCGCCATTCTGAAAGTGCCGGCTTTCAAGGATACCTATCTGGTGGTGGCTCGCGGGGTGGATCAACTGGCGCTGGATTTTCCGCGACAGGCCGAAGCGGCATCCGAATATTACGACGCGCTGACCAAGCGCAAACTGGATGTGCAGATTGCCTTTGCCAGTATGTATGCGGTGGTTTCTATCATTTTGTTGCTCTCGGCGGCTTTGCTGGGGCTTAATTTTGCCAACCGCCTCGTGACCCCGATCCGCCGTCTGATCGACGCGACAGATGCGGTGGCGACCGGCAATTATGATGTCGAGGTGGAAGTCTCGCGCCGCGAGGGCGATTTGGGCCATTTGGGTGAAACCTTCAACAAAATGACCTCCGAATTGCGTTTGCAACGTGAAAACCTGATTGTGGCCAATGAGTTGATCGACCGTCGCCGCCGCTTTACCGAAGCGGTGCTGTCCGGGGTTCCCGCCGGTGTGATCGGGCTGGATTCCAGTGGGTTGATCACTGTGGTCAATCCCGAAGCGGCGCGTCTGCTCGACAGCGAACCTTCGGAATTGATCGGGGCCTCGATTGCCGCCGTAGCACCTGAACTGGCTCCGCTCTATCTCGAAGCCGTATCGTCCCGTTCGGGCGATGCCGCCGGCGAAATCGACTGGAACCGACAGAAGCGCGAACGGGTGTTGAGCGTGCGTATTTCATCCGAACACGGCTCTCATTCGGGCGAGGGCGCTGTGATGACCCTCGATGACATTTCCGATCTGATTACCGCCCAGCGAAGCTCTGCATGGGCCGATGTCGCGCGGCGCATTGCCCATGAGATCAAAAATCCGCTGACCCCGATCCAGTTGTCGGCCGAACGCATCCGGCGCAAATATGGCAAGGTCATTGTCCAGGATCGCGAAATTTTCGATCAATGCACCGATACGATCATCCGGCAGGTCGATGACATCAAGCGGATGGTGGATGAATTCTCCTCCTTCGCCCGTATGCCGAAACCTCTGCCGGAAAGCGATGATCTGTCGAGCACGATCAGGCAGGTGTTGTTCCTGATGCGGGTCGGCAATCCCGATATCCAGATCGTCGAACATCTGCCGCGTGACATTGTTACCGCGCATTTCGACCGCCGCCTGTTGTCGCAGGCTTTGACCAATATCATCAAAAACGCCACTGAATCGGTTGCGGCCTTTGCTCTGGAAACCGACGAGCCGTCTTTTATCGGCCATATTGACGTGTCATTGCACACCACGGAAGACCGCATCACCATCGATGTGACGGACAATGGCAAGGGTTTCCCGCTTGAATCCCGCACCCGATTGCTGGAACCCTATATGACCACGCGAAGCAGTGGCACGGGTTTGGGGTTGGCCATTGTCGGCAAAATTCTTGAGGATCACGGCGGCGGCATCGAACTGCTCGACCGGACAGACCAGCAACGCGGAGCCTGTGTCAGGCTTTGGTTCCCCATCGAGACCAAATCCGACACAACCAACAGCACGGACCAGAGCCTTTCATGAGCGCAGATATTCTGATCATTGATGATGAAGCCGATATCCGCGATCTGGTCGCGGGTATTCTGGAAGACGAGGGCCATTCTGCCCGTACGGCCGCCAATGCCGACGAAGCCCTTGCGGCCATCGGCCAGCGCCGCCCCAGTCTGGTGTTCCTCGATATCTGGATTCAGGGCTCGCGGCTCGACGGCTTGCAATTGCTGGATGTGATCAAGGAACAGCATCACGATTTGCCGGTGGTGATGATTTCAGGCCATGGCAATATCGAAACCGCCGTGTCTGCCATCAAACGCGGGGCCTATGATTTTATCGAAAAACCCTTCAAAGCCGATCGCTTGTTGCTGGTGGCTGATCGGGCGATTGAAACATCCAATCTCAAACGCGAGGTGCGCGAGCTGAAAACCCGCAATGTGCAGGCCAGCGACATCATCGGCCAGTCTTTTGCCTCCAACCAGTTGCGCTCGACAATCGAAAAAGTCGCCCATTCCAATGCACGGGTCATGATTTCGGGGCCACCGGGTTCGGGCAAGGAATTGGTGGCCCGCCAGATCCATGCCCATTCCAGCCGCGCCAACAGCCCGTTTCTGGTTATCAATGCCGCCACCATGAACCCCGACACGGTTGAGGCCGCCTTGTTCGGTGTCGAGGATGCCCAAGGCCGCATCAGCCAGATCGGCGCGCTGGAGGAGGCCCATAGCGGCACGCTCTATCTCGATGAAGTCTGCGATATGCCTTTGGTCACCCAAGGCAAAATATTACGGGTACTGGTTGACCAGACCTTCAATCGGGTTGGTGGCAGTACCAAGGTGCAAGTGGATGTGCGGGTTATGTCCTCGACGGCACGCGATCTGGCCCATGAGATAGCCGTTGGTCGTTTCCGCGAGGATTTGTTGCACCGCCTCAATGTGGTGCCGGTGCGTGTGCCGTCATTGGCGGATCGACGGGAAGATGTGCCGGCTTTGATTTCACATTTCATCACCCAACTGGGCACGCGGGACGGATTGCCGGCCCGCATCATCACCAATGATGCGATGGCGGTTTTGCAATCCTATGACTGGCCCGGCAATATCCGTCAGTTGCGCAATACGGTCGAACGCTTGTTGATCCTGTCGACCGGCGAGGGGCAGGATGAAATCACAGCCGATCTGTTGCCGCCCGATGTCGGCGCGATGGTTCCTTCAATGCCCAATGGCGAGGGCGGCGAAAAGCTGATGGCGCTCCCTTTGCGCGAGGCCCGCGAATTGTTCGAGCGTGAATATCTGGTGGCCCAAATCGGGCGGTTTGGCGGCAATATTTCGCGAACATCGGAATTTGTCGGCATGGAAAGGTCAGCTTTGCACCGCAAACTGAAAAGTCTTGGTGTTGATTAAAGCCTTTGAATTCCAAGGTTTTCATCAAACTTTCATCAATTGCCTGTTATTTGTTCCCAATGATTTGGCCTGATCCCTTGCCAACGAGCCTCAAAAAGAGCGTAATTCCGATCTAACAGTTATTGTCCAGTGATGACTGAGAATGAAATCCGGAACTAAAAAAGTCCGGCAAGAACAAGAGGTGATGAGATGGCCGGTGAACGGGCGCAAAATCTGCAGGACACTTTCCTCAACTATGTGCGTAAGCACAAAATCCCTTTAACAATTTTCCTCGTCAACGGCGTCAAACTGCAAGGCGTTGTGACGTGGTTTGATAATTTCTGCGTGTTGTTGCGCCGGGATGGCCATTCGCAACTCGTCTATAAACACGCCATTTCCACCATCATGCCGGGTGCACCGATGGCTCTGTTCGAGCCGACCGACGAACCTGCCGCAAACTGATGACAGATAACGACCGTATCGCCGCCAATGTCCGCAAGCCTGTTGCAGACATTGAACGCACCATTGCGATTGGCACACAGACCATGGTTGTCGGGCCCTATGCCCAGCGCCTGCGTTTGCGGCCGGGGCAAGAAGCGCGTCCCAATGCGCGTGATACGGCGGCCCGTCTGGTGGAAGCTGTCGGCTTGGCCGCCGCCATCAACCTGACTGTACGGGCAGAACGGTTGATCGTGCTCGATCGGCCCACGCCTGCGACCTATATCGGGTCTGGCAAGGTCGAAGAGCTCAAACAGCAGATCGAGGAATTGGAGATCGGCCTTGTCATCATGGATGCGGCCTTGTCACCGGTCCAGCAACGCAATCTCGAAAGGGCATGGCAATGCAAGGTGATTGACCGCACCGGTCTTATTCTCGAAATTTTCGGCCGCAGGGCGCGGACACGGGAAGGGCGGTTGCAGGTCGAACTGGCTCATCTTGGCTATCAGAAGAGCCGCCTTGTGCGATCATGGACCCATCTGGAACGCCAGCGCGGCGGTTTCGGCTTTCTCGGTGGTCCGGGTGAAACCCAGATCGAGGCCGACCGCCGGATCATTCTCGACCGGATGGTGCGTTTGCAACGCGAACTCGACAGCGTCAAGCGCACGCGCGGCCTGCATCGCGAAGGGCGGCGGCGCACGCCTTATCCGATCATTGCGCTGGTCGGCTATACCAATGCCGGCAAATCAACCCTGTTCAACCGCCTGACCTCCGCCGAGGTCATGGCCGAAGATTTGCTGTTTGCCACTCTTGATCCGACAGCCCGCGTTGTGCGCCTGCCGCATGGTGCGCCGATTATTCTCTCTGATACCGTGGGCTTTATCTCCGATCTTCCCACCACGCTGGTGGCGGCTTTTCGGGCGACACTGGAAGATGTGATCGAGGCCGATATTGTCTTGCATATCCGCGATGTCTCGCATGAGGATACCGAAGCACAGGCGCAGGATGTGACCGCGATCATGCGCGATCTCGGCCTTGATCCCGACCAGCCCGACAAGGTGATCGAGGTCTGGAACAAGATCGACCAACTCTCTCCCGAAGCGCGTGAACAGGCGATGAACCGCGCCGAAAACGCCACGACACTGCTCAAGCCCATAGCGGTTTCTGCGCTGACAGGCGAGGGCACCGACACGTTGCTGGCGCTGATCGAGGACAAGTTATCGGCCGATCGTGGCGTGTATCAACTGGTCCTGACCCCGCAGGATGGTGCTATTCTGGCCTGGATCTATCGCGAGGGCGAAGTGCTGGATCGGCGCGACGAGGACAATGGCGATACCAGCCTGCAAGTCCGCCTGCCTCTGGAAAAAGAGGGCCTGCTCTTGCGGCGCGTGCCTGAAGCCAAAAAACTCAGTTCCAACAAGCCCAAAACCACCATCGAGCCGACAAGCTGGCAACCGTGAGCCAAGCCTAGTCTAGTCTAGCCTAGCTTACCCTGTCCTCGCCCTGTTGGTCCACTTTAAGGGGAACCAGCATCCGCTTGGCCTCAATCCATAATTCTTCCATTTCTTCAAGACTGGCTTCAGTCCATTCTTTATTTTTTAGTTTAATATTCTTTTCGATATAATTGAATCTATTGATAAACTTCTGATTTCCTTGCCTCAGAGAATCTTCGGGATCGATCTTCATATGGCGGGCGATGTTGACGACGACAAACAGCAGATCGCCGATCTCGTCCTTGATCGCGGCCTGATCACCCGATGCCACAGCCTCGCGGACTTCTGCCAATTCCTCATCGCATTTGGCCAAAACCAGTTGCACATCATCCCAATCAAAACCGACAGAACCTGCCAGTTTCTGCAATTTTTCGGCTCGTGATAGCGCAGGCAGGGCTTGCGGCACTGCATCCAGCAAGGCCGGCTCAGGTTCGGGCAAATGGTTTGCCGCACGGCGTGTCGCGCGCTCGGCTTTTTCTTGCGCTTTGATTTGTCCCCACATGGCTTTGACCTGATCGGGTGGCAAATCGCGGGCTTCGCCAAACACATGCGGATGCCTGCGGATCATTTTAGACGTAATGGCCTCGCAGACATCGGCAAAGGAAAACAGACCCTTTTCCTCGGCCATACGGGCATGAAACACCACCTGTAACAGCAAATCGCCCAATTCATCGCACAGGTCTTCGGCATCATCCCGCTGGATCGCATCGATAACCTCATAGGCTTCCTCGATGGTGTAAGGCGCAATGGAAGCAAAATCCTGTGCCAGATCCCAGGCGCAACCCGTCACAGGGGTCCGCAGAGCCGCCATAATGTCCAGCAGGCCATCAATGGAGCGCGAGGGTGTGATGTGTCCTGTTTGAGGCTCTGGAGTGCCGGGATCAGGCTTATGCGCGGGATCAAGCGATAAAGCCTCCCGTGGATTTTTTTCGTGCGACATCATGCCTCCTGCGGAACTATTGCATTCGTTAAACCACGCGACCGCAAAACCACAAAGCCCGTTTGCCGCCGTGGTTGTCTCAGTCCACAACTGCAAAGTCCACAACTATGGGGGGGTATCAGGGAATTGGGATGGGCGTGGGAAGGTTGATTTTATAGGATACAAATAACGCATAAGACATATTATGGAACTTAAATATCATCCTCTTATTCAAAGCCCCCTTGAATTGGATCGGACGGTTTCATCAAATTATAAAAACACATGATATTGAGGAAGTCTGGATTTTGGACTATATTATAGACCAATTCCACCTATTGGAGGTTGCCATGGAAATTTCCGTTTCTGATGCCAAGGCACAACTGACCGAACTTGTCCGTCGGGCTGAAGCTGGCGACGACATTATTCTGACTCGGCATGGTCAACCCAAGGTGCGCTTTACACCCATCAAAGCGCAACAAACGGTCCAGAACCGTCAAGCCTTACTGGCGACAATCCGTGCATCGGCCCAGTTGAAATTAACACCAGTGTCTGCCGCACGGTCTCAGGACGACTTATATGGTGATGATGGATTGCCAAAGTGATTGTCGTCGATACCTCGGCTCTCATGGCTATTTTGTTGAATGAACCGGAAGCCTCTTATTTGTCCGATCGTTTAGCGAATTCTCCACGACTATTAATGTGCGCTGGCACATTGGCGGAAGCACTGATTGTCGCCCAGCGGCGCAATCTGCTGGATGAATTGATGCAGATGATCGAGGGGTTGAATTTTGAAGTGATCAATCTGACGTATCAATCCTCCAAACGCGTGGCACAGGCCTATGCACAATGGGGCAAAGGTACGCATCCGGCAGGTCTGAATTTTGGCGACTGTTTTGCCTATGTTTTGGCCAAAGAGCATCAATGCGAATTGCTCTATGTCGGCCAGGATTTCAACAAAACCGACACCATCACCTCAGTCTAAACCTCAAAACCCGATCACCATCCCGTCATAGGCGGGCCGGATGTGGTCAGGGAGTTGGTTGCACAGGGTCGCGTAATCCATATCGGTGTGGAGATTGGTCAGGATGGCCCTTTTGGGATTGAGTTTTTCAATCCAGTGTAGCGTCTCCGACAGGCAGAAATGGGTCGGATGCGGGGCAATCCGCAAGGCATCGACAATCCAGACATCGAGATTATGCAAAGACACAAGGCTTTCTTCGGGAATGGCATTCACATCGGGTGTATAGGCCACATCATTGATGCGAAAACCCAAAGCTGGCACAAGACCGTGCTGTAATTTGAAGGGCAGAAAGGATATCGGCCCACCCTCACCTGAAATCTCAACTTTTTGGCCGATTTCAAGCGTGAACTCTTCCATAATCGGCGGATAATCACTGCCATCCATGGTTTCAAAGATATAGGAAAAGCGCTTCTTGATGCCCTTGGCTGTGACCGCATCCATATAGACCGGCAGACGTTGGCGTTGCAGTAATGCATAAGGGCGCACATCATCAATGCCATGGACATGGTCGGCATGGTCATGGGTGAACAAGACAGCATCCAAGTGTCGCGTTTGCGTGCTCAGAAGTTGGTCGCGCAAATCCGGGGAAGTATCTATAACCACAGTGGTTTTTTTATTTTCACTGAGGCGTTCGACCAGAATCGAACAGCGTCTGCGCCGGTTCTTTGGCTCTTGCGGATCGCATGATCCCCAGCCAAAGCCCAAGCGAGGCACACCGCCTGAAGATCCGCAACCGAGAATGGTGATTGTGCCGGTCATTGCGGGCGCACAGCTTTGGAAAACAGCGAGAAGAAATTATCGGTGGTCAGCGCCGCCATGTCTTCATAGGTGAGACCATGCACATCGGCGAGCATGGCGGCGGTTTCGGCCACAAATGACGGCTCGTTGCGTTTGCCTCTGTGTTTTTGCGGGGCTAGAAACGGTGCATCTGTTTCAACCAGCAAACGATCCAGCGGTACCCTTTTGGCAATGGCGCGGATTTCATCGGATTTTTTAAAAGTCAAAATCCCCGAAAAAGAAACACTCAAGCCCAATGCAACACCGACTTCAGCCAATCGAGTGCCGGACGAATAGCAATGCAAAAGGGCCGGAAAGGCCCCCTTCCCCATTTCAT
Organism: Hyphomicrobiales bacterium; assembly: GCA_947455455.1. Lineage (GTDB taxonomy): Bacteria > Pseudomonadota > Alphaproteobacteria > Rhizobiales > Beijerinckiaceae > CAIYZJ01. Next base: position 14,763 of record CANGOE010000027.1, read on the forward strand.
CCGTCAGAATACGGATCATGTCGTCATCACAATCGCGCGCATGGATGACAAGCGGCAGTTTCGTCAGACGCGCGGCCTCGATATGGGTGCGGAACACCCGTTCGGCGACATCACGGGGGGCGGTATCGTAATGGTAATCAAGGCCGGCTTCGCCGATCCCCACGCATTTGGGATGGGTCGAGAGGTCCAGCAATCGCTCAAGCGGCACATCGGGCTCATCCACCACGCCAAGCGGATGGGTGCCTACCGTGCACCAGATATCGGGATCGCTTTCGGCAATTCCCGCATAGAGCGCAAATTTGGCAACACGGGTCGAAATTGTCACCATACTGGTCACGCCCGCCGCTTTGGCACGCGCAATCACGCCCGCGCGGTCCTCTTCCAGCTCCGGGAAATCGAGATGGCAATGACTATCAACGAGCATCAGGCTTTGGTGTCCTGTGCTGTGCTGTCTTCCTCGACATAACGGGGGAACAGGCCGGAGGGGGCAGGCAAGTTCCGTCCACCTTCAAGGCGACCTGAAGTGCCGACACAGTTGAAATCGCGGGCATTGTCGGGCACGCCGAGCAGATCCAGCAATTTGGCGCAAGCCACCGGCATCACCGGTTGTGCCATAATCGCGACACAGCGCAACGCTTCACTGGTTACCGCCAAAATCACCTCGAAGCGCGCCTGATCGGTTTTACGGATAATCCATGGCTCTTCTGTCGCAAAATAGCGGTTGGCTTCGGCCACCACGCGCCAGATCTCACCCAATATCTGGTGCAGAGCGAAATTCTGCATCAGTTGGCGGCATTTCTCCGGTAATGCATAGGCCATATCCAGAATCGCCTGGTCCTGTGGCAACAGATGTTGCAGTTGCGGCGCCTTGCCTTCCAGATTTTTGGCAATCATCGACAAAGACCGTTGAGCCAGATTGCCCAGATCATTGGCCAGATCGGCATTGATGCGGGTGACAATCGCTTCATGCGAATAATTGCCATCCTGCCCGAACGGCACTTCACGCAGGAAGAAATAGCGCAACTGGTCAACCCCGTAATGGTTGGCCAAAGCGAATGGGTCGATCACATTGCCGACCGACTTGGACATTTTCTCGCCACGGTTGAACAGGAAACCATGGCCAAACACCCGTTGCGGCAAAGGCAAACCGGCCGACATCAAAAAGGCGGGCCAATAGACGGTGTGAAAGCGCACAATGTCCTTGCCGATGATATGGACATTGGCGGGCCAGAAATGCTGGCGCTCGGCCTGCTCGTCCGGAAAGCCTGTGGCTGTGAGATAGTTGGTCAGGGCATCAACCCAGACATACATCACATGTTTGGGATTGCCCGGCACAGGGATCCCCCAATCGAAAGCCGTGCGGCTGACGGACAGATCTTTCAGGCCGGATTTGACGAAACTGGTGATTTCATTGCGCCGCTCGTCGGGACCGATAAAATCCGGGTGGTCCTGATAATGTTTGAGCAAGGGCTCCTGAAATTTGGACAGGCGGAAGAAATAGCTTTCCTCTTCCACCCATTCCACCGGCGTGCCTTGCGGGCCACGGCGTATGCCATCGGTCCCAACCGTGGTTTCGCCCTCGGTGTAATAGGCCTCGTCGCGCACGGCATACCAACCGGCATAGGTGGCCAGATAGATATCACCCGCCTGCTCCATCCGCTTCCAGATTTCCTGACAGGACAGTCTGTGGCGCTCCTCGGTGGTGCGGATAAAATCATCATTGGACGCATTGAGAGCCTGCGCCATGTTTTTGAAATTGGCGGCATTGCGATCAGCCAGCGCGCGCACTTCGATGCCCTCTTTCTGGGCTGTCTGGAGCATTTTTTGGCCGTGCTCGTCTGTGCCGGTCAAAAAGAAAACATCAAAACCGTCAAGACGTTTGAACCGCGCAATCGCATCCGATGCAATCAACTCATAGGCATGGCCGATATGGGGGGCGCCGTTGGGGTAGGAAATGGCTGTGGTCAGATAAAATTGCGGCTTCGTGCTCATACCCACCTCGTGTTGTCCATGATCCGATCAGGCGGCCAGCGAACGACGCATCGCGGCAGCCAAATCGACAAATAGGGTCAGGGCAAATGCCCGTCGATCCAGATTATAAGCATCGACCTCGCGCATGGCGCGGTCGATCTTTTCCCATACCTCGGCAAAAGGCGCAAGAGAACGCGCCCCCTCGCCAGCCCGTTGCCGGATTTGCTCGCTCAGCCAATCGAACACCGTATCGCGCATGATGTCGAAATCGGCACGCCCTTCTTTGCGGCCGAAGGCATCGGACATCGCCATCACATCGGTATGGGAATAATCCGGCATTTGCGCCAATAAGGTGCGGACATGATCACCCACAGCCAACGTGCGCTCGTTCAGACGCTGGAAGGCCACACGGGCCGAGCCTTGCGCGGTTTGTGCCGCCTGCCGATTGAGCGCCTCATCAGGGGCCTGACCTGATTGGCGCAAAATGGTTTCGATGTCATGGGTTTCGAGAGGGAAAAAAGGCAAAACACATGATCTTGAACGTAAAGTAGGTATCAATTTTCCAATAGAATGGGTGACCAAAAAAATAACAGAACGTGGGGGTGGTTCCTCAATCGTTTTAAGCAAAGAATTGGCACTAAATCGATTGAGATGATCTGCGCAATCAATCAGCATCACACGCCAGCCACCATTGCCGGGAGTATGGGCAAAAGTACTGATGGCGTCTCGTGATAGATTGGCATTGATAATTGAAGGGATGGGAGACTTGTCACTCTGGGCTTGTCTGCGCAACACGAACAAATCGGGATGCGACAAAGCCAACACCTGCCTTGCGGCGGGCGCATCCGCAGGTACGTCCAGAGTGTCGGCAGGTTGAATGGTCAGGCCTTGCGGGCGGGACAGCAAAAAACGGGCGGCCCGATAGGCGAATGTGGCCTTGCCGATCCCTTCCGGCCCCGACAAAATCCAGGCATGGTGCATCCGGCCGCTGTTATAGGCTTCGAGAAAGCTCTGTTCGGCCTTTTCGGCCCCCAACATGATCTGCGATTCACGCGGGTGCGGGGCATTGGGCAAGCGATCATCGGTGGTGGGATCAAGCGGCAACATTACACTTGCCCCTTGCGCGCCTTGAACCGGTCAATCACCACCTGCCAGATGGCTTCCTCGATCTGGTCCATGGTTTCGGTGGCATCGATAATCACCCAGCGGTCAGGCTCGGCCCCAGCCAAAGCTCGGAATTTTCCGCGCAGTCCAACATGGTAGCCCAAAGACTGGTTTTCAAACGGATCCACCGCACCATCCCCGCGCCGCTTTGCCGCGCGCTTCAGGCCTTCTGCGGCAGGCAAATCGAGTAGAAATGTCAGGTCGGGCTTGGTGTCACGCACCACGAATTGATCCATGATATCCAGATCGGATTCCTTGACGCGGCCATCCAGCCCCTGATAGGCGCGGGTCGAATCCGAGAAACGGTCGCATACGACCCAATCCCCGCGCGCCAAAGTCGGGCGGATCAGCTTTTCCAGATGCTCGCTGCGCGCCGCATAAAACAGCATCACTTCGGCCAAAGCGGTAAACCGTTCGGTGCCGTGATCGAGCAATAATTGCCGGATGCGCTCGGCTCCCGGAGAGCCGCCGGGCTCGCGTGTCGCAACGGCATTGATCCGCAATGCCGTTAAACGTGCCAGCAAACGCTTGCATTGGGTGGATTTGCCGGACCCTTCACCCCCCTCAAAGGTGATGAACATCCCCCGTGAGCGTGAATGTGAACTGGCTTTCATCGAAGAACTTTAATCCCTGCAAATCACCGATGTCGGACCATGCCTTCATTCAGCCAGCATGGCAATCACATCAACCGAGGATCGGGAAAAAAAATGAGGACAGCGGCCTTCAGGCCCCTTTGTTCCAACCACGTGCAGGCGTTGGGACCGGAACAAATCCATTGCCGGGGGTGGCCGTGACAGGAGCAGGCGCTTTTGCACTGACTGCGGGTACATCGGTTGACGAAAACTGATCGGGCCGCACAGGTGGCAAAGGCACAGAACCGGATGTCATGACGGTAGACTGAGAAACATTGCCAATTTCGGGATTGTCTTTTACGTCAAGCACGGGCTTGAAATTGCTCAAAGCCGCAAATTGGGGGCGAAAACCTGTTTCGCCGATTGCAAATGGCCGCACTGGCGGCATGGGAAGCCCGGCTTCGCCCGAAACAAATTCGCTGACCGGCTGTTGGGCTGTGGGCAAGGTCTCATCGGTGTTTTTACGCAAAGCCGGTTGGGTCTGGTTAACCGTTGCTTTTGCCACAACAGGTGCAGTCCCTGCCCGTCCCAATTGGGCCGGTGTCCCATCGGTCCGCAAGGAGGCCATCAAAACGGCTGTATCATCGGTGGATACCGGTGCGCGGCCGATATAATCGACCTTCAGACGCGCCGTCCCCAAATGTTTGAAATTCAAACCCACGGCAACTTGTTCCGAGACATCAACCAGACGATTGCCATGGAAAGGCCCGCGATCATTGACGCGGGCGATAATCGAGCGGCCATTCAGCACATTGGTCACACGGACATAGCTGGGCAAGGGCATGGTAGGATGGGCGACAGAAACCGAATTCTTGTCAAACACCTCGCCATTGGCTGTTTCACGGCCATGGAAGCTCGGGCCATACCACGAGGCCAAACCTGTCGCCGAATAGCCCTTTTCTTCGCGCGGCACATATAATTTGCCAGCAACGGTATAGGGCTTGCCGGTTTTATCGTATCCGACCCCTTTGGGCAGAACCTCTGGTTCCGACTTTGTGAATGTTTGAGAAACCACATCCGGCACAACGGAGGCCAGCTTGGTCTCGGGCGTGCACTGGGCAACACACAAACCGATCAGGCTCACGCCCAAGGCGCGCACAAAGCGGTTGGATGCCGCAGGTGCAGTGGCGAGTGATCGGGTCGTTGGCAAGGCGCTATGACTATTCATTAACGAAAAGCTAACGCGATTTACGCCGCCTGACAACCTTAAAGAGATATTAACAAGGTCACGTTTTGACTTATTGTTAACGATGGCACGCCAAACAAAGGATTTTAAAGAACACTTGAATAAGAACGAATCAAAATCCACTTGATGGGACTTCATTCAATCGATATATGAAATAACAGTAAAAGTTGAGTGTTTTTGCGTTTTCTGAAACTTCGATGACGAACAGGAAAATCAAACATGCTCAAACGACATCACCTCTTTGCGTCCGTTGTTGGCGCTTTTAGCATTTTTACAACCGCTCAATCGCTGGCGATCAGCATACCACCTTCGCAAATCGGAAAAGGCGCGACCACCTATGCGCCGATTGTTGTTAAGATCGGCCCCAAGATTGTTGTCACCTATTTTACCTGGATGAACCCCGAAATCGTTCAAGCATGGTCGCAAGGTTATGTGGGGCAAGGCGTCAATATGACCGTGGTTGATTTTTATGCGCAAAGCAAAGCGAGTTCACGGATTTTAGGCAATCTCGGCACAGGTTGGCTTAATGTTTATCATGGGGACTGGACGGCCAAAACAGCCTCGATGATTGCGCCTCTCGCTACAGTTTCGAAAGTTCAATTGCCAACCGAGCTTTCAGTTTCCATCGCACCAGTCCCCCTGAAGTCCGGCCTCAATGTGGTCAATCTCAGTTATGGCTTTTTTGACAGTCCAAATTCGGTGCAGGCTCCGTCTTCGATACAATGGGATCCACAAACCGCGTCCATCATCTCCTATGCAGTCAATGGCAGTGCTGTGACGGTGAAAGCGGCGGGCAATGACAATGTTGCGGTGAATGGGATCAATTCTGGCAACAACATCGATTTGTTGAACGCTTCTCTGATTGGCGCTCAATCGGCAATTTATGTCGGGGCGCTTGATAAAAATGGGACCGTATTAAGCAAAGCGAAGATGGCCTCCTATTCCAATTTCGCCGGCGACAATGCCACGGTACAAAACAATTTTCTGGCCGTGGGTGTCAGAGGTGACCTCACGGGCCTTTACGGCACCTCTTTTGCCGCACCGATCGTCAGCGGGTACGCTGCGATTTTGGGTTCAAAATTCACCAAAGCCTCTGCCACACAAATCACAAACCAGTTACTCAATACGGCCCGCAAGGACACTGTCGCCAATTATAGTGCGGCTGTGTATGGCAGAGGGGAAGCGAGTTTATCTCGCGCCCTCGCCCCAGTATCCATCAAATGAATGGATCATATTTTTGGCCATGAGCGGTGCAAATCAAACCTGCGCCGTTATCCTGCGATTGATCAGCAACAGGACAATGCCGGCCATGCCGGCAAAGCCTGTGAGCAGGAAGGTCAGCATCACGATCACATCGACATTGTGCAGGCCGATGGCGTTCATCAGCAAAAAGCCAAGACCGCGTTGTGAGGCGAACATTTCACCCAGCAAAGTGCCGATCAGTGTCAATGAAAAGCCGATCCGTATCCCTGCAAAGATTTCCGGCAAGGCGGAGGGAAAAATCACGGTCCGGATGGTCGCCCCGGTCGACAACCCCATGACCCGCGAGGTTTTCAGCAGAACCGGTTTGACATTGCGCACGGCATTCAGGGTAAACAGGGCAATCGGCACAATACCGTGAATGGCCCCGAACGCCACTTTGGCCGACAGGCCCAAGCCGAAAATCAGCAACAAGATCGGATAGAGTGTAATTTTAGGCACGGAATAGATAGCGATCAGGAAAGGCTCGAAAATCTCGCTGGCAAAACGCTTCAAACCGAGCAGAAAACCGATCGCCAATCCCGATGTCACAGCTATCAGCAAAGCCAGAACAAAGGCTTTCAGCGTTTCGGTCAGATGGGTGACAAATTGCGGTGTTGTGATGAATTTGGCGGTAAATTGCAGGGTTGAAACCGGAGACCGCAAAGCAATATCGCCGATCAAAGCATAAAGCCCCTGCCAAAGCACGAGAATGGCCAACGTCAACCACCCCATATTGGCAAACAGGCGGCGGGTAGAAGCGCTCATTGCAACCCCCGCCGTTTGAGCAGGGATTTTTCCCAATGCGAGATCACCATATTGATGGTGATCGATACCGCCAAAATCAGGATGATCAGCGGATACATCGTGGCATTGTCGAAATTATTATAGGCAAAACTGATCTCGTACCCCATGCCGCCGGTCGACATGATAAATTCGGCGCCGATCACGCCGATCAGTGAATAGGCAACCGCAAATTTGGCCCCTGTCAGAATATAGGGCGCGGCAGAGGGCAAGGTGATTTTCAACGCCGTTTCAAGAGGGTTCATGCCGTTCACACGTGCCGTTTTAAGCAAGACACGCGGCACACGGTCCAATCCGTTCAGCGTGTTGACCACCACAGCCACAAAACCCAGCATCACGCCGATAAAAATTTGCGGCGCATCACCAAGGCCCAACAGCAAAATCAGCAAGGGATAGAAAGCAAACACCGGAATGGCATAATAGGTGGCAAATAACGGATCCAGCGTCTCGCGCAACCGCCGCAGACGGTGGATCACCAACCCGGCCAAGACACCCAAGGACACGGCAATCACAAAAGCAAAGCCGGCATTGCCCATGGTTTTGGCGATGGCTTTGTTCAATTTGCCCGATTTGAGCATTGTGAACAGATCGAGAGCCATTTTGTGGGGGGCCTGCATGGTCAAAGCATCAATCCGGCCGATTTTGACCAGCACTTCCAGCGCAACCAGCAGTGCCACGATCAGACCAAGACGGATCAATCCGGCCCTTGTCATGAGCTGGCTTCCTTTTTACCGATCGCCTTCATCGATTCCACCCGCAACGACCGCCACAAACGCGCTGTCACAGCACCAAACGCATCCTGTTCGACAATGCGGCTGTCACGGTCGCGCGGCCAATGGGTTTCGACAATATCGATCAACTGACCGGGTCTTGAGGACATCACGCCGATCCGGTCAGCCAGCATCGCGGCCTCGTCCAGCGCATGGGTAATCAAAAAAATTGTCGCTCCCGTTTTGCGCCACAGCGAGAGGATTTCATCTCCCATCAACAAACGGGTTTGCTGATCCAGCGCCCCGAATGGCTCGTCCAGCAGGATCAAGCGCGGTTCGGTCACCAGTGTACGGGCGATACAGACCCGCTGGCGCATACCGCCCGACAATTGCGAGGGATAGGCATCGGCAAATTCGACCAAACCCATCATGGCGAGGGCTTTATCGACCCGCTCGTCCTGCTCGCGCCGATCCAGCGCCATGCGGCGCAACCCGAAGGCAATGTTATCGCGCACCGTCAGCCAGGCAAACGAGGCATCCTCCTGAAACACCACACCGATCCCGTCGGGACAGGATCCGTTGATCGGCTGGCCTTCAAAGGTAATACTTCCCTTTGTCGGGCTGGTCAGGCCGATCATCAATTCCAGCAGTGTCGACTTGCCGCAACCGGATGGGCCGACAACGGCAAAAAATTCCCCATGCCGCAAATCAAGCTGGATCGGACCCAGTGCATGAATGCCCTCCCCCACCCCGTCCGGGCGGGGAAAGGTCATCTCGACATCTGTCAGGCGAATATGGGGCTGTGTCATGGTCTGGTCTTGATCATTTGAGCGCTTTGATATCATCGGCCAAGAATTGCGTATCGATCATCTTGGTCACATCAATATCACCCGACAGGGCTCCGACTGCCTTTTGCACATCGATGGCGCGGTTAAGCCCCTCCATATGGAATTGCCCTGTGCCCCAATATTCAATACCGGCCGTGCGGCTCCCGACCAAAGCCCGAACCGAAGCCCGCGCAACAGCGGGTTCGAGATTGTAGACTTTGGCAATGATGTCGCCAGATTCATCAGGGTTTTGGACCATATAGGCCACAGCCCGCCTACGCGCCCGCAATACCGCCTTGATGAAATCGGCCTTGGCCACCGATTGCGAGCTTGAAGCCGCACCCAGCACATTGGCAATCGGCGGCAACAGATCGGACGCGATGGCCACAGCGCGGTATTTATCCTTGAATTTGGCCCATAAGGGTTCTGGCATCGGGGTGATATCGACCAAACCGGCATCCAATGCGGCAACGCCCTCGCCGAAACCGCCTGTCTTGACCAATTCCACATCTTCGACCTTCAACCCGCCCGACTGGATGATCAACGTTGCCAGACCTTGCGAGGTCGAGCGCGGATTGGTGTAGCCCATTTTCTTGCCCTTCAAATCCTTGACGGATTTGATCGGAGAATCGGGTTTTACCGCCCAAACGAATTCGGCAACGGTCAGCACATTGTCACTGACAAATTTGATATCCGCCCCTTGCTGGATGGCGGCAATGACGGCATTGGGATTGACCTCGGCATAAGGCGCATTGCCCGCCAGCATATTGCGCAAAGTGGTCCCGCCACCGGCCGACGACAGAATACCTGTGACATTCGCCCCTTCTTCCTTGAAGAAGCCCTTTTCCATGGCAATCGCATAAGGCATGCCGTTGGCCGATACGCCATAATTGGACACAACGATTTCTTCTGCCTGCGCACCAAGTGATGCGGCAAACAGTGTTGCCCCGAACAATGTCGCTTTCAGAACCTTGCTTGTCGTGGTCATGCGTGTTCCTCCCATAATATTTTTCTATTGATGTCTTTAGCGTTTGAGACCAACCAGATCTTCGGGAAACAACCATGGTTTTTCACTGCTGGCCATTTTGTAAAAATCTGAAATGTCCTCTTGATGGTGTAAAGTCGTGGTGATCTCGTCATCGCCACGGATCATTGCCTGAACACGCGAGGCAGGCATCTGGAAGGACCATGACCGATTGTGGAGCGAATTATTCGCGTCAGACACCGACACTGTCAATGTATGCAGATCAACCCTGAAAGCCATACCTTCAGAGTGAGTCTCGACCAGAGTTTTGAGCTCCTGATAGGTCTCAACATCGATGATGCCCGCGACAAGATTGTTGCGGAAGGCATTTTCGTAAAAAATATCGGCAAAGCTCGGCGCCAGCACACAGCCGATCCCGAATTGAACCAAGGCCCAAACCGCCGCCTCGCGTGAACTGCCGCATCCGAAATTCTCGTCAGCAAGAAGCACTTTTGCGTGCCGGTAAGGCTGTTGATTGAGAATAAAACCCGGCACTTCCTGCCCCAGCGCATCATAGCGTTCGCCACCGAACAGACCTTGACCCAGATCCGCTGAAGCCGTCCGCAACCATGAGGACGGAATGATGGCATCGGTATTGATGTCACAACGGGGGATCAGGGCCATGACCCCGTCTACGCGCTCTACAGCACTCATCTTGAACGCTCCGCTTCTGGTTGGATCATGGCTGAATCCGGAATACAGCCGTTCAATGCCGCCACTGCAACAACCGCAGGGCTGGCAATATGCGTGCGGCTTTTCGGACCCTGCCGGTTTTCGAAATTCCGATTGGTTGTCGCGATACAACGCGCACCCGGTGGCACCACATCCTCATTGATACTCACACACATCGAACAGCCCGCATCGCGCCATTCAAAGCCTGCGTCGCGGAAAATCACATCCAGCCCCAAGGCCTCCGCCTCGCGTTTGACGGACATGGAACCGGGTACCACCAAAGCGCGCACATCGGAAGCCACATGCCTGCCCCGCACCAGTTCGGCCGCCAGTTTCAAATCGGACAGGCGCGAATTGGTGCATGAGCCGATAAAAGCCACATTGATGGGCAGGCCCGCCAGTTTTTGGCCTGCCTGCAAATCCATATAAGTAATCGCTTGGGTCAGACGTTCACGCCGTGCCGGCTCTTCAACCGTTGCAGGATCGGGAACGATGCCGTCCACGGATACGACATCCTCCGGCGTGGTCCCCCACGAGACCTGATGACTGATCAAGGAGCAATCGATCTGCACCTCTTTGTCAAAAACCGCCCCCGTATCACTGCGCAATTGCCGCCAATAGGCGCAAGCCTGTGTAAAGGCATTGCCTTTGGGTGAAAATTCACGGCCTTGCAAATAGGTCAGAACCTGTTCATCGGGGGCAATAAAGCCCAATCTGGCCCCCAATTCGATCGACATATTACACAAGGTCAGACGCGCTTCGACACCGAGAGCCTCGATCACGGGTCCGGCATATTCCACAGCATAGCCGCGCCCACCTGCCACCCCGATTTGGCCGATGGTGTGCAGGATCAAATCTTTGGCCGTCAATCCGGCCTGCAATGTCCCGTGATAGACAATCCTCATGGATTTGGGTTTGGACAGGGCCAAAGTTTGTGTCGCGAGCACATGTTCAACCTCGCTGGTGCCGACACCGATGCCGAGGCAACCCAACCCGCCGACTGTCGATGTATGGCTGTCCCCGCAAGCCAGAAGACTGCCCGGCAAGGCCAGGCCCAATTCTGGTGCAATGACATGGACAATGCCTTGTGACGGGTGATCGACCCCGTAATGCCGGATACCTGATGACATGGCGTTTGAGCGCATCAACTGCATCAATTCACGGCCGGTCGGATTGCTGTCCTCCGTGCGTCCGGGTTTGGTGGAAACAATATGATCCTGCGTGGCGATGGTCAGATCAGGATAGAGCACAGTCCGGCCCGATGCGCGCAGTTTGCGAAAGGCCTGGGCGCAGGTGGTTTCCTGCAAGACATGGCGATCGACAAACACCAGATCCCGCCCGTCATCCAGATGCCGGATCAGATGGGCATTCCAGATCTTGTCAAACAGGGTTTGTGCCGGTTTGGCGTGTGTCTCGCTCATGACTGCATCCCGTTTCATGGCAACCCCGCTTCGCTTGGTCCAACAAAGTGCAGGATGACATTAGATTTATTCAATACTAATGCTTGACGACATTGCAATGATAGGCACAATTTAGTGCAACTACTATGAGAAAAAATCAGAGCTGATGACCAGATCCCTCCCCCCGTTGAATGCCTTGCGTGCTTTTGAAGCCACGGCCCGCAATGGCAGTTTGACCAAAGCCGCCAGTGAATTGCGGGTGACGCAAGGGGCTGTCAGCAGGCATGTGACCCAACTTGAACAGTGGCTTGGTCTGTCCTTGTGCCGGCGTTTGCGGCGCGGCATCGAGACAACCACCGAGGGTGCGATCTATGCCGCCATGCTCAGCCAGCTCTTCGACGAGCTTGATCTCAAGACCCGCCGTCTGAAAACCCAGCCTACCGGCACCACGCTTCGGATCAAACTGCCACCGACCTTTGCCATTCGCTGGATGGTCCCACGGCTTGCCCGCTTTCATGCGCTCAACCGACACATCGATGTTCAAATCACGACCTCGCATCAGCCGGTGGATTTCGACCGCGAGGATATCGATGTCTGTATCCATTCGGGTATGGCACCACCGGCCAACACCATCAGTCGCCGGTTGTTTGGGGAGACCCTGTTGCCCGTCTGCAGTCCCGGACTGTTCCGCGATCAATCCATGCCCAAACGCCCCGCCGATCTGGGACGTTTCGTGTTGCTATGTTCGATGCACCGCCCCAATGACTGGCCCGACTGGCTCCGCGCCGCCAAGCTCAAATCCATCGATGGCAATAGCGGTCTTAAATTTGAAAATTCCGCCCTGTCCTATCAGGCCGCTCTGGACGAAGTGGGAATTGCCCTCGCCCAACAGGCCTTTGTGGAAGAGGATTTGCGCTCCGGCCGGTTGGTTGCCCCATTCAAATTGGCCGTTCCGACACCCAATTCCTATTTTCTGGTCTATCCCGAAAGCAAAGCCGGCTCCTCCTTTGTCAAAGCCTTTGCTGATTGGATAGCCCTTGAAACCCAACCAAAACAGGCTGACAGGGAGTGACAGATCCCTTTCCGGCGCTAGTCTAAGACGCCATTTGCACAATCACACAGACAGGATTTACGATGATACCCGCACAACGCCAAACCATTGCCAAAGAACTTGCCCCCAATGGCACCTTGCGGGCCGGGATCAATCTCAGCAATTTCCTGCTTGTTTCGGGTCGGCATGACAATGGCGAACCCTTCGGTGTTGCCCCCGATATGGCAAAGGCCATCGGTTCTGCGCTGGATATTCCGGTCGAACTGGTCCCGTTTGAATCACCGGGGGCCATTGTTGATGCCACAGCTGATCACGCTTGGGATATCTGCCTGATCGGCGCCGAACCCGCCCGCGCCGCCATCATCAGTTTTACCAAAGCCTATGTGGAAATTCTGGCAACCTATCTGGTCCCCGCCGGTTCGCCGATCCAGACCATCGCGGAGGTCGACCAACCCGGTATCAGGATCGCGGTCGCCGAACGCGCCGCTTATGATCTATGGCTGGTTGCCAATATCAAACACGCCAGCTTGATGCATGCCCAAGGCATTGACGGGGCCTTTCAACTGTTCGTCGACCAAAAACTGGAAGCCCTCGCCTGCCTGAAACCACGCCTGCTGACCGATGTCGAAAAACTGCCCGGTTCACGCATCCTCGACGGTCAATTCACCTCGGTCCAGCAAGCCATCGGCACCCACAAGCACAACACACAGGGCGCGGAATTTTTAAGCCGTTTCATCGAGCAAGCCACCACCAACGGCCTCGTTGCCAGTCTGATCGCCAAACATGGGGTGAAGGGCTTGTCTGTGGCCAAGGGGTAAAGGGACCATTCCAATCCAAATCGGCCTGTTTGAAAGCCGCTTCATCACACTTTGCATGTCCAGTCTGTTGCGTTGCGTTCATTGAAACCGCAAAAATACGCACAAATTTGTGTTGATATTCGCACAAATTTGTGCGCATTTGATCAACAGGATCGGATCGGGGGATGAACCGGGATCAACTCATTCGTGAACTTCGCCATTACGCCAGAAAGCATGATTTGCTGTTCGAACTGGATAAAACCAAGGGTAAAGGCTCTCATTACATACTGACGCTTGGGGACAAAACAACGACCGTTCAATCCGATATCAATGAGCAAAGAGCCAAGCGGATCAAAATTCAACTTGGAATTCCGATCTAATGCAATGCAAACGAGGTTGAGAATGTCCAACATCTACGGCATTTCGATCACCGAGGACGAACAGGACTTTGTTGTTTCAGTCCGTGATCTGCCTGAAGTCTGTACCGCCGGAAGCAGTTTTGCCGAGGCCTGCGAGTTGGCGGCAGATGCCATTGATGCTGTCGTATGTCACAGGATCAAGACAGGGAAAAACCTGCCACGCCCCACACAGGTTCAAGCGGGTGAAATAGCCGTGTCCTTACCATTGGAAACCGGCACGAAGGCCGAATTATATCGGGCATGGAAAATCAGCGGGATCAGCAAAGCCGAACTTGGCCGCAGGCTCAACATCCACGAGACCGAAGTACGCCGCATCCTGGACCCTCGCCACGGCACCCGTCTGGAAGCCATAGAACGGGCTTTCAAAGCACTTGGGTATAGGTTGGCTTTATCAGCGAAGGCTTTTTGACCACAATTCAGGCAAATTTATTGAATGCGTTGGCCATATCAAGTTGAATTAAATGAAAATTTAAACCTGAAATGGCGGAAGAGGTGGGATTCGAACCCACGGTAGGCTTGCACCCACGGCGGTTTTCAAGACCGCTGCCTTAAACCACTCGGCCACCCTTCCGTTGCCCTCTCATGCAATGCGCGGGAGGGATTGGCAAGCTCTTTTTTCAAAGTCTGACAGTCCGCTTTCCGTCATCGCGGTCCTGCCTTGGCGTGCGGGGTTGTGCCGGTTTCGGTGGTCCTTTGTATGCCTGTGTCACATAGTTTGAATTGATGTTGCATTTTTTGGATCAACAACATTCTTGAAAGGGATTCATTAACCAATTCATTGGATGATCAGATTGTATTTTTATCATCCTTTTTCGGATCTTTTTAAAATGAACATAATTTCAATTCTATGCTTTAGAAAAACAACTGTTAGAATAATTGCCTTATCAATTGTTGCTTATTGTATTTTTGTCTTTAAAACCCATTCCTACAACCTTGAGAGCTTCTTTTTTGATACCTATTTTGTCAACATGCAACATCGCACCTATTTGACCGACAAAGTGCGCAATCTGCAGGATCAATCCTTCGAATTGTCGAACGGCAATCTTGTGGCGATGAAAAAATGGTATTCCCCCAAATCCGCCGATATGCAACTCGATTTTATGACACAATTGACCCCTCGTCTGGGGCTGGTTTGGGGCGCGAGCACTGGAAATTACGGCGAGAAATTTGTTATCCAACCGTCATTCAAACTCGGAATGGTGTTCCATACCCAACCCACACCCAACAGCGAATTGTCGCTGTCCCTCACCCGCCAATTGCGTGGAAGGCTCGAGGAAAAGCCCTGTATTGCCGATTATGGCAGTATCGGTGGGGTCCAGACCGTCAATTGCCGTTATGCGGCCAGCACCATGGAGCCTTCACAAACACTGAAATACTTGCTCAACGAAAAGGCTCCAGACAGCGTCTATATAAGCCTGCGCTATAAATTCATTTTTTAATTCAATATCTTGCCTTAATTTGCTCATACCGCCCCCTTCGGACTTCTGGCATTTGCTTTTGTTAAACAATCGGGCTGTCCGGTCGTCTTAATGGCATGAGGTTTTTTTCATGCGCCAAGTTTTGTCTGGTTCTGTCTGCCGTGATTGGCGGAATGGGCTTGTTTTTGGGCCAAGCGAGCGCGCAAGAGGAAGTCAAACCCTGCAAATCGGCGCGTTTCAGAAGCCCGTTTGATCAAATCATCGATGTCACGGCTTACGTCAAATCGGGCGATCGTTGCACCATCAAAATCCCGATGGCCAATGTCGGCAAAGCCACCCTCGTCCGCAACGCCCGTTTGGGCAAGACCGAGCAGATCCCAGACAGTGCGGATATGACTTTCACGCCCAACAACACAGTTTCGGGCTTGGACCTGTTTGTCTACGATGTCGAACGCACCGATGATAACAAGCCGGTCAAACAGCGCATCCGCGTTGAAATCAGCGTTTTGAAAGCCAAAGATTACCCGTCTCAGGTGGCCTTCAAGGAAGAACCTCTGCCTGCCAGCAGCATGACGCAGAGTGAAAGCGAGACCGCCACGGCCACTGCCAGTACCACGGGCAAGACACCTCCAAAGTAAAACTGGCTTTTATTCTCACTTCCTGCAAGAATATCCCCAATAGGGGTGGAGACGACCATGAGTGAGAGCATACGCTATGCCGACCGGATTTATTCGGTTCTTTTCCTGTGCTCGGCCAATGCGGCCCGCTCCATTATGGCCGAAGCGATTTTGAACAGTGATGGTGCCCTCAAATATCGGGCCTATTCTGCGGGTGTGGAACCCACCGGCACCGTGCATCCCATGGCACTCAAAGAGCTTGAAAAACGCGGCTATTCCACCAAGGGTCTGTCATCCAAAAATATTTCGGAATTTGCCGGACCCAAAGCCCCCGATATGGATATGATTTTTACCTTTTGCGATCGCTCGCATGGCGAGGCCATGGCCAATTGGCCGGGCCATCCGGCAACCTCGATCTGGACAGTGACCGACCCGACAGCCACCCATAGTTCGGACAAGGCCAAGGAAGAGGCCTTTGCCCATACCTATGACATGATCAAGGAGCGGATTTCCGCTTTGGTCAACAACTAGTCGTTGCCCGAATTTTATCGTGTTTTGTCGCCGCAGATGCTTTTGAGGCTGGCTGTGGCCTGATAGTGTCCGGCCATGCGCCCACTTGTTCTGAACCCGCTGTTTACCCCTTTGACGACCCTGTCGGGTATCGGCACGCGTTTGGGTGCGCTGTATCACAAATTGCTGGCTCCGGTGGAACGCGATGCATTGGTGCTCGATCTGCTGTTCCATTTGCCTTCATCCATGGTGGACCGGCGGTTGCGCTCGACCCTGATGGATGCCGAACCGGATGTGCTCACCACTTTCAAATTGCGGGTGCTCAGCCACCGCCCTGCCCCGCAAGGACGGCGAAACCTGCCGCATAAGGTCATCTGCGAGGATGACACCGGTGATATCGAACTGGTGTTTTTCAAATCGGTTGCGGCACGGGTTGAAGCCAGCCTGCCTGTCGGTGAAATGCGCTATGTATCGGGCTCGTTTACACTTTATGACGGCCATCGGCAGATGGTCCATCCTGACCGGATCATGGATGAAGCGGCTTTTCTGCGCGCACCCCTGATTGAACCCGTCTATCCGCAAACCTATGGCCTGACGAGCCGGATGATCGCCCGCACGATCCAGACCGCCCTCACCCGCCTGCCCGATCTGCCGGAATGGATCGAACCGGCCTTGCTGAAGCAGGATCACTATCCCTCATTTGCCGAGGCTGTGCGGCAGATCCACAATCCGCAACGGCCCGAGGATGTGACGGGCATCACACCGGCACGTAAACGGCTGGCTTATGACGAGTTGCTGGCCAGCCAATTGGCTCTGTTGCTGGTGCGCGCACAAATGAAGAAAGCGGCGGGCATTGCCCGCACGGCTTCGGGTGATCTGGAAGCCAAATTGCTGGCGGCCCTGCCCTATACACTCACAAGCGATCAGACAAAAGCGGTCAAAGACATCAAAACCGATCTCGAAACGCCAGAGCGGATGTTGCGTCTGTTGCAAGGAGATGTGGGCGCAGGCAAAACCGTGGTGGCTTTGATGGCCATGACCCATGTGATCGAAGCCGGTTTTCAGGCCGCCTTGATGGCCCCGACCGAAATTCTGGCGCGTCAGCATTTCGATACGCTCAAAGCACTCGCCGAACCGATCGGAATACGGGTGCAATTGCTGACAGGTCGTGACAAGGGCGCATCGAGAAAATCCATCTTGGCCGATCTGGCCGAGGGCCGCATCGATGTGCTCATCGGCACCCATGCCTTGTTTCAGGACGATGTCGTTTTTGCCCGTCTCGGCCTCGCGGTGATTGACGAGCAACACCGGTTCGGGGTTCACCAACGTCTGGCCTTGTCGCGCAAGGGCGAGGCTGTTGATGTGCTGGTGATGACCGCGACACCGATTCCGCGCACATTGGTCCTGACCTATTTCGGCGATATGGATGTCTCGATCTTGCGGGAAAAGCCTCCGGGCCGCCAGAAAATCGACACCCGCGCCATCAGTCTGGACCGCTTGGGTGAAGTGACAGAGGCCGTAGCCCGCGCTTTGGCCTCCGACCGGCAGGTTTACTGGATCTGCCCGCTGGTGTCAGAAAATGACGAGCTGGATCTGACTGCGGTGGAAGAGCGCTTTGCCGACCTTTCCAACCGCTTCGGTGCGCAAGTCGGTTTGTTGCACGGACAATTGAAACCGGCTTTGAAAGATGAAGCCATGCAACAATTTGCTTCCGGTCAAACACGCTTGCTGGTTGCCACATCCGTGATCGAGGTGGGGGTGGATGTCCCCAATGCCAGCGTGATGGTTATCGAACATGCCGAACGGTTCGGCCTATCGCAATTACACCAGTTGCGCGGGCGGATCGGGCGTGGATCGGCCCAATCCACCTGTCTTTTGTTGCATAAGCGCGGTGCGGGCGAGACCGCCAAGGCCCGTATCGATATCATGCGGCAAAGCGAAGATGGCTTTCTGATTGCCGAAGAAGATCTCAAATTGCGCGGTGAAGGCGATGTGTTGGGCACACGCCAATCCGGCATGCCGGGTTTCAGATTTGCCCTGCCGGAACTGCACGGCGATTTGCTGGCAACCGCCCGTGATGATGCCAAACTGATCCTGTTGAAAGATCCGATGCTGGATACACCACGCGGACAGGCCTTGCGTCACCTGCTCTATCTGTTCGAGCGCGATGCCGCGATAAAACTGCTCAGGGCCGGTTAAACTGTTTCGGATTTGGGTGGTGCGAGACTGGCTAACGGCACAGATAATTGATCGGGCTGGATCATCCCCGCCGACATGATCAATTTAGCCGCATCCTCGGTCGACATATCGACCTCGATCACCTGGCTTTTGGGCAGATAGAAATAAAAGCCGGTGGTGGGATTGGGCGTGCAGGGCAAAAAGCACGAAATATAATCATCTGTTGTGTTCAAACCAGCCGCTTTGAGACCCGTAGAAACAGCCCCCTCCGGTGGTGTCGAAATAAACACCAAAGACCACATGCCCTTGGCAGGATATTCGACCATGCCGACTTTGCGGAAGGAGGATCCTTCCTCGTTGAAGACGGTCATGAAAATCTGCTTCATGCTTTTATAAAGTCCACGGATCACCGGCATACGGCCCAGCACGGTCTCGCTGACATCGAGCAATGAGCGACCAACCAGATTGGCGGTCAAAAACCCAAGCAATGTGAGACCCACCAAAGCCACCAACAGGCCCAAGCCCGGCACTTCAAATTCAAAAAGACGATCCGGCCAATAGGCTGTCGGAACCAGAGGCTTGACCAGTCCATCAACCCATTTGATGAAGGACCACGTGATATAGGCTGTAATGGCCAAAGGACCGGCCACCACCAGTCCTGTCAGAAAATAAGTCCGCAAGCGTTGACCCGCAGTCAAACGGGCCACAAGCGGCGGTGCCTGAAACAGCGGTGGCAGAGAATTGTTCTCTTGGTCCATGATGGGTCTGTATGTCCTGCTGTTAAAAATAATAGAAAAAGACAACCACATTTAACATAATGAGATGTTAAATGATAACGTTGAAGCATTTAAAAATCATCATAGTTTGGGTGCGCAACAACGACACCAATCAGTTAAATTTGCATGATTTTTAAACGAAATAAAAAAACACAATAATAAGCAATATAAAAATAAATGTTTTTATATTATATTCATAATGAGTCGTATTAAATTGAGTACTTAAAACATAATGACCTTCCATTTTTTCATTTTTAAAATGTAAATTTAGTCCTTCAATAAATATTTTATTGTAAATAACAATACCTATTGTATTAAATAAAATAAATTCTAAAAACCAAAATAAATTATTTAAAAAATGATTATTAGAATTAAAAATAATACTAATAATATCAAAATCAAAAGGTAGAATATATATAATAAATATTAAAATTAAAAATTTAAGTAAAATTTTTTTTCACCCAAGGAATTTATCGAAATATAAATAATTTTAATAAAATTTTGATAAAAAAGACTAAATATATCAGACGTCAATTTATAAAAATTAGTATTAAACCGATCATCTAAAATGGCAATTTTTAAAATAAAAAGAAACAAGCCAGCATGAATAATTAAAGAATTGATTATAATCACAATAAAACTTATCAAATATGAATATTTTTGGTCACCACTATCAATACCAATATAATTTAATGGATTATAATTTGTATTGAATTTTGAGCATTGATCATAAAATATATACAACAATTCAATCAATATTGTTATTGCTATATATTTTGTATATTTTATATAATAATAAAAATTAATGAATGCATCAGTGTTTTTATTATG
>CANGOE010000028.1 GCA_947455455.1 Hyphomicrobiales bacterium
GCCGATATTTTCGTGACCGCGACAGGCAATGTCGACGTGCTGACGGTCGATCACATGCGCGCCATGAAGGATCGGGCGATTGTCTGCAACATCGGGCATTTCGATTCCGAAATCCAGATTGCCGGCCTCAAGAACTTCAAGTGGCACAATGTGAAGCCGCAGGTCGACGAAGTGGAATTCTCCGACGGCAAGCGCATCATCGTGCTGTCGGAAGGCCGTCTGGTGAACCTCGGCAATGCGACGGGTCACCCCTCTTTCGTGATGTCGGCCTCCTTCACCAACCAGACGCTGGCCCAGATCGAATTGTGGACCAAGCAGGGCCAGTACGACAAAAAAGTCTACACCCTGCCCAAGCATCTCGATGAAAAGGTTGCCATGTTGCATCTCGACAAAATCGGCGTGAAGCTGACCACTCTGTCGGACAAACAGGCCGACTATCTCGGCCTGCCGCAACAGGGTCCGTTCAAGCCTGACCATTACCGCTACTGAGCGGAAACAGACGATAAAATCCAAGGCCCGGTTTATCCGGGCCTTTTCTTTATGCAGTGCGGAATTTACGGTAAAACCAGCTGATTCGCGGGGTCGGCGCGGCTTTCGCGCGCCTTGATGTCTGATGACAGATCGGTCTGGATGTGAAAGATTTATGGTCCATGCTTGAAAGCGGATTGATGATGGTCTGGCCGTCAGCGGGCTGGCCGTTATTTGTCCCTGTTGTGCTGGTCGCCGTGCTGGCCTGTGGGCTGGCGGTCTATCGCGCATTGAAGGCTCCGCGGGTGCTCAAGGAGATGCAGGAACGCCACCGGCAGGACATGGCCCGCCTGCTCGAACAGCGCGAACAGGCGCGGATGCTGTTGTCGATCGAGCCTTCCATTATCCTGTGCTGGCGGGATGCCGATCAGCATATCGAGATCTTTGGCGATGCCGCCGTGGTCGGTGGCCAGTTGTTGCGTGCGCCCGAATTCCATCAATGGTTGCCCAAAACCTCGGCTGACCAGTTACAGGAGGCCATATCCGCCTTGCGGCAAACGGGTGCGGGTTTTGCGCTCAATCTGGCTGGCCACCATAGCCGTTTCATCGAGGCGCTGGGCCTGCCGGTCCTCGGACAGGCCGTGGTGCGCTTGCGGAATGTGACGGGCGAGCCACTGGAAATCCGCCGCTTGCAGGAAGAGGCCAGCCAGTTGCGCGCGGACATGGCGCAATGGCACGAGACGCTGGATCAATTGCCGGACCCGATCTGGCACCGCAATGACAAAGGCCAACTGGTCTGGGCCAATCGGGCCTATGTGGAAGCGGTCGAAGCGCCCGATCGCGGTGATGTCGTCAGGCATGGTATCGAGTTTCTGGAAAGTGCGATGCGCGGGGATGCCGCCGATGCCCGTGAACGGCACGCGCCATGGTCGGCCCGCACCACGGTGATTGCGGCAGGCGAGCAACGGTTTTTCGATGTCACCGAACGGCCGATGCCATTCGGCTCGCTGGGTTTTGCACGGGATGTCTCGAGCCTCGAAGCGGCGCGGGCGGATTTGCGCCAGCAGCTCGACAGCCAGTTGCGCACGCTCGATCAATTGCCGACGGCAGTGGCGGTGTTTGACCAATCGGCGCGCTTGGCCTTTTGCAACAGTGCATGGATCAATCTGTGGCATTTTGACCAGAACCTGATCCAGACCAGACCGACCGACGGCGAAATTCTCGACCGTTTGTTCTCGGAGCGGCAATTGCCCGAACAGGCGGATTACCGCGCCTGGAAAACCCAATGGCTGTCGGCCTATCGGGCGCTCGAAACATCCGAAAAAATCTGGCATCTGCCCGATGGACGCAGTCTGCGGGTGGTCATCAATCCCAATCCCAAGGGCGGCGTGACCTATCTGTTCGACGATCTGACCGAAAAGCTGAATCTGGAAAGCGGCTTCAAGTCGATGATGCGGGTGCAGACCGAAACCGTCGATACGCTGACCGAGGCGGTGGCGGTGTTCGGCACCAATGGCCGGTTGAAACTGTTCAACCCTGCCTTTTGCGACATGTGGCAGATGCAACCCGACCAATTGGCGGGCGAACCGCATATCGATCGGGTGATCGGCTTGGTGACCTCACTCTATCCCGATGAAACAGTCTGGGCGCAAATTCGCGGGCTGGTGACCGGTTTTGATGAAAACCGCAAGGGCTTGACGCTGTCGATGGACCGGCCCGACGGGATGGTGCTGACCTGCACGGCGGCACCTTTGCCCGATGGCTCGACCCTGTTCACCTTTACCGACATCACCGCAACTGTGAGCGTCGAACGCGCCCTGAAGGAGCGCAATGACGCGCTTGAACATGCCGGCCAGCTCCGCGACAATTTCGTGCATCAGGTCTCCTATCAATTGCGTTCGCCACTGACCAATGTGATCGGTTTCACGCAAATGCTGGCCGAAGGGCATATCGGCACGCTCAATGCCAAACAGCATGAATATGCCTCGCTGATCATGCATTCTTCCAATGCGGTTCTGGCCATCATCGATGATATTCTCGATCTCGCCTCGATCGACACCGGTGATCTGTCGCTCGAATTGGGGGATGTCGATTTGACCGAAGTGATCCGGCGGGCCGCCGAAGGCTTGCAGGATCGCATCGTCGAGCAAAAACTCACTCTGTCGATCGATGTCGATCCCGATCTCGGCTCGTTCCGTGGCGATGCCCATCGCTTGCGGCAGATTGTGTTCAATCTGCTCTCCAATGCCATCGGGTTTTCGCAACCGGGCCAGACCGTCACCCTGCGGGCCTTGCGCAAGGGCGATGATGTGGAACTGCTGATTGCCGATCAGGGGCGCGGTATCGAGCCGGGCATGATGGATCGGGTGTTCGACCGGTTTGAAAGCCGGACCACCGGTTCGCGCCATCGCGGGGTTGGTTTGGGTCTGTCGCTGGTGCGCTCCTTCGTGGAACTGCATGGCGGGCATGTCTCGCTGGAATCACGACCCGAACAGGGCACACAAGTCACCTGTACCTTCCCGGTCGCAGGGCCAGCCGATGCAGGGCAGATGGACCCTCCTGCAGGCGAGAGAGCGAGCCAGCCATGATCCCGTCATCTTCCCCATCGCTTCCCAATACCGTGTTGCTGGAGCTCAACGGATTAAGCGCCACCGATGCATTGGCGCGTGATTTGGCCCGCTTGCTGATCCCCGGCGATTTCATCACGCTGGGCGGTGATCTGGGGGCAGGCAAGACCGCCTTTGCGCGCGCTTTGCTGAGGGTGCTGGCGGATGATCCCGAACTGGAAGTGCCGAGCCCGACTTTCACGCTGATCCAGATGTATGACACGCCAAGGATGCCGGTGGTCCATGCCGATCTTTACCGGATAAGGGACCAGAGCGAGCTGGAAGAGCTGGGCTGGGAGGAGGCGGGACCGGATTCGCTGTTGCTGATCGAATGGCCCGACCGGCTCGGCGACTTTCTGCCTGCCGACCGGCTCGACCTGACCTTCTCGCTGTCGGTCCGCCATCCCGAAGCGCGGCAGGTGGCGATGCGCGGCTATGGCCGCTGGGCCGAACGGCTGGAGCGGCATGTGGCAGTCCAGCACTTCCTGCGTCTGCATGGCTGGGGCGAGGCCATCCGTGTGCCGATTCAGGGCGATGCTTCCACGCGGGCCTATGAGCGGCTGAAAAAGCCCGACCAGCAGGCCATTCTGATGATTGCCCCGCGCCGACCTGACGGGCCGCCGATCCGTTGGGGCAAACCCTATTCGGCTTTGGCCAAATTGTCCGAAAGCGTACATGCCTTTGTGGCGGTGGCGCATGGATTGCGGGCGCAAGGCTTGAGCGCACCCGACATTCTGGCCGCCGATCTCGAACCCGGTCTGCTGATTGTCGAGGATTTGGGCGGCGAAGGAATAGCCGATCACAGCGGCCCGATTGCCGAGCGCTATGGTGTGGCCACCGATCTGCTGGCGCATTTGCATCAACAGGTTTTGCCGCCGCGTCTGCCGGTGGCTGTCGGCAAGGCGCAGAAGGCCGATGACCATGTTCTGCCTGCCTATGATCCGGATGCGTTGTGTATCGAGGTCGAATTGCTGCTGGATTGGTATCTGCCGCACCATTGCCAGGTGACGCTGGGCGGGGCGAGCCGCAACCAGTTTCTGGCGCTGTGGCGCGAGGTCCTGACCCCGCTGACCCAACACGGACAGACATGGACCTTGCGGGATTATCATTCGCCCAATCTGCTGTGGTTGCCGGAGCGCGAGGGGATCAAGCGGATCGGGGTGATCGATTTTCAGGATGCGGTCCTGGGCCACCCTGCCTATGATCTGGTCTCGTTGTTGCAAGATGCCCGTTTGCTGGTCTCCGAAGAGTTGGAACTGTCCCTGCTGAGCCGCTATCTCACGGCCCGCAAGGCCCAGGACGAGGCTTTTGACATGGCCGAATTCATGGCCGCCTATGCCGCTTTCGGGGCGCAACGGGTGACCAAGATCCTCGGCATTTTCATCCGGCTGGACCGCCGCGACGGCAAGCCGGCCTATTTGCGGCATTTGCCGCATCTGGAAGTCTATCTGCGCCGCAATCTGCGGCATCCGTCGTTGCGCGAGCTGGCCCAATGGTACCGGGACATCCTGCCGCAACTGGTCGGGGGTGCGTGATGGTGCCGCGCAAGGCCATGGTGCTGGCCGCCGGTCTGGGCACGCGCATGCGGCCTTTGACGCTGACAACACCCAAACCGCTGATCAAGGTGGCAGGCCGCGCGCTGATCGATTATCTGCTGGAGCCGCTGGCCGAAGCCGGCGTCGAAACCGCCGTGGTCAATATGCACTATCTGGGCGAGCAGATCGAAGCCCATGTCAGAGATTGTCATGCGCCGCAGGTCATTGTGTCTGACGAGCGCGCGCAATTGCTTGATTCGGGCGGGGGCATCAAAAAGGCTTTGCCGCATCTGGGATCAGAGCCGTTTTTCGTGCTCAATGCGGACAGTTTCTGGATTGACGGGCCGAAGTCCAATCTGGAGCGGTTGGGCGCGTTCTGGGATCCGCAACAGATGGATATCCTGCTGTTGCTGGCCAATGGCGCGCAGGCCACAGGCTATGAGGGCATGGGTGATTTTACCATGGCGCAGGATGGCCGCTTGAGCTGGCGGGTTGAACGGCAGGTTGCGCCGTTCATCTATGCGGGTGTGGCCATCATCAAGCCGGAACTGTTTGCCGACATGCCGGAAGGTGCGTTTTCACTGACGCGGCTGTTCCGGCAGGCACAGGCCCAAAACCGTCTTTACGGTTTGCGGCTTGACGGAGCCTGGCTCCATGTCGGTACGCCCGAAGGTATTGGATGGGCCGAGGCCACATTGGAACAGAGCATTTATTAGGAGGTTTGTCTGTCCTATTCCCGACCCAGAGTGGCAACGATCGCGGCAGGCTCCCCGTTTCTGGAGACGCTGGCCAATGCCTATTTCGACGGCAGTCTGATTCCCGGATTCGATCCGCAGGCCAATCCCTTGCTGATGCACGAGACCACGATTTTTCTGCCGACCCGCCGCGCGGCCAAGACCCTGTCGGCATTGTTTGCCGAG
Organism: Hyphomicrobiales bacterium; assembly: GCA_947455455.1. Lineage (GTDB taxonomy): Bacteria > Pseudomonadota > Alphaproteobacteria > Rhizobiales > Beijerinckiaceae > CAIYZJ01. Next base: position 5,530 of record CANGOE010000028.1, read on the forward strand.
CGCGCCAATCCGAAAGCGACGCTGTTGCCGACCATCATTCCCTTGGGGGATGCGGATCGGGCCGAGGACAATCTCCTGTTTTCCGGCTTTCACCAGCACAAGGACTTGTCGGGCTTTCTGGCCGAAGCCGATCCGCTGTTCCGGCGCTTGATGCTGGCCCAACTGATCATGAAATGGACCGTGCAGATCCGCGCGGCTCTGGTGGAAGGCAAGGGGTCCTTGCCGTTCTCCCCTCAGCAATTATCGGCCTTGCGCAACGAGAACCATCAATTCATTCCCGCCACCACGCCGCATGATGCGCTGGCTCTGGCCGATGCCTTGGGGCAGTTGATCGATACCCTGTCGATCCATGGCAAAAGCTGGGAGGATCTGCACAAGGAAATTCCGCAGGAGTTGGACCAGCATTGGCTGATCTCGCGCCATTTCGTGGCGATTGCCGTCGAGCAATGGCCGAACATCTGCAAAGAATTCAATGTGGTCGATGCGGCCTTCCGCCGCCACACGCTGGTGCTGGCGGAGGCCGAACGGCTCAAACAGCTCCGCCCCGATGCACCCTTTATCGTGGCCGGCTCCACCGGTTCGATGCCAGCCACAGCCGCCTTGATTGCGGCCATTGCCGGATTGCCCAACGGGGTGGCGGTATTGCCCGGTCTTGATACGCGGCTGGACGAGGCCTCGTGGTCACTGGTCAGCGACCGGCATGGCGAGGAAGGCCATCCGCAAAATCTGCTGGCGCATTTGCTGGCAACGATCGGGATCAAGAAAGACGATGTGGTGTCGTTGGGCACGGTCAGTCCGCCCTTGCAGGCCCGCCAGATTTTGATCTCGGAGGCGATGCGTCCGGTCGGTACCACCCAGGAATGGCGCAACCGCTCCCTCTATCTGCCCGATGACGCGATTGATCAGGCTTTGCAATCGGTCACTTTGATCGAGGCCGAGGACGAGCGCGAGGAGGCTTTGGCGATTGCCCTGAGCCTGCGCGAGGTGCTGGAAACCGAGCATAAAACGGCCGGCCTGATCACGCCCGATCGCGGCTTGGCCGAACGTGTCTCGCAGGAATTGGCGCGCTGGTCGATCAAGGTCGAGGATTCGGCGGGGTTGACGCTGGACCGCTCGCTGGCCGGACGCTTGGTTCGCCTGTTGGTGCAGGCATTGGCGGCACAGTGTTCGGCGGCCTCTCTGCTGGCTTTGCTCGATCACCCGCTGGTGGTGTTCGGCCGGACTGCCGCAGAATTGGCACCGGTGCGGGCCACGCTCGAGCTCTGCGCCTTGCGCGGTCTGTCGCCCGCGCATGATCTGGCAGGTTACAAGGCCCGTTTGCAGGCCGGAGCGGGCCGCTATCCCAAACAGCCCGAAAAGCGGATGACAGGCGAACACCGCGAGCAGGCCATTGCCATGCTGGATCAGATCAGCCGGTTGGCGGCACCGTTCTGGGCGGCATATGAGACGGGTCCGGCCTCGCTGAACCAGATGGTGCTGGCGATGGAACCGGTGCTGGCCGGCTTGGTGGGGGGTGACGGCTCAGCCTTCGAGATGTCGGAAGGCAGTCGGGAATGGGTGTCGCTGGTCGATGATATCCGCAACAGCGGTGTCGACGGTCTGACGGGATCGCTGGAGGATTTGCCGGGCTATCTGGAAGCCCTGATGGCCGGATGTGTCGTGGTCCGGCATGGGCCGACCCATGCGCGCATCCGTATCTGGGGTTTGCTGGAAGCCCGCTTGATGCAGGCCGACCGCGTGGTGCTGGGCGGTTGTGACGAGACAGTCTGGCCGCCTGCCACGCAGACCGATCCTTTTCTCAGTCGCCCGATTGCGCAGGCGCTTGATCTGCCGAGCCCCGAACGGCGCATCGGCCAGACCGCGCATGATTTCTGTCAGGGCTTTGGTGCGCCCGATGTGGTGATCACGCGGGCGGCCAAGCGCGGTGGTGATCCGATGGTCCGGTCGCGGTTTCTCCAGCGCTTGATCGCGGTTTCGGGTGAACAGGCTGTCAGGGATCTGCGCGCGCGCGGGCAGGTCTATCTCGATTGGGCCAGAGCGCTCAACCAGCCGCTGGTCACGCCCGCCCCGATCGAACGGCCAGCGCCTGTGCCTCCGCGCGATCTGATGCCGAAGGGCTTTCGCATCACCGATATCGAGACCCTGCGGCGTGATCCCTATGCCCTGTATGCGCGCGAGATCTTACGGCTTGATCCGCTCGAACCGCTCGACAGGCCGATCAATGCGGCCGATCGCGGCACGGCCATTCATGATGCCTTGGGCGATTACACCAAAGCCTATCCGCAGACCCCGCCGGCCAATCCGCGCGAGACCCTGCTGGATTTCGGGCGCAAGGCTTTCAGCGGGCTGGCGAGTGCGGCCGAATATGAAACCTTCTGGTGGCCGCGTTATTGCCAGACGGTTGACTGGTTTCTGGATTGGGATGCCGGACAGCGTGCCGATGGCAGTGACATCCATGCCGAAATCGACGGCAAGATGACCGTGCCGCTCGCGGGCGGTGGCGAGGTGTCGTTCAGGGGACGGGCCGACCGGATCGAGCATCATCCCGATGCCAGCTTCAGCGTGATTGATTACAAGACCGGCGTGGTCCCGACGGTCAAGCAGGTTCATGCCGGTTTGTCTCCGCAATTGACGTTGACGGCGGCACTGGTCATGCGTGGCGGTTTTGCCGCCATCAAGGCCAACAGGCCGAACCGGCTCGATTATATCAAGCTCAATATCCGCGAGGGTGGCGATGTCAGATCCAGAACCACCAAAATGGATGCCGAAGCAGTCGAGACCCTGATCAACCGGCACTGGGACGGCACCTTGACGCTGATCAATGCGCTGTTCAATCAGGGCGCTGGATTTGGCGCACGGTTGCATCCCAAAAACAATGCGAGTGTCGGTGATTATGATCACCTGTCACGGGTCAAGGAATGGTCGGTCGGCGGGGATGACGAGGCCGGTGACGATGCCAGCGAGGATCACGCATGACCATGCTCACGCCAATTCAACAGGCCACCAAAATCCAGCAGCAAGCCGCCAATCCCGATCTGTCGGTCTGGGTGTCGGCCAATGCCGGTTCCGGCAAAACCCATGTGCTGGTGCAACGGGTGATCCGGCTGTTGCTGGACGGGGTTGCCCCCGCCCGTATTCTCGCGCTCACCTATACCAAAGCCGCCGCCGCCAATATGGCCACCAAAGTGTTCGATACCTTGGCAGGCTGGGTGGTGATGGATGATGACAGGCTGGCCGCCGAACTGGTTAAAATCGAAAACCGTGCGCCCGCTCCGGTTCGTTTGCAATTGGCGCGGCAATTGTTTGCCAAAGCGGTCGAGACCCCGGGCGGCTTGAAGATCCAGACCATCCACGCCTTCTGTGAAAAACTTCTACATCTGTTCCCGTTCGAGGCCAATGTGGCGGCCCGTTTCGAAGTGCTCGACGATGCCCAAAAGGCACTGTTGTTGGGGCAGGCGCGCGATTATGTCCTACGCGAGGCGATCAAACAGCCCGGACAGGGGCTGGCGCAGGCTTTGTCGCTGATTGCCGATCTGATGTCGGAAGGCGATCTGACCGATCTCGTCAAAGAGGCGATGGGGTTGCAGACGCGTCTGGGCAGTGACGGGCAGGGCGAACAGGCCATCGAAGCCATGATGGAGCGGTTGCGCGTCGAATTTCTGCTGGGGGCCGGAGACACGGTTGAAGCGATCACAAAGCGGATCGAGCCCGGGGCCGCTGTAACCGCGACCATGCGGGAATTGCAACAGGTGATGTCGGCCAGTTCGCCGAATGACCAGGCGGTCGCCCGCAAAATAGCGGCTTGGTTGCTGGCTGTCCGCGAGCACAAGCCGAACAGGTCGCAACTCTATGGAGCGATTTTTACCACTCAGGCGGGCGGCATGTCGGCTAAGAACAGGCTGATGACGAACCCGTTGCAAAACCGCTATCCGGCGCTTTACGATGTCTTGTACAGTGAATATAGCCGCATCGGGGATTTGCTCGAGTTGAAAAAATCCGCCGAGGTGGTGGAACGCTCGCGTGCGATTTTGCTGGTGAGCGATGCGGTCAATGCCCATTATTCGCAGGCTAAAGCGCAACGCGGCGCGCTGGATTTCGATGATCTGATCGAACGCACCCATTCGCTTCTGTTGCGTTCCGATGCCGCCTGGGTGCTGTTCAAACTCGATCAGGGGATTGACCATCTGCTGGTCGACGAGGCGCAGGATACCAGCCCCCTGCAATGGGATATTCTCAAAAGCCTGACGGGTGAATTCTTTTCCGGCGAAGGCGCGCGCCAGTCCCACCGCACCGTGTTTGCGGTCGGTGATCCCAAACAGTCGATCTATAGTTTTCAAGGGGCCGATCCGCGCGCCTTTGCCGAAAGCCGCGACCATTTCGAGGCTCTGGCCAAAACCTCTGTCAGGGATGGCAAAGGCGGCTTCATGCCGGTCAAGCTGGAAATGTCGTTCCGCTCCTCGGGAGCGGTGCTGGAGGCGGTGGATCGGGTGTTCCGTGATCCGGCCCATCATGACGGGCTGGAGCGCGATTCTGTCGCGCCCGTGCATCAGGCGCGGCGCGGCGATCTGCCCGGCTTTGTCGATATCTGGCCTCTGGTCATACCCGACAAGGAAGAGGCCTCGGACGAGTGGGTGCCTTCGCTCACACAATCCCGCCAGCCCGCCCCTTCCGTGCAGGTCGCCGACCAGATCGCCAGCCAGATTGCCCAATGGTGTTCTGCCACCAGCACCGAGCGCATCAGTGCGATCGGTCCCGATGACAGGCTGGTGCAACGGCGGATCATGCCGGGCGATATCCTGATTCTGGTGCGCAAGCGCTCGGGCTTTTTCGAGGCGATGATCCGCGCCTTGAAAAACCGCCATGTTCCGGTGGCGGGCGCAGACCGTCTGTCATTGACCGATCACATTGCGGTGATGGATCTGATGGCGCTGGGGCGGGCGGCTTTGTTGCCCGATGACGATCTGACTTTTGCGACGGTGCTGAAATCGCCGCTGTTCGGTTTGAGCGATGACGATCTGCTGGTGCTGGCCCCGCACCGCACCGGTTCGCTCTATCATGCCTTGCGTGACCATCCGGCCTACCGGACGGCGTTCGAGCGGTTCGAACAATGGCGGTTGCGGGCTGTTGCCGAGGGGCCGTTCAGCTTCTATGCCTCGGTCCTTTCCGCCGATCGCGGCCGCGAGACCCTGTTGGGCCGTCTGGGCGCGGAAGCCGCCGATGCCATTGACGCTTTTCTGAATGCCGCCCAATCCTACGAGATGCATCACTCGCCATCCCTGCAGGGATTCCTGCTGGCTTTTTCGGGCACCAAAACCGAGATCAAGCGCGATATGGAAGCCGGACGCAACGAGGTGCGGGTGATGACCGTGCACGGTGCCAAGGGGCTTGAAGCGCCGATTGTCTTTCTGCCCGATACGATCGGCTTGCCCGACCAATCCAATACCGGACATTTTCCCTTGCTCGACAGCGAACGCCAACCGCCTCTGGCCGTCTGGTCGCGCTCGAAAGCCGCCGATCCCGAAAAGGTCAATCTGGCAAAGGTGGCGGCCGTGGCCCTGCAACGCAAGGAATACCGGCGGTTGCTCTATGTCGCGCTGACAAGGGCGCGCGAGCGGCTTTATGTGGCGGGTTTTCAAGGCCCCCACAAGCCCGATCCAGATTGCTGGTACGAGATGATCCGGCGCGGTCTGGGCGAAGACCTGCAATCGGTGCCCGAGGGCCAGGGGCCGGAAGGCAGTCTGCGCTTTGCCCCGCATGATCTGCGTCCGGCCACGGGGCTGGCTGACCAATCCGGTGCGCAAGACCATGCGTCCCATGCCCGTGCCACAGCGCCCGACTGGTTGCGGCGGGATGCGCAACGCGAGGATGAGGTGTCTGCACCCTTGCGGCCTTCGCACGCCCTCAATGCCGCTGACCGCAGTGACCGTCCGCTGGATACGCCATGGCAGAAACAGGCCCAATTGCGCGGCACGCTGGTGCATAGCCTGCTCGAATTGTTGCCGAATTGTCCGGTCGACAAGCGCGAGGAAGCGGCCCGCCTCTATCTCAGGAAATCGGCCAAAGCGCTGTCGGCCAGTGATCTGCCGCTCGATGATCTTGATCGGGTGATTGCGGGCTGTCTGGATTTGCTGGCCGATCCGCGTTTTGCACCGCTGTTCGGGCCGACAAGCCGGGCCGAGGTCAGCATCGCCGGATCGGTCGCCTTAGGGCCCGATCGCGTGATGGAAAAGGTGTCGGGCAAGATCGACCGTCTGGCCTTGTTGCCCGACCGGATTCTGGTGGCCGATTACAAGACCAGTCTGAACCCGCCCAAGCGGATCGAGGACATCCAGCCGACCCATGTCCTGCAATTGGCGCTTTACCGCGCCTTGTTGCAATCCCTGTATCCGGACAAGCCGATTGAAGCCTTTGTGCTGTACACCGCCGGACACAGCCTGTGGAAAGTGCCGGATCATCTCCTCGATCAGGCGCTCTCTTGAAGTGCGGCCTTGCGCTTCATACATGGGGGTGAGGATTGACGCGAATAAATGGACAAGGTGGCTTCTCATATCACCTTAACTCCTCTAGCCTCCGGCCCAGATGAGAATCACTTTGCTCAGGGAAACAGATCAATGACCGAAAAAACAACCGATGCGACCTTTGCCGCCGATGTCCTGAATTCTGCCGAACCCGTTGTGGTTGATTTCTGGGCCGAATGGTGTGGACCATGCCGGATGATCGCGCCGGCGCTCGATGAAATTTCCCACGAGATGGAAGGCAAGGTGAAGATCGTCAAGTTGAACGTCGACGAAAATCCTGCTGTTGCCGCCCAATACGGCATCCGGTCGATTCCGACTTTGCTCATCTTCAAAAACGGCCAGCTTGCCTCGCAAAAGGTCGGTGCGGCTTCCAAGACCGATCTGTCCAAGTGGATTTCGACCAGCATCTGACGGGTGCGGTCACTCTTGGCGAAAAGGGCGCACGGCGCCCTTTTTTTGTGGCTTCAGACCGGTGGTGTCTGGTTGCGCGACAGCGCTTCGCCGGCCAGATAAAGCGAGCCGCAAATTACGACGCGCGGCGGGATCGGCCATTCCTGCTGGCTGATCCGGTGCAAGGCATCCTCGATGGTGTCGGCGGTGGTGGCCGATAATCCGGCCTGACGGGCGTGATCGGCGACATCCTGTGCGGGACGGCTGGCCGTTTGTCCGGCAATGCCGACCGCATGGACATGCTGTGCCAGTCCGGCAAAATTCATGAGAAAGCCCACGGAATCCTTGGTGGCCAACATGCCCGCAATCAGCACAAGCGGGCGGGGCCGCCGGATATTCATGGCTGTCAGCGCTTCGGCCAGCACACGGCCGCCATCGAGATTGTGGCCGCCATCCAGCCATAATTCGCTGTCTGGCGGCAGTCTGGCGGCCAGCACACCCTTGCCGAGATTGTGCAGACGGGCGGGCCAATCCGCTTTGGTGATCCCGCGCTCGAACAGGCCGGTGTCTTTCAGGCCGAAGCCTGCGGTCCGCAAGGCGGCAATGGCCGTGCCCGCATTGATCTGCTGGTGGTGTCCGGCCATTGCGGGCAAGGGCAGATCAAGCAGGCCGGTCTCGTCCTGATAGACCAGCCGCCCGTTTTCCTCGAGCACATGATATTCCTGCCCGTAGCGGACCAGTGGCGCGCGCAGGCGATCGGCAATCTGTTCCAGCACCGCTTCACTGCCCTCGTGCTCCTGACGGCCGATGACGGTCGGAACACCGGCTTTGATGATACCGCCTTTCTCGGCGGCAATGCCTTTGATGTCGGAGCCGAGAAAATCGGTGTGGTCGATGGATATCGGGGTGATCACCGTCACCAGCGGATTGTCGATCACATTGGTGGCATCAAACCGTCCGCCCAGACCGACCTCGAACAGCACCAGATCGGCGGGATGTTCTGAAAACAGCAACAAGGCCGCGGCCGTTGTCATTTCGAAAAACGTCATCGGCTGGCCCGCATTGGCCGCTTCGCATCGGGCCAGTGCGTCGGCCAGCAGGGCTTCGGAGACAATGGAACCACCGCCCGGTTGGCCGAGGCGGATACGCTCGTGAAAATGCACCAGATGCGGAGATGTATAGACATGGACCGAACGGCCCTCGGCCTCCAGCATGGCGCGCATGAAGGCGATGGTCGATCCCTTGCCATTGGTGCCCGCCACATGGATGACGGGAGGCAAACGACGCTGTGGCTCGCCCAGAGCCTGCAACAAGCGGATGATGCGATCCAGTGACAGATCGATCAGCTTGGGATGCAGGGACAACAGGCGTGCCAACAGCGTCGTTGAATGTTCCAACTCGGTCAGTTCCGCTCAGCGCGCCGCGATGACAGCGATTTCGACCTTGTATTCGGCGGCGGCCAGCTTGGCTTCAACCGTCGCACGGGCTGGCGTGCAACCGGCGGCAACCCATGTGTCCCAGACGGCGTTCATTTCGCCGAAGGTGCCCATGTCGGTCAGCCAGATGGTGGCAGACAGCAGTTTGGTCTTGTCGGTGCCGGCTTCAGCCAGAATGGCATCGATTTGGGCCAGAATATCGGCCGTCTGGTCATGGACGCTGCCGCCCTTGGTGGTGCTGGCCACCTGACCGGCCAGATAGACGGTGTGTCCGTGAATCACGGCTTTGCTCATGCGGGGGCCACAGCCAATGCGTGTGATGCTCATCAGTTCATCTCCAATCCTGTTACGCCAAGTTGATTAAGCCAGTTCTGCCAAGCCCGACGGGGATTTAATCCCGCCGCGATTGCATATCACGGGTTAGCTTGCTCCGGCGGTTGTGGCAACAGTTGAGTGTGCTGAAACGGGGTCGCACCGGCCATGATTGTGCTTGTGTTGACCCGAGATTCGATCACAATGCCGGAATTCGCGTTGCTGTTGTCCCTGCGCAATGATAGCTGTGTGCGCATCGGTTAGGCTTTTTCCACGCATTTTCCTTTCAGGGATCAAATTATGAGCGATGTCGATTTTCTGGTCGAACGGCGACACCTGAAATCGAGCCGCGCGCGCTGGCGCATGCTGGCTTTCGTGATTTTGGGATTGGCGGTGATCGGCGCGGGCTGGCTGACCATCGGCAAGCAGGAATTGGGCGATCACACAGCCCATGTGGCGCGGATCGATATCAAGGGCGTGATCACCGGCGACAAGGATACGCTGGATGTGATCAAGCGCGTCAAGGACAGCAAGGCCAAGGCCGCTCTGGTGGTCATCGACAGCCCCGGCGGCACGGTGACCGGATCGGATGCGCTGTATCAGGCCCTGCGTGATCTGACCAAAACCATGCCCGTGGTGGCGGTGGTTGACGGCACTGCCGCCTCGGGCGGCTACATCGCGGCCCTGTCCGCTGACCAGATCATCGCACGCCGCACGGCGATTGTCGGTTCGATCGGTGTGTTGTTCCAATATCCCAATGTGGTCAAATTGCTCGATACGCTCGGTGTCAAATTCGAGGGTGTGAAATCAAGCCCGTTGAAGGCCGCGCCCAATCCGGTCGAGGTTACGACACCGGAAGCGCAGGCCGCGCTGGAATCGGTGGTGATGGATACATTCGTCTGGTTCAAGGAGCTGGTGCAGGAGCGCCGCCACCTGAATGATGACGAGGTGAAAGCCGTTTCCGACGGCCGCATCTATACCGGCAAACAGGGGCTGGCGCTCAAGCTGGTCGACCGTCTCGGAGATGACCAGGATGCGATCACGTGGCTGGAACAAGAAAAAGGACTTGATAAAGGACTGAAAATACGGCGATACAAGCCCGAGCGTCGTCTGGATCGTCTCGGCATGCTGAATGGACTGGCCGGTTTGTCGGATTTTATGGGCTTGAGCGGCATGGGTGCGTTGCTTCGCCATATTGACAATCAGGGTGAGGCCGTTGTTCTTGACGGGCTTTTGGTGCTCTGGCACCCTGATGCCAGTCATCGGTAAAGCGTTTCTTATCAATGAACCTCTTTTGAAGATGTTGGGGCCATGATCAAATCGGAACTGGTACAAAAAATCGCCGACCGTTATCCGGAACTCTATCAGAGAGATGCCGAGAACGTCGTCAACGCCATTCTTGAAGAGATTGGCAATGCCCTGTCACGCGGGGATCGCGTCGAGATCCGCGGTTTCGGAGCCTTCTCAACCAAACAGCGTGATGCCCGTGTCGGGCGTAATCCGCGGACGGGCGTGCATGTGCCGGTCGAGGAAAAGATGGTACCCGTGTTTCGGGCCGGCAAGGAAATGCGCGAACGGATCAACCGCTCCCGTAACGGTTGAGCGCTTGCCGTGAAAGGCACAGCATCATGAAGGGCATCATCAAAGGCATTGTGTTTGTGCCTTGCGCGCTGGTTCTGCTGGTGTTTGCCGTCTCCAACCGCGCCGATGTCTCGGTGGTGCTTGATCCTTTCGGTGTCATGGACCAATGGGCGCAGGTGTCTGTGCCGTTGTTTCTGGTGATGATTGCCGCCGCCGTGCTGGGTGTGATTGTCGGCGGTGCGGGGGCATGGTGGTCCCAACGCAAGACCCGCGAGCGGGCGCGGATGTATCAACGCGAAGCCGACAGCCTGCGGCAGGAAGTCGAGCGCTTGCGCCGTTCTGCCGGTGAGGCTTCCGCCATATCGATGATCAAATAGACCGGATTGTTCCGGCCGCTTCCCTGACACGGATTTTTTCATGCGAGTGATCCCATGCGAGTGATTCCATGCGAGTGATTTCGACGGCGGGGGTTGATGCCGCCCTGTCCATGCCGCGCCTGATTGATGCGCTGGCCGATGCCTTCCGCTCGGACATGGTTGTGCCGTTGCGCCACCACCACACCATCAGCCGCCATGATGCCGATGCCACCTTGCTGTTGATGCCCGCATGGACGGGTGCAGGGGCGGCCTACTCCTATGTGGGCACCAAAACGGTGACGGTGTTTCCGGCCAATAGTGCGCGCCAGTTGCCGAGCATTTTCGGCTCCTATCTGTTGCTCGACGGCACCAGCGGCCAGCCTTTGGCGACCATGGATGGCGCGCGTCTGACGGTCTGGCGGACGGCGGCGGCTTCGGCATTGGCGGCCCGCTCGCTGGTCCGGCAGGATGCAAAGACGATGCTGATGGTGGGGGCAGGTGCGCTGGCGCCTTTCCTGATCCGCGCGCATCTGGCCGTGCGCCCCTATCAGACCATCAAGCTGTGGAACCACCGGCCCGAACGTGCCAAGGCTTTGGCCTCGGAGCTTTCAGCGCAAGGCCTGCCGGTGGTGGCGGTTGACGATCTGGAATCGGCGGTGCGCGAGGCCGATCTGGTATCCTGCGCCACGCTGTCGGTCGATCCGCTGATCAAGGGCGAGTGGTTGCAGGCGGGCACGCATGTGGATTGCGTCGGTGCATTCAGGCCTTTGATGCGCGAAACCGATGACGAGGTCATCCGGCGGGCGACCCTGTTTTGCGATACCCGTGCCGGCGCGTTGAAAGAGGCGGGTGATTTTGCCCAGCCGATTGCCAGTGGCTTGATGACCGAAGCCGATATTGCCGCCGATCTGTTCGATCTGGCCGCCCGGCGTCATCAGGGCCGCCGGAATGTGCAAGAAATTACCATGTTCAAATCGGTCGGCACGGCAATCGAAGATCTCGCCGCCGCCATCGCGGTGTGGGACGCTGTCAAAGCCTAGTGCTTGGGTCATTTTTTAAGAGTCAAAACGGCAAAGACGGCTGTTTTATCTGGTGGTCCGGCCCTATAATGGTTCTTGATGGATTTGACGGTCAAAATATGCGGATTGCGCACACCCGAAACCCTGCATGCGGCCATTGAAGCCGGTGCGGATTGGGTCGGCTTTGTGTTTTTCCCCAAATCCCCCCGTCATGTGAGTCTTGAGGATGCAAGGGTTCTGGCCCCGCTGGTGGCGGGACACGTCAAAAAGGTGGCTTTGCTGGTCGATGCCCCCGATGATCTGATTGCAGATGTGATTGCGGCTTTGCAACCCGATTTCCTGCAATTGCACGGGCATGAAACGCTTGAGCGGGTCAGCGCGATCAAACAGCGCTTCGGCCTGCCGCTGATCAAGGCTGTGGGGATTTCGGATCAGGATGATCTCACCCATGCGCGCGCTTACGAGAGTCTGGTCGACTGGATGCTCTATGATGCCAAGCCGCCCAAAGAGGCGGTTTTGCCCGGCGGCAACGGGGTCAGCTTTGACTGGACCTTGCTGAAAGAGGCCGGCAAACAGCATCATTTCATGCTTTCGGGCGGCTTGGATGCGAACAATGTTGCAAACGCGCTTGCGATAACCGGTGCTGCGGGGGTAGACGTGTCCTCGGGCGTCGAAAGTGCCCCCGGCATCAAAGACCCCATACGGATCAAAGCCTTTATGGCCGCAGTCCGGCAATCGGCGATACAATGAAAAAGGATGGTTCAGCGTGACTGTGCAAAACCCCAATTCGTTCCGTAACGGTCCTGACGAAACCGGACATTTCGGCCTGTTTGGCGGGCGGTTTGTTGCCGAAACCCTGATGCCGCTGATCCTCTCGCTGGAAAAAGCCTATGATGTGGCCAAGAACGACCCGTCCTTTCAGGAGGAAATGCGGTCCTATCTGACCCATTATGTCGGCCGTCCCAGCCCGCTTTATTATGCCGAACGGCTGACCGAACATCTGGGCGGCGCGAAAATCTATCTCAAGCGCGACGAGCTCAACCATACCGGTGCCCACAAGATCAACAATGTGATGGGCCAGATCCTGCTGGCCATGCGGATGGGCAAGACCCGCATCATCGCCGAAACCGGTGCAGGCCAGCACGGCGTGGCGACCGCCACCGTCTGTGCCCGCTTCGGGCTGAAATGCATCGTCTATATGGGTGCGGTCGATGTCGAGCGGCAAAAGCCCAACGTGTTCCGCATGAAAATGCTGGGCGCGGAAGTGGTGCCGGTGGTGTCGGGGGCCAAGACCCTGAAAGACGCGATGAACGAGGCCCTGCGCGACTGGGTGTCGAATGTCGAAGATACGTTTTATTGCATCGGCACTGCGGCGGGTCCGCATCCCTATCCGGCAATGGTGCGCGATTTCCAATGCGTGATCGGCCGCGAGGCGCGCGAACAGATGCTGGAACGCGAAGGCCGCCTGCCCAATTCGATCATTGCCTGCATCGGTGGCGGCTCCAATGCGATCGGCCTGTTCCATCCGTTCCTCGATGACAAGGATGTCATGATTTACGGGGTGGAAGCGGCGGGTCATGGTCTGTCCTCGGGCGCGCATGCGGCCTCGCTGACCGGCGGCCGTCCGGGCGTGTTGCACGGCAACCGGACCTATCTGCTGATGGATGATGACGGCCAGATTGCCGAAGCACATTCGATTTCGGCGGGTCTCGATTATCCCGGCATTGGCCCCGAACATTCCTGGCTCCATGACATCGGGCGTGTGAACTATATTTCGGCCACCGACACCGAAGCACTGGAAGCCTTCCAGTTGTTGTCGAAGCTGGAAGGGATCATTCCGGCGCTTGAACCCGCTCATGCCATCGCCAAAGTGTGCGAAATCGCACCAAAACTGCCGAAAGACCATCTGATGATCGTCAATATGTGCGGTCGCGGTGACAAGGATATTTTCACAGTGGCCGAACATCTCGGCGGAATGGATTGAGTCGGGAACCGGCAGGATGAGGCATTGCGGTGCCTGTCCTGCCTTTTTACTCCCACTTTCCCGCGCTCCATGGTAGTGAGACAGCATGACAACACGCATTGAAAACCGTTTCGCGAAAGTTCGCGCCGAACACCGCGCCGCTCTGGTCACCTTTGTGATGGGGGGCGATCCCGATCCCGAAAGCTCGTTCGAGATCATCAAGGCCCTGCCAGCGGCAGGCGCGGATCTGATCGAGATCGGCATGCCCTTTACCGATCCGATGGCCGATGGTCCGGCCATTCAGGCGGCGGGGTTGAGGGCATTGGCCGCGGGCCAGACCCTGATCAAGACATTGGCTCTGGTGTCGCGCTTCCGGCAGGGTGATAGCGAGACCCCGATCATCCTGATGGGTTACTTCAACCCGATCTATATCTACGGTGTCGAGCGCTTCATTGCCGATGCCCTCAAAGCGGGTGTCGACGGTCTGATCGTTGTCGATCTGCCGCCCGAAGAAGATGCCGAATTGTGCAAACCCGCACTGGATGCTGGCCTGAACTTCATCCGATTGGCGACACCCACCACCGATGATGCGCGTCTGCCGAAAGTGCTGACCAATACATCGGGGTTTGTTTATTATGTGTCGGTGACCGGCATTACCGGTTCGGCGATCAGCGACCATTCGCAGGTGGCCTCTTCCGTGGCACGGATCAAGTCGCATACCGCTTTGCCGGTCGTGGTCGGCTTCGGTGTCAAGAATGCCGAAACCGCCGAAACCGTCGCCCGTGGGGCCGATGGGGTTGTGGTCGGTTCGGCACTGGTCGAAGCCGTGCGGCTGTCGCTTGTCGATGGCAAGGCCACGGCCAAGACCGTGCCTGCGGTGACGGGTCTGGTCGGGGAATTGATCGAAGGTATTCGCCGCGTTCACAAGTCTTAAACCGGATTTGTGACCATCAGGCAGAGGGATTGCGCGCATGAACTGGATTTCCAACGTTGTTCCGCCCAAAATCCGGTCGTTTTTGCGCCGTGATACGCCGGAAAATTTGTGGATCAAGTGCCCCGAAAGCGGACAATTGGTGTTCCACAAGGATGTGGAAGCCAATCTGTTTGTGATCCCGTCCTCCGATTACCATATGCGGATGACAGCCACCCAACGTCTGGCCAGCATGTTCGATGACGGCCAGTACGAGACCATATCTTTGCCGGATGTTCCGGCCGATCCGCTGAAATTCCGTGACGAAAAGCGCTATGCCGACCGTATCCGCGATGCCCGTTCCAAAACCTCTCAGACCGATGCCGTCAAAGTCGGCCACGGACGGGTTGAAGGCCAGCATCTGACCATCGGCGTGCAGGATTTCGACTTCATGGGTGGTTCGCTCGGCATGGCGGCGGGCGAGGCGGTGGTGACGGGGCTTGAAACGGCCGTGTCACGGCGCACGCCTTTTGTCATGTTTGCGGCTTCGGGTGGTGCGCGGATGCAGGAAGGCATGTTCTCGCTGATGCAGATGCCCCGCACGACCATTGCGGTGCGCCGCCTGCGCGAAGCCCGCCTGCCCTATATCGTGGTGCTGACCAATCCGACGACAGGGGGTGTGACAGCCTCTTATGCCATGCTCGGCGATGTGCATATTGCCGAACCCGGTGCGCTGATCGGCTTTGCAGGACCACGGGTGATCGAACAGACCATCCGCGAGAAATTGCCCGAAGGGTTCCAGCGGTCGGAATATCTGCGTGATCACGGCATGGTTGATCTGGTTGTGCACCGGCGGGACATGAAGGCCACCGTGGCACGGATCTGTCGCCTGCTGACCGATCGCTCGGTAGCGGCTTGAACGGCCCAAACCTTTACGAATCCTTAATTTTGCCTTGATAGACTCATAATCCGTTACAGTTGCCGCGGGCATGGGACACGAGATGATCAAAGGGGGGCGTGATCGGTCGACAGGGCAGGGCGGCGCAAGCCATTCCTCCTCTGATATCAGGCTGACTGCGCGGGATCGCTCGGTTGTTTCAAGCCGGTCCGGTTCTGCCAAACCCTCCCCGCGCCAGGCGCAGAGCGATCCCGATGAGGATGCCCCTGAGCCGAAACGGGCAGGATCGGCTAAATCTCCTTCCGCTAAATCCCCTTCCGGCAAAAATTCCCCAGACCGGGATCCTTCAGGCAAGAAGCGGAGCCGAAGTGCCGCGCGCCGTCCGGTGTCGTGGCTGGGGCGGCTGTTCTACTGGTCGGTGGTCGCCTCGATCTGGGGTTTTATCGCGGTGGCGGGTCTGGTGGTCTATCATGCGGCCAAATTGCCGCCGATCGACCAGTTGAGCGTCCCCAAACGCCCTCCCAATATTGCCATCATGGCGGTTGATGGCACGCTGGTGGCCAATCGCGGTGAAATGGGCGGGCGCACCATGCAACTGGCAGAATTGCCGCCTTATTTGCCCAAAGCCTTTGTGTCGATCGAGGATCGGCGCTTTTACGACCATTTCGGCATTGATCCGATCGGGATTGCCCGCGCCATGCTCCGCAATATCATGAGTGCGGGCGGCCATTTGCAGGGCGGTTCGACCCTGACACAGCAATTGGCCAAAAACCTGTTTCTGACACAGGAGCGCACCGCCTCGCGCAAGATACAGGAAGCGATTCTGGCTCTGTGGCTGGAGCGCAACTATTCCAAGGACCAGATTCTCGAACTCTATCTCAACCGGGTCTATTTCGGGTCTGGCGCTTACGGGGTGGAAGCGGCCGCCCAACGCTATTTCGGCAAATCGGCCAAACTGGTGAGCTTGGCGGAAGCCGCCATTCTGGGCGGGCTGGTGCAGTCGCCTTCGCGGCTGGCTCCCAACCGCAACCCGACCGGCGCACAGGCCCGTGCCGAACTGGTGCTGGCGGCCATGCAACGCGAAGGCTATGTCAGCGAGGACATGGTCAAACTGGCCCAGGCCAATCCCGCCAAGGCCAATCGCGCCAGCGGCGCAGGCTCGTCCAATTATGCGGCTGATTATGTCATGGATGTGCTGGATGATTTCATCGGCACGCTCGACAAGGATGTGATTGTCACCACCACGCTTGATCCTGCTTTGCAGAGCATGGGCGAAAGGGCATTGGTGGACGAGCTGATGCAACGCGGCGAGAAATTCGGGGTCAGTCAGGGGGCCTTTGTCGCCATGACACCGGATGGCGCGATCAAGGCGCTGGTGGGTGGTAAATCCTATGCGGAAAGCCAGTTCAACCGCGTGATAGCCGCCAAACGCCAGCCCGGCTCGTCCTTCAAACCGATTGTGTTCCTGACGGCGCTGGAGCGCGGATTGACACCCGATACAATCCGCGACGATGCGCCCTTGTCGATCAAGGGATGGAACCCCGAAAACTATTCGCGCAAATATGCGGGTCCGGTCTCGTTGAAAAACGCATTGGCACAATCGCTCAATACGGTCTCGGTGCGTCTGTGTCTGGAAGTCGGCCCCAGAGCCGTGATTTCGACAGCGGCGCGATTGGGCATCCGCTCGAAACTCGAACCCAACGCTTCGATTGCCTTGGGGACTTCCGAAGTCAGCCCGCTCGAACTGGTGGGGGCCTATGCCAGCTTTGCCAATGGCGGGCTTGGCGTGTTGCCCTATGTGATCACCGAGGTCAAAACCCGCGAGGGCGAAAGGGTCTATGCCCGCAGTGGCGGCGGTATCGGGCGGGTCATTTCAGCCGAGCATGTCGGCATGATGAATGTGATGATGCACGAAACCATGGTGACCGGAACGGCACGCAAAGCCACGATTCCCGGTTGGGAAACCGCAGGAAAGACAGGCACGAGCCAGGACTTCCGCGATGCGTGGTTTGTCGGCTATACCTCGACCATGGTGGCGGGTATCTGGCTTGGCAATGATGACGGATCGCCGACCAAACATTTGTCGGGGGCCACATTGCCGACCGACATCTGGCAGAAATTCATGCTGGGGGCGCTCAAAGGCACGCAACCCCAGCCCTTGCCGGGGCTGAATTCAAACTGGTCACTCGATATTCCGGCTTTGTTGGGACTGTCCTCCAAGGATGAGCCACCGCCTGCCGACGAGCCGATGGTGGAGCCATCGCGGGGCAGAAACGAGCCGGTGCGCACGCCGGCCTTGCCGCAATCCAATCTGGTGCCACCGGCTTCGATCCCTGTGGCTTCCTCTCCTGCGGCGCCTGTCCCGCCTGCTTCGATGCCGCAAGTGCCGGTTCCCCCTCCTGTCCGTTCCAATGGCGAGGGACGGCCTTTGCAGATCGTGCCGCAATCGCCTGCAGGGTCTGTGATGGCCCCGCCGCAAGATGTCAGGACACCTGTCAGCAGGCCGCTGGACCCGCGTGAATTGCGTCCCCCCGCAATGGTGGGCGGCGGCAACGAGGTCCAGCGTGCACCGGTGCGGCGCGAGCCCTCGGTGCTTGACCGTTTATTTGGCGGTTGAGCCAGCCGGCAGGCGGACCATCATCCGGTGGACCAGCAGTGCGGAGCCTCCCAGAACCAGAATCAGTGCCGGCAAAGGCAGGGCCGAGCCCCAATCCAGCATTTGTCCCAACAGGGTGCCGACAAGGGCGGCCATGGTCATCTGGATCAGGCCGAGCAGGGAGGAGGCCGCTCCCGCCCGTTCAGGGAAGGGAGTCATCGCGCCAGCCATCGATTGCGGCATGACCAAGCCGACACCCATGGTGTAGAGCGTCATCGGCAACATGATTTCGAGCGCGGAACCGGGACCGAACAGCACGGCCAGCATCATGGCACTGCCCCCGCCTGCCAGCGCCAGCACGCCCAGACCGATCGTCCTGTCCAGACCCAGACGGCTGACCGCGCGTTGGGCGATCAGCGTGCCGGTCATAAAGCCCAACACGACGAAGGAAAACACCATGCTGAAACCCATTACGCTCAGGCCGTAGACTTTTTGCAAGACGAAGGACGAGCCGGAAATGAAGGTGAATAATCCGCTATAGGCCAAAGCCGACAGGCTGACATAAAAGCGGTAGCGCGGATGCTGTAAGAGCACTTTGAAACCATTGAGGATCGAGCGCAACGAGACGGCATGGGGCGAGCGTTCGCGCAGGGTCTCCGGCAACATCAGGATAACAATCGTACCCAAGGCGATCCCGAACAGCGCTGTGGCGTAGAAATTCGACCGCCAGCCGAAAACGGTTTCCAGCACTCCGCCCAGCAAGGGGGCGAGCGCAGGCACCAGACCCATCACGGTGCCCATGCGGGACAATTCGCGTCCGGCACGAGGGCCCTCGTAAAGATCGCGGACAATGGCACGCCCCAGCACAATCGGGCCGGATGCGCCGAGAGCCTGGAAAAAGCGTCCGACAATCAGCCAGGACATGGCCGGTGCAAAGGCGCAGGCCAGCGAGGCGGCGATAAACAGCGCCATGCCGGCCAGCAATACCGGTTTGCGGCCCAACCGGTCCGACAGCGGACCATAAAAAATCTGACCGCCGGCAAAGCCGAACAGAAAGGCCGAAAGGGTCATTTGCGCCGCCGCGCTGTCACTGCCCAGTGTCGAGGCAATGGCGGGCAGGGAGGGCAGATACATGTCGGTTGATAGCGGCCCCAAAGCTGTCAAAAACGCCAGCAGGGCTGTCAAAGCCAGAGTATCGGGGTGCAAAAACATGGTCGGCTCTTTCGTGCGGTTAGCCGTAATGGTGCAGGCTTGTGCCATGGCTTTTCAGCCATGCCTCGGCCCGTTCGACATCCGGTGTCATGCTGTTTAGCAAACGCCAGTATCGGGAGGAATGATTCATTTCACGCCGATGCGCAATTTCATGGGCGGCAAGATAATCGAGCACAAAAGGCGGGGCCATGATCAGCCGCCACGAGAAATTCAGCGCGCCTTGCGACGAGCACGAACCCCAGCGGCTTTTGGTGTCACGCAAGGTGATGCCCTTGACGCTGACATCGATCATCTGCGCATAGCGCGCAACCGCCAGATCGAGATCGCGCAGGGCTTCGCGCTTGAGAAAATCTTTCAACCGGCGCGCCATAAAGGCCGGATCGCCGGGAATGGCCAGACAGGCTGTGCCGTCATCATCCACCTGCACCAGAATTTTGGCTCCACGCCCGCCGATGGCGCGCAGAAGATGCGGTTCGCCGCGCAAGGGCACCCGATTGCCGTCGATAAAGGGAACGGTTTGCGGCAGGCGGGCCAGTCGCGTGGCAATCCAGCCGCCGTGCCGTTTGGCAAAATCGATGGCGGTGGCCAGATCGGCTTTGATCGGCATGGTCAGGACCACGGCACGGGTGGCCAGTGAAATCCGCAAACCATAACGGCGCGCCTTGGCACTGCGTTTCAGGGTCACCTGATAACGGGCCTGTAAATGCTCAACCTCGATCACCGCAGGGTCGGGTTGCTTTGAGGGACGAAGCAGACGGAGAATCATGAAAAAAGCCTGCGGGATCGCCGCAGGCTTGTCATCAAAAAAACGATAAGATTTTAGGCTTTGGCTTTGGCTGTTTTGGGTTTGGCCACCGCGCTTTTTGTGACGCGGGCTTTGGCAGGTTTGGCGGCCGGCGCTTCAAGCAGGGCCTGTGCACTGCCGTTCTGGCGCTTGCGGCCTGCCACGGTGGCATTGGCGATAAAATCGCAGATCCGCGGGGCAATATCGGAGCGGAAGCGCGAGCCGTTGAACACACCGTAATGGCCAACCCGCGGCTGGACCCAATGGGCGCGCTGGCTGTCTGGGATATTGACGCACAGATGCTGGGCGGCTTCGGTCTGGCCGACGCCGGAGATATCGTCGTTCTCGCCTTCCACCGTCATCAGCGCAACGCGCTTGACGGCTTTGAGGTCAATCAACCGACCGCGATGCATCATCTCGCCCTTGGGCAGAGCATGGCGAACAAACACCGTATCCACCGTTTGCAGATAGAATTCGGCGGTCAGATCCATCACCGCCATATATTCATCGTAGAATTCACGATGCTTTTCAGCAGAATCGCCATCCCCGTCGACCAGATGACGGAACATGTCGCCATGGGCAGTGATGTGCTTGTCGATATTCATCGCCATAAAGCCGGTCAGTTGCAAAAAGCCCGGATAGACCTCGCGCATGAAGCCGGGATTGGGCAGAGGCACTTTGACAATGCAGTTTTTCTTGAACCAGTCGATGCCGCGTTCCTGCGCCAGCTTGTTGACAACCGTCGGGCTTTTGCGCGTGTCGATCGGCCCGCCCATCAAGGTCATCGAATAGGGCGAACAGGGATCACGGTCCATTTCCATCAGGCCGATGGCCGCCAGAACCGGCACGGAGGGCTGGCACACGGCCAACACATGCACATCGGGACCGAGAAAGGTCAGCATGTCGCGGATATAATCGACATAATCATCAAGATCGAAACTGCCCGCGCCCATCGGCACAAGGCGGGCATCGACCCAATCGGTGATATAGACTTCATGGGTCTGGATGAAGGTTTCGACGGTGCCGCGCAACAGCGTGGCGTAATGGCCCGACATCGGGGCGACAATCAGCAATTTGGGCTGGCGGACGCGGTTGCGGTCGATCATCCGGTCAAAATGCACCAGATTGCAAAAGGTGTTCTGCCAAACGACATGTTCGCTGACTGCCACGCGCACACCATTGACCTGGGTGGTTGGTAGATCGAATTCGGGCTTGCCATAGCGGCGCGTCGAGCGCTCGAACAATTCGCAAGCGGCAGACAGGGAGCGGCCAATCGTCGATTTGCCGGCAAAATTGGCGGGATTATCCAGCATCCAGCGGCTGGCCTGGGCCATCGAACGCGCGGGACCAATCAACGCATGGGCGGCTTCGTACCACATATATAACGAGATCTGAGAATTCATCATTGGTCCATGTCCCATAGGTTCGAATTGTGATTCGACATCTTATGATACGCTCATATTTTGCACCGCACAAAACTGGGTCACAATAACGATATTTCCTCCGGTTTCAATGTCTGAACCATGTGTTGTGCATGATACTTTGATATGATGCGGACAGGACATATCGCGCGCGCGCCCATAAAAAATGGCAGGGAAAAACCCCTGCCATGAGTGTTGATCGCAATCACAAATTGGGTGGTTAAGCCTTTGTGCGGTTTTCATGCCTTTCAATCATCATGAACAGGATGACGGCCAGCACGGCCATGCCGCCGAACCAGACCGGATCGGCTATACCGGTGATATCGGGCAACCGCACCTTGCCAAGCGCCCAGACCTTCAAAAGACCGTCCTTGAACCCGTCAAAGGTCAGCGCATAGAAGATGCCACCGGCCAGCATGCCGATGCTGCCGACCAAAGCATGGATGCTGCCGGTTCCGATTGCCGCCAAAGCGGTTCCAGGACAATAGCCATAAAGCACCATGCCGATACCGAAAATGACCGAACCGATGATCACGCCCAGCATATTGGCATCCTTGATGTGGTATGTGGCCATACCGTGGTCGACCAGAAACAGCACGCCGAGGCCGCCGACGATGATCGCGGTCATCATGACTTTGATCACGGTAAAATCAGTCATGCGGAACTGGTTCACGATCACGTTGTAATCGGTCACTTTACCGCGTTGTAGCAACCAGCCGAATGCAATGCCGAAAATAATGGAAAGGCCCAAAGCTGTATCGCCTGTGATGGGAAAGGTCATCATCGCCTCCTTTAACCGCGCTTGAACAGGATGAAAGCAGTAGCCAGACCGCTACCAAACATCACAACTAGAAACGTCCAGCCCGATATCGCCAGTTGCAAACCACCGGAAATACCGTTGCCGCTGGTACAACCTCCGGCCAATCTCGCGCCATACATGGTCAGGAAGCCGCCCAGCAGGGCCGCGCCGTAGCGTTTGATCAAGGAAGGACCGAAATGCTGGCTCCAGACTGTCGGGGCCAATTCGATCTTGAATTCACGGTTCAAGACCGCGGCCATGAAGCCACCCAGCAATGTCCCGATCAAAAACAGTGTGCCGTAATCGATCGCAGGAACAGTTTTTGACCAGTAGCTATTGGCTTTGACAAAATCCGGTCCGGTGAAAAGGGTGGTGATGCCTCCCGAGACTTCCGACAAGGCTGTGGTGATACCCAGAGGTTGGGCGACGATGGCAAAGACGAGCCAGCTCAGCACGCCGATGCCGATCCCCACACGGTATGGGCGGGTATGGGCGGTACAAAAGGGCAGGGACATGGACAACTCCTTGGTGACTGAACACTATTATATTGATATATGAATATACAGTAATATAATAGACAAGGTCAAGTGGGCATGCTAAGTGCCGATCAACTCTGTGGGTTATCAACTGTGTGGGTTAACCGGATTTGGACTTGTCTGCCGCCCCATGCGGTGATGGATTGTCGTGGTGGGGGTCGGACGGGGCCCAAGAATGGTTTGATAGCGGGCGATCCCGCGTGAAGGCACGTTATGGCAATTGATATTCAGCAAATCGATCAGGTCGCCCGTATCCTCTCGGTACTGGGTGAACCTTCCCGGCTTCGTATCCTTTCGGCCCTGATGGAAAAGCCTCTATCGGTCAACCAGATTATCGCTGGAACCGGATTGAAACAGGCCAATGTGTCCAAACAATTGTCCATTTTGTACGATGCTGGTTTGGTGGCCCGCCAGCGCGAGGGTGTTTCGGTACACTACCGCATTGCATTGCCGTTGCTCTATGATTTGTGTGGTCTGGTCTGTGAAGGTGCACGCGAGATTGCCGCCCAGCGACTTGCCGCTTTTGACAAGTCCGCGCAAGCTGTAGGACAAGACAAAGAGACACTTTCCTGAGCCTGACGCGAGATAGCCATGCACAAGCCGATGAACCCCATTTTTGCCGGTCTGACGACCTCGGTATTCGAAACCATGTCGGCGCGGGCGCGCGAGACGCAATCGATCAATCTCGGTCAGGGTTTCCCCGATGATCCCGGCCCGCTCGATGTGCGGCAAAAGGCGGCCGATGCGGTGGTCCATGGCTGGAACCAGTATCCGCCGATGATGGGCCTGCCCGAATTGCGCCAGGCCATTGCCCGCCATTATCAACACTGGCAGGGTTTGACGCTGGATTGGGAACGCGAGGTGATGGTGACATCGGGCGCGACCGAAGCGCTGGCGGGTGCGCTGATGTCGCTGATTGCACCCGGTGACGAGGTGGTGCTGTTCCAGCCGCTCTATGATGCTTATCTGCCTTTGGTGTTGCGCGCCGGTGGCGTGCCCAAATTCGTGAAACTCTCGCCCCCGCATTGGCGGTTTGACGAAGCCGCACTGGCGGAAGCCTTTTCCGACCGCACCAAGCTGGTTTTGTTCAACAATCCGCAAAATCCGGCCGCAGTGGTCTATGGTCGCGAGGATATGGAATTGCTGGCCTCCTTCTGTATCCGGCATGATGCCATCGCGCTGTGCGACGAGGTGTGGGAGCATGTGGTGTTTGACGGACGGCGGCATGTGTCGATGCTGGCGATTGACGGCATGCGCGAGCGGACAGTCAAAATCGGCTCGGCAGGCAAGATTTTCTCGCTGACCGGGTGGAAAGTCGGTCTGGTGGCCGCCTGCCCCGATCTCATGAAAGTGCTGTCGAAGGCGCACCAATATATCACCTTCACCACGCCCCCCAATTTGCAGGCGGCAGTCGCCTACGGACTGGATAAGCAGGATGACTATTTCGAAACCATGCGCGCAGGCATGATGCGCAGTCGCGACCGGTTTACCAAAGGGCTGATCGAGCGCGGTTTTACGGTGTTGCCGAGCGAGGGCACGTATTTTCTGGCCGTTGATCTGGCCCCGTTGGGCGAGCATGACGATCTGGCCTTCTGCCAGCGGCTGATCGAGAACAACGGCGTGGCCGCCATTCCGATGTCGGCCTTTTATGCCCATGATGCGGTGCGCACCACGGTGCGCTTCTGCTTTGCCAAGCGCGATGAAACGCTTGATGAGGCCTTGAAACGGCTGGAAACCCTGAAAAAAGCCTGATCATAGAAAAGCCGCCCGAACATTTCCGGGCGGCTTTTGGATGTGTATGGATAACAGGCGGGCTGGTATCAGCTCAGATGCAATTCCTTGAAGAAGTCGTTGCCCTTGTCGTCGATCACGATGAAAGCGGGGAAGTTTTCGACTTCCACTTTCCAGATCGCTTCCATGCCGAGTTCGGGATATTCGAGCACTTCGACCTTTTTGATGCAGTCTTGCGCCAGACGGGCGGCCGGACCGCCGATCGAGCCGAGATAGAAGCCGCCATGTTTGGCACAGGCCTCGCGCACCTGGGCCGAGCGGTTGCCCTTGGCCAGCATGACCATCGAGCCGCCTTGCGCCTGGAATTGCTCGACATAGGAATCCATCCGTCCTGCGGTGGTCGGGCCGAACGAGCCGGAGGCATAGCCTTCGGGCGTTTTGGCAGGGCCGGCATAATAGATCGGGTGGTTTTTGAAATAGTCGGGCATGGCTTCGCCACGGTCCAGCCGCTCGCGGATTTTGGCATGGGCCAGATCGCGCGCAACAATGATTGTGCCGGTCAGGGACAGACGGGTTTTGACCGGATGTTTGGACAGGGTGGCCAGAATCTCCGCCATCGGCTTGGACAGGTCGATATTGACCACCTCGCCGCCCAGATGGCTGGTGTCGATATCGGGCATGAAACGGGCCGGATTGCGCTCCAGTGTTTCGAGGAACACGCCGTCTTTGGTGATTTTGCCCATGGCCTGACGGTCGGCCGAGCAGGACACACCCAAACCGATCGGCAAAGATGCGCCGTGGCGCGGCAGGCGGATCACCCGCACATCATGGCAGAAATATTTGCCGCCGAACTGCGCACCGACCCCGAGCGACTGGGTGAGTTTGTGCACTTCCTCTTCCATCGCCAGATCACGGAAGGCGTGACCGGATTCCGAGCCTTGGGTCGGCAGATTGTCGAGATAGCGGGTAGAGGCCAGTTTGACGGTTTTCATGACCTGTTCGGCCGATGTGCCGCCGATCACAATCGCCAGATGGTAGGGCGGGCAGGCGGCTGTGCCGAGTGTCAGGATCTTTTCCTTCAGAAAGGCGATCATCCGGTCATGGGTCAGCAGGGAGGGGGTGGCCTGAAACAGGAAAGTCTTGTTGGCCGAACCGCCGCCTTTGGCGACAAACAGGAATTTATAGGCCTCGTCACCCTCCGAATAGATGGTGATATCGGCAGGCAGGTTGTTGCGGGTGTTCTTTTCCTCGAACATCGACAGCGGGGCCAGTTGCGAATAGCGCAGGTTTTTTTCGAAATAGGCATCGCGGATGCCGTCCGACAGGCTGTCCTCGTCCTGCCCGTTGGTCAGTACGAAACGGCCCTTTTTGCCCATCACAATCGCGGTGCCGGTATCCTGACACATCGGCAGAATACCGCCGGCGGCAATATTGGCGTTTTTGAGCAGATCGAACGCGACGAATTTGTCATTGGATGTCGCTTCGGGATCATCCAGAATTTTGGCGAGTTGGGCCAGATGGCCGGGGCGCAACAGGTGGTTGATGTCGATCAACGCCTGTTTGGCCAGCAGGCGGATGGCTTCCGGTTCCACCACCAGAAAGGAGTGGCCGCCCATCTCCTGCACCTTGACCCCCTCGCTGCTGAGCTTGTGATAGGGCGTGGTATCGGGACCGAGTGGAAACAGGCTTGACGCTGAAGCGGCCATGGCAATTCCTCATGCACAGAATGAAGGCAGATGATCGGGAGCCAGCCTAAAATCAGGGCTGAACAGGATGGTCATTTTACCCCTCAAATCGTCCAAGTCCAATAGGCCGCGCCATAGACTGTGGTTGAATGGGGCAAGAAACGGCACGATCACGCGTCCCGTCCCGATAGGCTTTGGGGGCTCAGGCGGCGTTGGAGCTTGGCGTTCTGGTCAGCAGGGCAAACAGGGCCGATTGGTCGCGTGCCTGCCGCAGGGACTGGATTGTCAGCGGGTCACGCATCACCCGCGCCACTTTGGCCAGCGCTTTCAAATGGTCGGCACCGGCATTTTCAGGAGCCACCAGCAGAAAGATCAGATCGACCGGCTCATGATCAAGTGCTTCAAAATCAATGGGTTTTTCGAGCCGGGCGAACAAGCCTTGCAATTTTTGCACATGCGGGAATTTGCCATGCGGGATGGCAATACCGCGCCCGATACCGGTCGATCCCAGCCGCTCCCTTTGCAGCAGGGCCTCATAGATATCGCGTCCATTCAGCCCCATCACTGTGGCCGCATGATCGGCAATGTCGCGTAGAGCCTGCTTTTTGGAAGCCGCCTTGAGATTGGGCAGCACCGCATCAGGAACCAGAAATTCAGTCAAAGGCATCGTGTAAACCCGTTTGTCACCGACCCGTTCTTTCGGGGGTCGTGTCAGCCAATGCAGGAAAAGGGCCAAGCACAGCCCCGTTCCTTTCAGGCAGGCTTCAAGCCTATAAAGAATGCCCGCAAGTATTTCAACCGGACCGTGCGGTGCGGGCCGGTTGAAACATCAGTCCGAAGCCTTACGAGGCCAGTGTCGGAGGATCAATCCAGCCGATATTGCCGTCATTGCGGCGATAGACCATGTTGACGCGGCCACTGCTGGCATGGCGGAACACCAGCACCGGCGCACCTGTCAGGTCCAGATCCTGCACGGCATCGGCCACCGACATATTGACCATGTTTTTGGTCGTTTCGGCGATGACCAGCGGATGGAAGCCCTCCTCGATATCCTCATCCTCGTGATCGGGAGTCTGGATCACATAGGCCGGCATATCCAGCGACCACACCGCGTCAACCTTGCTGTGGTTGGTGGAATGGCGGTCTTTCAGGCGGCGGTTATAGCGGCGCAGGCGTTTTTCGATCCGCTCGGCGGCCTTGTCCGCGCTGAAATAGGCATCATGAGCCATGCCTTCGGCTTGCAGTGTAATTCCGGACGACAGATGAAGCGTGCAATCGGTTCTAAATCCTGTTCCTTCGGGTTCGATAATGACATGACCGGTTACGCCGCCATCAAAATATCGTTTGACGGCTGTGGAGACGCGATCCGTAATCTGACCGCGCAGAGCGTCACCGACATCGAGATTTTTACCAGAAACACGCAGAGCCATGGAACACCTCGCTAGTTGATCGAAGACCAATAAGGAGCCCGTCCGCTCCGGGCAGTTCTAACATGACGAGTGTATAAGAGGCCGGGAGGCTTGCAACCTCTTTTACGAGGAATCGGTGTGTCAGACGATCCTGATCGAC
>CANGOE010000029.1 GCA_947455455.1 Hyphomicrobiales bacterium
AGTAGAAGCCGTAAATATTCGGCCCCATGATGCGGACATTGTGCTTGCGCGCCATGGCCAGCAATTCATCCTGCAAGGGCTGGTTGTCTGTTTCGGCAAATCCCGACGGGATCATCACCGCGCCCGGAATGTGCTTCTGGCCGACCTCGTCCATCGCCGCCACGCACAGATGCGCAGGCACCGCGAACACCGCCACATCGACCTCGCCGGGATAATCCAGCACCGACTTGTAGGCTTTCACGCCCTCGATCACATCGGCCTTGGGATGGACCGGCACAATGGTGCCTTTATAGCCGCCATTGATCAGGTTTTTCATCACCGAATTGCCGATCTTGCCGGCCTCGTTGGACGCACCGATCACGGCGACGGCACGCGGCTTGAAGATGCGGTTGGTGGCACGCAGAATTTCGGCCTGATCGGGGCGGTACCGCTCGTGATGGGTTTCGAAATCGCACACGATGCGGGCATCGACTGCGGTGGCTCCCTTGGAGGTTGCAAACACCGGATTGAGATCCAGCTCGCTGATTTCGGGGAAGGCCTCGAGCAGGGCCGAGACATTGATCAGGATTTTGGCAATCGCCTTGCGGTCGACCGGCTCGGAACCACGGATCCCGTCGAGCATTTCCTGCGCCTTGATCGAGCCGATCATGTCGAGCGCGTCATGCTCGTTGACAGGAGCCAGCCGGAAGGTCAGGTCTTTGAGCACTTCCACCAGCACGCCGCCCAGTCCGAAAGCCACCAGCTTGCCGAAGGACGGATCGGTGATCGAGCCGACCAGCGTTTCAATCGCTCCAGAGGGCAACATCTGTTGCACCTGAATGCCTTCGATCTTGGCATCGGCCTTATATTTCTTGGCATTGGCGATGATGGTGTCATAGGCGGCTTTGGCTTCATCCGCCGATTTGACACCGACGATCACGCCACCGGCATCGGTCTTGTGCAGGATGTCGGCCGAAACAATTTTCATCACCACCGGAAAGCCCATCGCCGTGGCGCTTTTGGCCGCGCCGTCGGCAGAGGTGACCAGATCTTCCTTGGGCAGGGGGATGCTGAAAGCATCGCATACCAGTTTGGCCTCGGGGGCTGTCAGTGCGGTGCGGCCGGAAGCCTTTACGCCATCCAGAACTTTGCGAACAGTTGCTTTGTCATGCGCCATGGTCAGTTTCCTCGTTTCATTCCCGGTTTGGCGTTGCGGCCAACCACAATTCTTATGGGTGGCATTTGGCATGCCAATCCTTGCCGATGTCAAGTCTCAACACTCGATCCCTGCTGGCCGTGCAGGACAGGGCCAGCAGGGCTGTTTATCAGTTGGCGACCGAACGCTCGATCACCCGTGCCCGCCAGGGCTTGAGCACGAACAGGGCCAAAACCGAGGCCAGAATATTCGCCCCTGCCGCGATCAGAAATACCGTATCCCATGAGCCGGTGGCCTCCTGGATACGGCTCCCGAACGGAACCAGCAGAGCGGCTGTGCCTTTGGCCGTATAGAGCAATCCGGCATTGGTGGCCGCGAATTTGGACCCGAATGTGTCGGTGCAGGTCGAGGGGAACAGCGAATAGATTTCCCCCCATGCAAAGAACACGAAGCCCGACAACAGGACGAACCACAAAGGATCGGAGCCATAGAGATAGAGAGCATAAATGCCGATGCCTTCCAGCGCGAAGGCCACGAACATGGTTTTCTCGCGCCCGATCTGGTCCGACACCCAACCGAAGAAGGGACGGGTCAACCCGTTCAAAATCCGGTCGATGGTGGCCGCCCAGGTGATCGCCGTCATGGTCCAGCCGATCGTGACGGCCTGATCGGCGACTTTGAGATTGGCGGCAATCGGTTTCAGATTGGCCGTCACCATCAAGCCACCCGCACCGACAATCACGAACATGAAATACATGAGCATGAAGATCGGTTCGCCCCGCATCACGACAATCGTGCCGCCCACGAGGAAGATCATGCCTGCCAGCACAAGCTGGAAGTAGAACAGCATGCCCATATTCCACATGACCAGACCGACCAGCAGGACGGCAACACTGGCCGCCAGCCACCAGCTTGCCGGGCCGATGATTTCCATCGGTGTATATTGGCGGCGGGTCTGGATCACATTGGCATTGCTTGTCGTTGCCGGCACTTGTCCGGCTTTCGGTGCAAGCAGGAAGTAGGCCAGAATACAGATGACGATCCCCTGACCGATTCCGAAATTCAGGAACGTCTGCTGGAAGCCGACATCCTTGATCATGTTCTGGATCGGCACAACGGTGAGGGCCGACCCCGCACCGAAGCCTGCCGCCGTAATGCCTGCGGCCAGACCGCGCTTGTCGGGGAACCATTTCAACGCATTGCCGACACAGGTGCCATAGACCCCGCCTGCGCCGATGCCGCAGACGATCATGGCAGAATAATAGCCGTCAATGCCACCCAGCGAAGTGGCGCGTGATGTCATCCACCAGCCGATGCCGCACAAGATGCCACCGACAAAAATGACGATACGCGGACCGAAGCGGTCGACAAACCAGCCTTCGATCGGAACAAGCCAGGTCTCGAACAGCACGAACAGTGTAAAAGCCACCTGAATATCGGAGGGCTTCCATCCGAACTGTTTCTGGATATCGGGCACAAAGAAAGTCCAACCATATTGGTAGTTGGCAATCATCACCATACACACAACGCCTATCGTCAATTGCATCCAACGATAGCTTTCACTGACGCGGGCGGTGACCGCCCCTTCATCTTGTGTCATGCTAGCCTCCCTCGATCGATCCCCCGCTTATGGTGCGGGACGATGTCATTCACATCTGGAATCTGGTGTCATCTTGGTATGCCACACGCCAGATGGCAAGCGGCTCTTTCATTGCAGTGCAATAGGTTGAGGCCCAAAAATCGGGATGCTTTTTCGTATTTTTTGGTGCGCGGCTTGTGAGGGGGCGATGGTCTTGTTGATCAATTTCGCATCAAGGGCCGTTCCAGTCCGGTGCTGTTGCGATGCACCATGTGCGTCATGTGAATAAAAAAGAGAAAAAAGATGGAGAATATTCAAGGCCAATCGATCTAAGTCTCTGAAAAACCACGTGGTGTATGGTATGCCAAGGGTGTTCCCAATCCCGAATTTCCTGTTATTCTGTTCTGCCTTGGGAGGAATCTACCAATGAATAAACAGGTCAAAAAGACCGATCCTAAAATTGCCAAGCCGAAAGGCCGGATGTTGGATGCTGTGGCACTGGCAGAGGTCGAGGCCATGCTGGGGACGATGCCCCGCCGGCGCGATATGGTGATCGATGCTCTGCATCGTTTGCAGGATACCCAAGGCGCTTTGCATGCCCGTCATTTGAAAGCACTGGCCACTTGTTTTCGTCTGGCTGAAGCCGAGGTGTTCGAGGTTGCCAGTTTTTATCACCATTTCGATATCGTCAAAGAAGGCGATCACGCGCCGGCCGCCCTCACCATCCGCGTCTGTGACTCGCTGTCCTGCATGATGGCGGGAGCCGAGGAGCTGATCGGCAAAATCGGATCTTTGGTGGATCCGTCGGCGGTGCGGATTGTGCGCGCCGCTTGCATCGGCCGCTGTGCCGAAGCGCCTGCCGCATTGGTCGGGCGGCGGGAGGTCGATCACGCCACCCCGCAAAGCCTGCTGGCGCTGGCACAGGCGGGAGAGACCGCACCGGTGATCCCCGCCTATCGTGATCTGGAGGCCTATCGGGCCGAGGGCGGTTATCAACTCCTTGCCGATTGTCTGGCCGGCAAGCACACGCCGGAGGAGATCATCGCGCTGTTGTCGGATTCCGGCCTGCGCGGTCTGGGCGGGGCGGGATTTCCGTCCGGTCGCAAATGGTCGATCGTGCGCTCCTATCCTGCGCCCCGTCTGATGACCATCAATGGCGACGAGGGCGAGCCGGGCACATTCAAGGACCGCTCCTATCTTGAACATGATCCGCACCGGATGCTGGAAGGCGCGTTGATTGCCGCCTGGGCTGTCGGCTGTGACCGGATCTATCTCTATATGCGCGATGAATATCCGGCGGTGCTGGCCTTGTTGAAAACCGAGATCGCCCGTCTGGATGCCGCAGGGTTCACCCAACAGGTCGGCATCGAGTTGCGGCGCGGGGCGGGTGCCTATATCTGCGGCGAAGAAAGCGCGATGATCGAGTCGATTGAAGGCAAGCGCGGCCTGCCGCGCCATCGCCCGCCTTATATCGCCGAGCAGGGTCTGTTCGGCCGGCCCACGCTCAACCACAATATCGAGACGCTCTATTGGGTGCGCGATATCGTCCAGAAGGGTCCGCAATGGTTTGCCGCGCAGGGCGTGCGCGGCCACAAGGGCATGCGCTCTTTCTCTGTCTCGGGACGGGTCAAACAGCCGGGGGTCAAACTGGCCCCTGCAGGCGTGACCGCGCGCGAATTGATCGAGGATTATTGCGGCGGCATGAGCGAGGGGCATCGCTTGATCGGCTATCTGCCGGGCGGTGCTTCGGGCGGGTTACTGCCGGCCAGTCTGGCTGATCTGCCGCTGGATTTCGGCACGCTCGACCAATATGGCTGTTTTGTCGGTTCGCATGCGGTGGTGATCCTGTCCGATCGGGATGATCCCAAAGCGGTGGCGCTCAACCTGTTGCGGTTTTTCCAGCACGAGAGTTGCGGCCAATGCACGCCGTGCCGATCCGGTACGCAAATGCTGGTGCGGATGATGGAGCAGGGGGACTGGAACCCCGCTCTGATGGGCGATCTCGATCAGGTCATGCGCGATGCCTCGATTTGCGGTTTGGGGCAGGCGGCCAGCAATCCTGTGCGTTCGGTCCTGCGGTTCTTCCTCGAGGAGACAGTGTCATGACAAAACCCGTGCAATTCATACTGGATGGCCGACAGGTGACGGCGCAAGCGGGCGAGACCATCTGGGATGTGGCCAAGCGCGAGGGCACGATGATCCCGCATCTGTGCCATCTCGACCAGCCCGGCTATCGGCCCGACGGCAATTGCCGCGCCTGTGTCTGCGAGGTCGAGGGCGAACGCACGCTGGCGGCCTCCTGTGTCCGCAAACCCACCGAAGGCATGGTGGTCAAAAGCGATGGCGAACGGGTGGAAAAAGCCCGCGCCATGGTGTTTGAATTGCTGGCCACCGACATGCCCTCCCGCCATGACGGCCCCGATCCGGCGTCGAAATTCTGGACATGGTCCGATCAGGTCGGTGTCAGCTCCAGCCGTTATCCGCAGGCTGTCGGGGGACATCACCACACCCCGCATCAGGCGGGTCTGGATTTGCACGATGATTCCCACGCCGCCATTGCGGTCAATCTGGCGGCCTGCATTGCCTGCGGCCTGTGCGAGCGAGCCTGTCGCGAGGTGCAGATCAATGATGTGATCGGCATGGGTTTTCGCGGCGGCGACTCCCGTCCGGTGTTCGACCTTGCCGACAGCATGGGCGCTTCGACTTGTGTCGGTTGCGGCGAATGTGTGCAGGCTTGCCCGACCGGCGCATTGCTTGAAAAATCCCTGATGGATCACGAGGCCAAAAAGACCGTGGTCACGCCCGAAAAGGAGGTGGATTCGGTCTGCCCCTATTGCGGGGTCGGGTGCCTGACCAAAGTGGCGGTGAAAGACGATACCATCATCCGTGTCGATGGCCGTGATGGTCCCGCCAATGAAAACCGTCTGTGCGTCAAAGGCCGGTTCGGCTTCGACTATGTCCGCCATCCGCACCGTTTGACCAAACCGCTGGTCCGTCGCGACGATGCCCCCAAACACGGCGATATCAGTATTGATCCGATGAACCCGTGGTCGGTATTCCGCGAGGCGACATGGGAAGAGGCGATGGGCCGCGCCGCAGGCGGGCTGGCCCATATCCGCGATACGCATGGCGGCGGCGCGCTGTCGGGGTTCGGTTCGGCCAAAGGCTCGAACGAGGAAGCCTATCTGTTCCAGAAACTGGTGCGGCAGGGCTTCGGCACCAACAATGTCGACCACTGCACACGGCTGTGCCATGCCTCCTCTGTCGCGGCCCTGATGGAGGGTGTCGGATCGGGAGCGGTCTCGGCCCCCTTCATGGCCGCACTTGATGCCGATTGTATTCTGGTGATCGGCGCCCGCCCCGAACAGAACCATCCGGTGGCGGCCACCTATTTCAAGCAGGCGGCCAAGCGCGGGGCCAAGCTGATCATTGCCGATCCGCGCGGGCAGGGGCTGATGCGCCATGCCAGCCACAGTCTGAAATTCCGCCCCGGCACCGATGTCGCCCTGCTCAATGCCATGTTGCATGTGATCATCGAAGAAGGGCTGACCAGCGACCAATTCATTCAGGCGCGGGTTTCGGGTTTCGAGGCGCTCAAAACCAAGGTGAAGGATTTCTCGCCCGAGGCGATGGAGCCGGTCTGCGGTATTCCTGCGGCCACAATCCGCGAGGTTGCCCGCCTGTTTGCCACCTCCGAGCGCTCGATTATTTTCTGGGGCATGGGCGTGTCCCAGCATGTGCACGGTACCGACAATTCGCGGTGCCTGATTGCCTTGGCCACCATTACCGGCCATGTCGGCCGCAAGGGCTCTGGCCTGCATCCGTTGCGCGGACAGAACAATGTGCAGGGCGCTTCCGATGCCGGACTGATCCCGATGATGTATCCGGACTACAAGCTGGTCGAAAATCCGCTGATCCGTGATCAATATGAAAATGCATGGGGGCAGGCGCTCGATCCCAAGCGCGGCTTGACGGTGGTCGAGGTGATGGATGCCATCCATGAGGGCCAGATCAAGGGCATGTATATCATGGGGGAAAACCCCGCGATGTCCGACCCCGACCAGATCCATGCCCGCGAGGCGCTCGCCAAACTGGACCATCTGGTGGTGCAGGATATTTTCCTGACCGAGACGGCGTGGCATGCCGATGTGGTCCTGCCTGCCTCGGCCCATGCCGAAAAGCTCGGCACCTACACCAACACCAACCGTCAGGTGCAATTGGGCCGTCCCGCCCTCAATCTGCCGGGCGAGGCGCGGCAGGATTGGGAGCTGATCGTCGATCTCGCCAACCGCATCGGTCTGTCATGGTCCTATGCCCATGTCTCGGATGTCTATGAGGAAATGCGCGCCCTGATGCCGTCACTGTCGGGCCTGCCATGGCACCGGATCGAGCGTGAAGGCTCGGTCACCTATCCGGCGGTGGACGAGTTCACGCCGGGTCAGGACATCATTTTCGTCGACAGCGTGCCGACCAATGACGGGCGCATCCATCTGGTGCCCGCCGATATCGTGCCGCCTGCAGAAGTGCCCGACGAGACCTATCCGCTGGTGCTGACAACCGGACGCATGCTTGAACATTGGCACACCGGTGCGATGACGCGCCGATCCGCCGTGCTCGACAATATCGAGCCGGAGGGCATTGCCTCGATGAACCGGTTTGAAATCCGCCAGCGCGGATTGAAGGCGGGTGATCCGGTCGAGGTCTCGACGCGCCGTGGCAAGATCATCGCCACCTTGCGGGCCGATGACGATGTGTCGGACGGGATGATTTTTGTGCCGTTCTGCTTCAACGAGGCCGCGGCCAATGTGCTGACCAATCCGCAACTGGATCCGTTCGGCAAGATTCCCGAATTCAAATATTGCGCCGCCCAAGTCGCACCTGTCAGGCCGATTGCCGCCGAATAGCCGGTTGGGCTTCCACTCTCCACGACAAAAGCCGGCTTTGGCAGGCTTTTGTTTTGCCTTTGTCATCAAATCCTGCTCATCTGTCGGTCTGATGGGAATGAATGGAGTGAGAGAATGAGACGTCTTCGCCGCGCGCGTATTGTCGCGACACTGGGTCCGGCCAGTTCCTCCCCTGAGATGATCCGGACCCTGTTCGAATCCGGTGTCGATGTGTTCCGTCTCAATTTCAGCCATGGCAGTCATGAGGATCACCGCGCCCGCTTCGATGCGATTCGTGCGCTGGAGGCCGAGGTCAACCACCCCATCGCGATCCTGCAGGATTTGCAGGGGCCGAAAATCCGGCTCGGTGCGGTTTCGGGCGGCAAGATGGTGCTGGAAAAGGGCCAGATCGTCCGCATGGTGCTGGGCAAGGACACCAGCGAGCCGAACACGCTGGCTTTGCCGCACAAGGAAATTTTCGATGCGCTGATGCCCGGTCACCATTTGCTGATCGACGATGGCAAAGTGCGCGTCAAAGTGGTGCGGATGATTGATCAGGGTGTCGAAGTCGAAGTGATCAATGGCGGTCCTGTGACCGACCGCAAGGGCGTGAACCTGCCAGATACTTTGCTTGACCTCTCCCCCATCACCGAAAAAGATCGGGCCGATCTGGCCTTCGGGCTGGAATTGGGTGTCGATTGGGTCGCCTTTTCTTTCGTCCAGCGTCCGGCCGATCTGATCGAGGCGCATGGTCTGGTTGGCGGTCGCGCCGGTGTGATGGCCAAGATCGAAAAGCCCTCGGCCCTGAAGCATTTTGACGAGCTGGTCCGGCTTGCCGATGCCATTATGGTGGCACGCGGTGATCTGGGTGTTGAAATTCCGCCCGAAGATGTGCCCGGGGCCCAAAAGGATCTGGTGCGGGCCTGCCGCATGGCAGGCAAGCCGGTCATTATCGCCACACAGATGCTGGAATCGATGATCACGGCCCCCACGCCCACCCGGGCGGAAGCCTCCGATGTCGCCACCGCCATTTATGACGGAGCGGATGCGGTGATGCTGTCGGCAGAATCGGCCTCCGGCCAATATCCGGTCGAAGCGGTCGAGATCATGGACCACATTATCGGCCGCACCGAGCGGCATCATTCCTATCCGCCATTGATCCATGCTTTGCATCCGGCTGTCGAGCCGCATCCCCAGCATCTGATCTCGGCGGCGGCGGCCGATGTGGCCTCCTCCATCGGGGCGGCGGGTGTGGTGGCTTTTACCCAAAGCGGCACGTCATCCATGCGCATTGCCCGCCAGCGCCCCAGCGTGCCGATCCTGTCGATCACGCCGAGCATCCAGACCGCACGGCGGCTCGCCTTGCTGTGGGGGACCGACACGGTGCAATCGAATGGTGGCGGCAGTTATGACGAGATGGTCGAACAGGCGATCCACCATGCCAGAGACACCGGCTTTGCCCAACCCGGCGAGACCATTGTGATTGTCTCCGGCATACCGTTCGGCATGGCAGGCTCGACCAATAATTTGCGGATTGTCACCGTCTGAACCATTGAATATAAACAGCGATTAGGCGTGTGGCTTTTGGGATACCAGTTGATCTGTCGATCGGCTGGCCCAAGTCCACGCATGGAAGGCGGCAATATGACCGCCGCATGAGTGCACATCCCTGCGGGGAGGGGACGGAAAGACACGATGGCCAAAGCCCTGAAGCCGAAAATGCGCTGGCCGCTCGACGAGGATCTGTCGCAGGATTTGGTGCTGAAACGCGTCGTGCCCGAAATGTCTTTCAAAACCAAAGTGTACGGGATTCTGAAACAGGCCGTGATCGGCATGGATATTTACGGCTCTGCCGCCCAGACCTGGCTGGACGAGCGGCAATTGTCGGAAAAGCTCGGTGTCAGCCGCACGCCGGTGCGTGAGGCGATTGCGATGCTCGAACAGGAAGGGTTCGTTCGCTCGGTGCCGCGCAAGGGCATTATGGTGCTCAAAAAGACCAAGCGCGAAGTGATCGGCATGGTGCAGGCTTGGGCCGCCCTTGAAAGCATGGCCGCAAGGCTGGTCGCCGAACAGGCCTCGGATGCCGAAATTGCCACCCTGCGCGGTATTTTCCAGAGCTTTAACGAGGCCCATCGGCCGCAGGAAAACCTGTCGGAATATTCCGCCGCCAATATCACCTTCCACCAGACTTTGATCCGCATGAGCGGCTCGTCGATTTTGGTTGATCTGACTGACAATCTTTTGTTGCATGTGCGCGGCATCAGGCAGTTGACCATCGGGCGCGGTGATCGGGCGGAAAAATCGATCCGTGACCATCTGGCGATTATCGAGGCACTCGAAAAGCGGGATGCCGATCTGGCCGAACGCCTGTCGCGCGAGCATACGCTGGCTCTGGCCGCCTATGTCGAAGCGCATGGCGATACGATCTTCGATTAATCATTTCTATAACATTCGTCGTCACAGTCCCCGTGATAGACCCTGTGCCATCTTCTGATGGTCAGGGAGCGTGAGATGAATTGTCACATTTTGCAACTTATAGTTGTCAAATCAGATAAATTGCTTTCTAGATTCAGTCTTCCGGTGTTCAAGCGTTTGATTGTGTGGTTGTTGTGTCTCAAAGCGTATCCGATCAAGCCGTGCGCGGTGGCGTTGATCTGCCTGTCGCCAGCGCCAATTTGCGTTGGGTGATTAGCCGTAAGGCGCAGTTGATTACTGCTCTGGACGCAGGCTGGTTGTCTCTGGAAGAAGCCTGCTCGCGCTATTCACTGACCTCGGAAGAGATCATCTCCTGGCGGAGCCGGATGATGCGCCATGGTGTGCGTGGTTTGCGTGCGACAGGCATCCAGCAATATACCCCCGATTGGCCGCGCGCCCAGCACTCCTGAGCCGCTAGCGGGACGGGTGCAAGCGGGCATCGCCAAAGGCGATGAAGGGCCCGTTCAGCCAGTCCGGCTGTTTGAGCCCGTAGAGAAACGCCGATCCATCCGGCTTGCACAATCCGCCGCCAGCGGCCAGCAGAATGGCATGGCCTGCGGCCGTATCCCATTCCATTGTCGGGCTGAAGCGCGGGTAAAGATCGGCCCGTCCTTCGGCAATGGTGCAGAATTTGAGCGATGATCCGGCCACCGAACGGTCGGTGACCGGATAGCGTTGCAAAAATGCCTCGATATCGGGCGAGGGATGTGACCGGCTCGATACCACGGTCAGCTTTTCTTGCATCGAGCGGCAATGGATGGGCTGTCGTGTCTCCCGCTCGAACACCCCGTTGCGGACAGCTCCCCGCCACGCGGATTGTCCCCCCAGCCAGATCCTGCCCAGCGCTGGCGCATAGATTACGCCCGCAACCGGTTGGTGGTCACGGATCAGGGCAATATTGACGGTATATTCCCCGTTGCGACTGATGAATTCCTTGGTGCCGTCGAGCGGATCGACCAGCGCAAAAATGCGCCCCGCCGCGCCGTTCAATCCGGCGGCGGCCTGTTCTTCGGCAATCACCGTCAGCCATGGCACCTGTTGTGCCAGATCGCCGACAATGATGGCCTCGGAGGCCTGATCGGCCAAAGTCACCGGCGAGCCATCGGCTTTCGACGTGATGGCAGGATGGGTTTTTTCGATTTCCAGAATGGCCTGTCCGGCGACAACGGCCAATGTGGCAAGAGCGAATGCCCAGTCATCGCGCTGGTCATCGGGCAGGTTCGGGTCGAGACGGGAGAGGTCGGGTTGTTGATCCATGGCGTACTGGACCATATAAGCCCCCGATCCTTCAAGGCTGAATGGGGTTTTTCCGGTGTAAAACAATGCTAGGCTGGACAAATAACGTAACGGCCGTATCGTCGGCCGCCCATCCATAAAGCCACACAACAAGCGAGCGCATGATGAGTGACACTTCCTCCACCTCTTCCTTGCCGATCGGCGTGTTGACCGTGTCCGATCGAGCCTATCAGGGCATTTACGAGGACAAAGGCGGCCCCGGCATTGTGGCGGCTCTGTCCGATATTGTCGCAACGCCCTGGCATGCGGTGGCCCGTATCGTGCCCGACGAGCAGGCCCGGATCGAGGCCGCCTTGCGTGAGATGGCCGACACGCTCGGCTGTTGCCTGATCCTGACCACAGGCGGCACCGGCCCCGCTTTGCGCGATGTCACCGTTGAAGCCACGCTGGCGGTAGCCGACCGGATCATGCCGGGCTTTGGCGAATTGATGCGCACGGTTTCACTGCGCGAGGTCCCGACAGCCATCCTGTCGCGACAGGAAGCGGTGTTGCGCGGCCAGAGCCTGATCGTCAACCTGCCGGGCAAACCCTCGGCCATCCGCACTTGTCTGGATGCGGTCTTCCCCGCCATCCCCTATTGCCTCGACCTGATCGGCGGCTACCGGATCGACACCCATGACGAAGTCTGCAAGGCGTTTCGGCCGAAGGGGTGAGGGCTATCAGGACTTTATTTGGGTTGTCCGGTTTCCTGTATGAAGACCTCATTCGTCGGACTTGTTCTGCGACGTTCAATCCAAAGGAGCAGTTTTTTTCTGAGCTTATCAGCATTTATCTCAATCCATAGATAGGATGCATGCCCTGACAAAAATATAAGACATAGTAAAAATATAATCCGTAATGGTGCTGGAATAATGCCCCATCGAGTGTTTTCTGAAAACCAATATTCTGCATAAATTACTAAGCTCT
The DNA here is from genome assembly GCA_947455455.1 of Hyphomicrobiales bacterium. GTDB lineage: Bacteria > Pseudomonadota > Alphaproteobacteria > Rhizobiales > Beijerinckiaceae > CAIYZJ01. Next base: position 12,275 of record CANGOE010000029.1, read on the forward strand.
GCGAGAGATAAATTGAATAACTTCTTTCTCCTATCCATATTAAAATTGTTCTTAATATAGGAATAGGAAAAATTATATTTTGATCTGCAGCGCCTATCGCAACAATTATTGCGGCTAAAATCATGCAAACTGTATAGGCTTCATGGACTTTGTATGCAAACAAAACAAATAACGCAACTAAAGCTGTTGTAGCAATGGCCATAAGAAGATATCGAGGAATATCAGTTCGTACGGCGTTGCCAAAATATGCTATTAATATTCCAGTAGCAAAATAATCTAACTGTGCCTGTGTGTTTGATGAAGGGTTTGCTGCAAATGGACGTAAAAAAATAATGGTTATTACAATTAATAACATGCAAAACGGGACAACTAATTTTCTTTTTACTATAAAAGGTAATATTAATGCGAACACAATATAAAAATGCTCTTCGACAATCAAAGACCAGTAGTGGCCCAGCCAAAATGGCGAACTGCCTGCCTTTTGATAATTATAGGTCAGAGTAACAATTTTACGGATTTCAGAGATTAAATTGGCATTTACAAGCAAAAATGCACCGTAATAGATCAGGAGCCATATTCCTGCAGCAGGTACGATACGGAATAAACGCTTTAACATAAACGTTCCCCAAAATTGAGGAAAGCTCATTGTAGAAGCAGATTCTATTGAACTTCGTGTAATAACAAATCCTGATATAACAAAAAATAGGTTTACTCCTGTGAATCCATGTTGAAATGATTCAGGTATATATGGCCATATAACACGGGCATGGTACGTTATGACCATTAATATAGCGCAAGCACGTAAAACTTGAACATCATCAATTTTTGCATTTGAATTATTGTTGGTCATTTATATATATTCTCTAACTGGCTAATTTTTTGTTGGTTTGAAAATAAACCAACTTAGGTTTATATTCTTAAAAAACGAATTCGTAAATGTGAAATGGCCACAAACTATCATTTTGAGCCTCAAGATAACAGCGATTGAATGTAAAACGGCGTTATAAGCTCGATAAACGGCTCAAAATGCCTTGAACGTAATAATCGTATGCGTATCGACGATGTCGTCGATGGTCTGCACCTGTTGGCCGACAAAGTGGCCGATATCGGCGTCGTCATCGATGTGGAATTTGGCCAGAATGTCGAAATGGCCGGCAATCGAATAGATTTCCGAGGCGATTTCGGCATCGGCCAGGCGGCTGGCCACGTCATAGGTTTTGCCGAGCTTGCATTTGATTTCAACGAAAAAAGTCTGCATGGCCTCTTCTCAGTCTGGTCTGTCCATGATGTGTTGGTGTCAACACTAAGCCTGTTGGGCCAGTTCGACAAGCCTTGCCGTCATGGCGCTGTCGGGATCGCTCATCCGGGTGAGAATGGTGAAGTGGTTGGTGTGTGGATGCTTGCTCCACGATACCTTTGCCCCTTGCTTGCCCCAAACCTCGGAGATCAGCGCGCTCTGGCGGAAATATTCGTCGCTCTCGTCGCCACCCACCACCGCATCCATCACCAGACGGGAAGCCACAGTCGCAGGCAGGGTCCACAGCGCGGGCGAGACGCATTTGGCTTCCGGCTCGTCCAGCTTGAAATCGGTATTCATCACGGTTTTCATCATCGGCAACAGATCGAACAGGCCGGAGATGGAATAGCCTTTGGTTGTCAGATCGGGGGGCAGGGAACCGTCATAGGCTTGCCAGTCGGTGCCGAGCAGACAGGCGGTCAGATGGCCGCCTGCCGAATGACCGGCCACAGCCATCGGGCGGCGGGTGCGGGCATAAATCGCCCGTGCGGCACTGCGAAGATCGTCGATAATGTCTTGGATACCCACTGCAGGACAGAGCCGGTAACTCGGAATGGCCACAGTCACGCCATGGGCATTGAGCCCTTTGGCAAGATGGCTGAAAAACGAGCGATCCAGCCCGCGCCAATAGCCGCCATGGATGAACAGCACGATCGGGCCACGCGCGCCATCTTCAGCCTTTGCATCGGGGCCGAACAGGTCCATTGCTTGCCGCTCGTGCGAGCCATAGCTCAGGCCAAGCAGAGACTGGCCGCCAGAAGTGGCCCGCTCCCGATAGGCTTGGGCATCGGCCTGCCATTGGGCGATGTGCACAGGATGCTCGGGCACGCGGGCGCGGTTGTCGTATTCCTTGTCGATATGCGGATCAACGCTCATTTCGTCCCCATCACCATATTCGGAAGCCCCGTGGCGATCTCGGGAAACACACTGAGCAACACAACAGCCAACAACATCAGCAATACAAACGGCACCGTGCCCCAGATGACTTCCGACAGCGGAATATCGGGGGCGATATTTTTGATCACGAAAATGTTCAATCCGACCGGCGGATGGATCAAGCCCATTTCCATCACAATGGTCATGACAATGCCGAACCAGATCAGATCAAATCCGGCGGCTTTGAGCGGCGGCAGGATGATCGGGGCGGTCATCAGGATGATCGAGACCGGCGGCAGGAAAAAGCCCAGCACCACCACCATCAGCAAAATGGTGGCGAGCAGGAACCAGGGCGAGAGTTGCAAAGCAACAATGGCCTGCGCCGCGGCTTGCGAAATATGCAGATAGCTCATCACATAGGAATAGAGCAGGGACATGCCGATGATCATCATCAGCATGGTCGACTCCCGCAAGGTCGCATGCAGGATCGGGGTGACATCCTTGGGCCGCCAGACCCCGTAAACCACGGCAATCAGCCCCAAAGCCAGAATGCCGCCCAACCCTGCCGTTTCCGACGGTGTCGCATAGCCGCCATAAAGAGCCACCATCACGCCGGTCAGCAAGACGATGAAGGGCAGGACCCGTGGCAACAGCGCGAATTTTTCGGCGCGGGTCAGTTGCTCGGTCGACAGGATCGGATGGTCTGTGCCATGCGCCTCATAGGCGCGTTCGGCGGTCGCATATTCGACCCTGAACCGGTAGATCGCATAAAGCGCGAACAGCCCGACCAGCAACATGCCCGGCCCGATGCCTGCCAGAAACAGCCGCCCGAGGGATTGTTCGGCGGCTACCGCATAAAGGATCATAGTAATGGAAGGAGGCAACAAAATGCCGAGCGTGCCGCCCGCCGCAATCACGCCCGCCGCAAAGCGTCCCGAATAGCCGCGCTTGCGCATTTCGGGAATACCGGCCGAGCCGATGGCCGAACAGGTCGCAGGTGATGATCCCGCCATCGCCGCAAACAGCGCGCAGGCAAACACGTTGGCAATGCCCAAACCACCGGGGATACGGTGCATGAAAGCATGCATGGCCGAATAGAGATCCTGCCCCGCCCGCGAACGGCCAATCGCCGCGCCTTTCAAAATAAACAGCGGTATCGCCAGCAGAGTGATGGAGGACATTTCCTCATAGACATTCTGCGTCACGGTATCGAGGGCCGCATGCGGCATGAAGATCGCCATGAACACCACCGCCACCGCGCCCAACGCGAAGGCAATCGGCATGCCCGAAAACATCACGGCCAACGTGGCACCGCCATAAAGCAGTCCGATCATGCCTGTGGTCATGACGGGTCACCTCTCCGGCTCAAACCGATCACCACCTGCAGGATGATCTGGATGGTCAACAAACACATACCGATGGTCATCAGGCCATAGGGGATCGACAAAGGCGGCCCCCATGTGGAAGACGAATGCTGGTCATCCACCAAAGCCTCATGCAACAGGGTCACGCTTTTCCACGAGAAGAAGGCACAAAACAGCGCGGAGAGAAGATCGGTCAATACCTGACGGGCATGGTTGACGGAGGCTGGCAGAATACTGGCCAGCGCCTCGATCCCGACATGGCCACGGCGCGACTGCACAGCGGCTCCCGACAGGAAGGTGGCCCCCACCAGCAGGAAAATGGCTGTTTCATCCTGCCAGTCTGTCGGAATTTTCAAGGCATAACGCACAACCACACTGTAGGTCAGCACCAGACAGGCGACAATCAAAGCAATTCCGCCGAGCGTCATCACGGCGGAATTGATACGGTCGATGAGGGTTGCGGCCAAACCCAGCATGCCTGTCAAAGGCTTTTCGGGTTCAGCGGCGGCTTGGAATTCTTCAGGCAGGCCGTGGCTCACGAGACAGCCTCGGCCAGTTTCAACATTTCGGCACAGCTCGCATTGCGGTTGGCAAAGTCTTTCCATGCCGTCTCGCGCGACAGGGTGCGCCACTGGTTGAGGGTGGCCGCATCAAGCGACTGGACCTTGGCACCCGCCTTGGCGAAGATTTTTTCGACCTCGATATCGTCGTTCTTCGCACCTTCCATGCCGAAGGCTTCAAGCGAGGCCCCGACACTCATAATGGCCTCTTGCTGGGATTTCGACAGGCCCTCGAAAATGGTTTTCGACATCAGCAAGGGCTCGAACATGAACCAGTAGAAACTGCCTTTGCCGGAGGTCAGCCCTTTCGACAATTCATCGAGATGGAAGGAGATCAGCGAGGTCGAGGAGGTGCACACCGCATCGCAAGCACCGGTCTGCATGGCCGCATAACTCTCGTTGGACGGAATATTCAGCGTTGCCGCCCCAGCCGCCTGAAACACCAGATCCATTTCACGCGAGCCGCCACGGATTTTCAGACCCTTGGCATCGGCGGGTGTCAAAATCGGTGCCCCACGGCTGGCAACACCACCCGACTGCCAGACCCAGGAGACAATGATCACGCCCTTCTCGTTGAGGAACTGCGTCAGTTTCTGGCCGATCGGAGCCTTTTTCCAAGCCGCGCCCTGCTCGTAGGAGGTCACGAGACCGGGCATCAGGCCGATATTGGTTTCCTGCAATTCGCCGCCTGCATAGGACAGCGGATAGAAGGTCATATCCAGCGCCCCTTTGCGGATCGCCGAGAATTGCGCATTGGTTTTCATCAGCGAGGAGCCGGGATAGACCTGCGCGTTCAATTCGCCATTGCTGGCTTTGGCAATGTCCTGCGCGAATTTGAGGCAGAGCCGGTCGCGGAAATCGCCCTGGTCAATCGTACCGCCCGGAAACTGGTGCGAGATTTTCAAGGTAGTGGCCGCTTGCGCCTCGCCCATGCCGCGGATAAGCGCAGGCGCGGCAAGGGCGGCACCCAACAGATGACGACGCGTTAACGGCAAAACCAGTGCGGCACGGGGTATGGAGCGATGGCTCATGGCGTTTCCCTCGGTTGATGGGCATGTGTCTGCCCTCTCTGTCTGATGGTATATCGGATCTGACAGATATTGTATGATATTTATGGCATAAATTATTCATGTTTCAATGGGCAAACACGGTTTCAGCCTGCCCGAAGAGCCAAAAGCCATTCTAGTGGGGCGGTTGCGGAATTTCCGGTTCGAACGGCAAACCTTCATAGCCGAGTGCGGGCAGATCATTCTGGAAGGCTTTGATGCCTGCAATGGTGCCGCCGTGGCGCTCCTTGCGTTTGGCATTGCCCAGCAGGGTGGCCGCCATCAATTTGGCATATTGGATACACAGGGTTGCAAAGGTGGGGGCCTCGATGCCCCATTTGCGGGCCACATAAAGCCGCGACCATGCCAGATGGAACCGCGCCTTGAACACCCGTCCGGGCTTGGGCGAGCTGGATCCGCCACGCGCATGGCGCACCAAAGCCCGATCGACATGGACCAGCGCATGACCGGCATCCGACATGCGGCGGCACAGATCGTCATCCTCGTAAAACAGGAAGATAAAGGGATCGAACCCGCCCAGTTCCAGCATCACATCGCGGCGGATCAGCATGCAGGCCCCAGACAGAAACGGCACGCAACAATCCCCGCTCGGCTTCCATTCCTTGCGCTTGTCGTTTTTCAGAAAAGTGGCCAGCAAAGAGTGGTTCGGGAAGAATATCCGCCCGCCGTCCTCGATGATACGCGGGCCGAACATGGCGGCATCATGATAACGGTTGACGGCCACCAGAAAGGCGGCAATCGCGCCTTCTGCCAACACCAGATCGGGATTGACCAGCAACACCAACGGGGTTTCTGCGGCCTGCACCCCTTGGGTCATCGCCCGCCCGAAGCCCTGGTTCAACGTGTTGACCAGCACCCGCGCCGCAAAGGATTCAGCAATGGTGACGCAGTCATCGCTGGAGGCATTGTCGACAACAATCACCGCGACATTCTGTTCTTTCAGCGCTTGCAGGCAGGCCGGCAACACCGCCGCCGAGTCATGCGTGGTGATAATCGCGGTCAGATGGCGTGTGGTGTAGGGCGTGGCTGGCATGGCATCTCTCCCGGAACAGAGGGAACAGGATTTCAAAAATCCGGTCAGGCCGGAAGATCGGGGCTCTTGATATCGAGGCTGGCGCGGAAGCGCTCCTGATGATCCTGAAGATATCGGGGCATATCGGCAAGGGGCATCCGCTCGGTTGCCTGTTCGATATCCGCCTCGAACACGCTTTGCTGTTTGAAAATATCCAGATCCATCTGCTCCTCATGGGCAAAGGCCTGCATTTTGGCCCTGAAAGCCTCCCAGCCGCCGATCGAGGTGAAATGCCATCCGGCCTCGTCAATCTCCACCATCGGGCCGCCAAAGCCCGTGTTGAGCTTGTTCCACAAGCGCGTGTGCCAGCGCCCCAACAGGGTGCCGCGCAAGCCGCGCGAGGCAAACAGCTTGGTCCAGCGCTGGTCTTGTGCCGATCTGAACGAGCGGAACGAACACAGACGCGGCCCCAGATACCAATTGTTTTTCTTGATCCGCCGGTTGAAATAATAGGAATAAGCAGGGCAGGAAAACACCAGCATTGAGCCGGACCGGTAATGGTGCAACGCATGTTGGAGGGTATGCGCACGGATGATTTCATCGACATCCGACACGATCACCAGATCATCGGGACCGGCATTTTTGAGCCCCTGGCCGATCTGGTCGCGCTGGTAATATTCGCGCCCCCAGGCCTGCGAGCTGGCCTTGCGATAGAGACCCAGATCCTCCGGAAAATCGACGATCACATGCTCGATCTTGTCGAGAAACGGTGCGAAGCGCGCTTTATTCTCATCGAAATAAAGCGGCTTGTCGGCCCCCTGAAAGGTTTTGCGGGCTTCTACCAGCACGAAACGGTCAACGACAGGTGCCATCTCATTGAGACGGATCTCCAGAATATCCAGCTCGTTGAAGAAGGTAAAACAATCGTAAATCATCTCGGTCCATCTCGCCACATCATCACCCATCAAACAATCTGTTGGTCGCATGCTTTGGCAAGGATGAAAAGGGCCGTTCTGGTCAATTGCCAAGCAGTCTTAACGCTTTATTGACGCTAGAAGCGATTGGTCCACATCCCTCCCGGCCCGGGTGGTATCATGACAGACAGAATTCAGGCAGGCGCGAGCAAAGGGAGGGCAGGTCATGGTGAAACAAATCACGATGCGGGCAGGGCTGGCCGCAACCTTGTTGACTGTGCCTGCGGCGCTGACAGCGCAAGAAATGGTCAACGCCAATTTCAATGGCCTGACAGTGGGCGGCCATGTGGGTCTGGGTGTTGGCTTGGCAGGCTCGACAGCCACCACCGGCACCTTGGGCGGCGCTCAGGCCGCCTATAATATCCAGTTCAACTCGGCTCTGGTGGGGGCTGAAGCCGATGTGACAGGCACCAGCCTGCATGCCAAGGGCTTCGTGGCAGGAAGCTACAAGCAGAATTTTCTGACCTCGCTCAGGGGCCGGATCGGCTATGTCTCCGGCAATTTGATGGTGGCCGCAACAGGGGGCATGGGCTACACCACACTGGCCTATAGGGACATGACCGGCGTGTCCGACAAAACCGTGACCGGCTGGGTCGGCGGGGCGACCTTGTCCTATCTGCTCACCGATAAAATCATTTTGCGCGCCGATGCATTGCATTACCACTTCGGCAAGACAACATTCTCCACCCCCGCCACCCCCAACTTGCCTCTGGCCAGTTCCACCAATTTGTTGCGCGCCGGCTTCGATTATAAGATATAATGGAGCCTGTTACCGTCCCTTGGGATCAGGTGGCGGACGCACCCTTGTGGTGTCGTGACAATGGATCCGGAGCAGGTTTGAGGCAGACAGCATGATCAAGCGCATCCTGCTCACAGGCGCCAGCGGTTTTGTCGGCCGCGCCCTTGTGCCGGCCTTGTTGGTACGGGGTTATCACCTGCGCTTGCCTTTGCGCGACGCAACCGCGTTCCCCGATCTGCCTGCGGGAAGTGAAACCGTCAGTATCACCGATCTCGAAACCGCCGATTGGCCTGCAATGCTGGGCGGGGTCGATGCCGTGATCCATCTGGCCGCCATTGCCCATATCGGCCCTTCGGTCCCCGCTGATGCTTATGACCGCATCAACCATCAAGCCAGCGTGGCTTTGGGGCGCGCCGCATCACATTCAGGCCATGTGCAACGTTTCATTTTCATGTCCTCGATCCGCGCCCAGACGGGAGCCTCAAGCCATGTGCCCTTGCATGTGGGTCTGCCGCCACGGCCTACCGATGCCTATGGCCAGTCCAAACTGGCCGCTGAACAGGATCTGGCACACCTCCCCAATCTGGCGGTGACCAGCCTGCGGCCTGTGGTGATTTACGGCGAGGGCGCCAAAGGCAATGTCGCCACCCTCCTCAAACTGGCCCGAACGGGTTTGCCACTGCCGATAGGCGGGCTGAAAGCCAAGCGGTCCTATCTGTCGCTGGATCGGTTGGTCGAGACGGTCATTGCCGCGCTCGAAAGCGAAGCGCCCATGCTTGGCCCGCAGATTGTGGCTGATCCTGAAGCGATGACTTTGGCGGAGTTTCTGAATCATCTACTCGAACACGAAGCCGAGCGCACAGGCGCACCGAACCTCAAACCGCGCATCTGGACTGTGCCTGAGTGGCTGTTGCGGATGCTCATCAAGCCGGTGCGGGCAGATATCTGGGATAAGCTGGCAGGCGGGCAGGTTGTGCACTTGATATGAATATTTTGATAAAAAGACAATTAATAATTAAAATTAAATTATTCTGAATATGATTTTGATTATAATTATATAAATATATAATGTTCTTTTTTTAAAACATTTACAAAATCAGCAATATTTTAAAATGCGATTATCAAATCAAAAAATTATTGAGTTGTTAAATGTTTGAATTTATTTTTGTAAAAAAGACATGGATGTTTGGGCTTCAATGATGCCAACTTTGATCATGAATTGGCCAGCCGGAGAGCAGTTGGTTCATTTTGATAAAAATGAGACACTTCTATCAGCCGCACTTAAGGCCGGTATTCCAGTTGAGAATTCTTGCCAACGTGGCGATTGCCAGCGTTGCATTGGGGTCGTGCGACAAGGTTCGGCCAGAATTTCGGGGTCAGATGAAACTATAGGTCCTGGTGGGTCTTTATTGCTCTGTCAGGTGAAGTCCAGCTCTGATATTGAAATCGAACTCGCACATGATCCGAATGAGATATTGCCACCACCAAAACTATATCAGGCCAAAATCATTGGTTTGGAAAGGCTTGCCAGTGATGTCATCCGATTAGAGATGGTTACTCCCAAGAGACAATATCTTGATTATATAGGGGGGCAATATATCGATCTGATCAGGCATGGAATTATTCGTTATCATGGCTATGTTGACGATATGCCGGCCCTCCTCAGATCTGTTGATGCCGTTGTTCTGCCTTCCTCATATCCTGAAGGAATACCAAAGATTTTTCTTGAAGCGGCGGCCTGTGGATTGCCAATTATTTCAACAGACTTTCCCGGTGCGCGGCGGGTCATCGAAGATGGTGTAACAGGTGTGATCATCAAGTCGCCGACAGTTGATTACATCGAAACTGCTATTCTGGCACTTTATAATCAGCCCGACAGAGGGCGGCAGATGGGCGAAAAAGCACTCGTTTTAACCAGCGGGTCAGTTCTCGGAGATTGATATTCAAAAACAGTTTATGGCTGTTTTTGAATCTGCTCATAGAGCTAGCCATTGAACAGTGATGAATGCAATTTTAGTCTCAGCCCGCAACCATCCGTACGGTTTTGATAAACTCCTCCGACACATAATCCAGCTCGGCTTGTGAAATATCCGGACCTGTCGGCAGGTAGAAGCTGGCATAGGCGACCTTGTTGGCGTTGGGGCAGTCGTCGGGCTTGGTCAGGCCTTGATTGATGAAAATCTCTTGCAGGTTGAAGGGGATAAAGCCTTCGCGCGTTTCAATGCCCTTGGCGGCCAGATCCTGCATGATTGCCGTGCGTTTCGGGATCAGATGATCGCGCAGGACGAGGTGATACATCCAGTAAACGGTCTTGGCCCAGTCCATTTCCGGCGGCATGATCAGGTGATCGGACAGACCCGCCAGCGTGGTGTTGTAATGGCCGGCAATGGCGCGGCGGCGGTCGATCAGCTGATCGGCTGCCTGCATCTGGCCACAACCGACGGCGGCTTGCAGATTGGTCATCCGGTAGTTGAAGCCGATATCGACATGCATGAATTTGTTGGTGGTGCCGAAGGCCAAAGCACGCAGACTGCGGGCATTTTCGGCGATTTTGGGATCATTGGTGGTGACCATGCCGCCTTCGCCGGTGCTCAGCACCTTGTTGGCGAAAAAGCTGAAGCCGCTGGCATCCGATAGCCCGCCGACTTTGCGGCCCTTATAAAGCGCGCCATGGGCTTCGGCGCAATCCTCGAACACCTTTAACCCGTGCTTTTTGGCCAGCGCATTGACCGGATCCATATCGGTGGGATGGCCGAACAGATGGACCACCATGATGCCACGGGATTGCGGGGTGATCTTGCGCTCGAGATCGGCCGGATCCATCGTCAAAGTTTGCAAATCAATATCGACCGGCACCGGCTTGGCGCCGATATAGAGCACGGCAAAAAACGAGGCCATATTGGTCAGCGTCGAGACCAGAACCTCGTCACCCGCCTTGATGCCGGATGCGACCATTGCCAGATGCAAAGCGGTTGTGCCGTTAGAGCAGGATACTGCATGTTCGGTTTCGCAGAATGCCGCAAATTCGCGCTCGAATTGGCCAAGAAATTCGCCATAAACACCGGAAATTGCACTCTCGGCCAAGGCTTTGTTGACATTGGCAATCTCTGCCGCACCTACATGGGGTTTGGAGACCGGAACTTTCATGGCATGTCCTTATTGTAAGCCAATTAGCATTTTTTGCGTAGTAATTTGTCCAATATTTTTCGCAATCCTTGTAGCAAAGGCAAGTGGCTCAATGCCGATAGCATCCGGCGCGGGTGGAATGAATTGCGCGACAGCGTCTGATCGCGGACCGATTCCAGCTTTGCCAAAGCCCGACTTTGGTCCTCACCTATCGCGGGTGGCCCAATCGGGGCTTGGCTGGCGGGGTGGCCGTTGAGCAGGGTTTGCCAAAGCAAAAGATGTTGTCGTGCGTAATGGGCCCATGTGAGACCGGATACGCCGTCTCTGCGTTGCTGCATTGGGCGAGCGATTTCAGTAAAAACCTGTTTCAAATCCTCGACTGATGTGACGGCGTGGGTAATGCCGTGGGGCAGGTCGAGATGGAAACCTTGCGGAGTGACAATGGTTTTTACACCCGCCATCAGCGCATCCAGCGTGCCGAGCGATCCCTCGTCCATGCCGAGATAGAGATAGTAATCGAACAGCGGCACAGCGCGCTGGATCGCTTGGTAATCGGCCTGAAAGTCGTCCGACTCTCCTGCATAAACGACAGCGGCACCGGCCCGTTCGAGTATGGGAATGACGTGATCCCAGCCTTTGCCAAAAATACGGAACTCAAACGCCGACAAATCGAATGTGCTGGCAAGACCGACCAGCAGATGTTCGCCTTTGCGCCCATCGGGGTAGAGACGCGTTGTCAGCCCGATCACAATACGGCGGGGGGACATTGCGCCATCATGGGCGGGTCCGATTGCGACCAGTTGAGAAGCAGGTGACCCACGCAGGATCAACTGCTGTCTTGTATCGTTGGACATGCAAATGCCGACAGCGACATTGGTTTCAAGTGTCGTTTTGATCTGCATGAATTTAAAATGGTCATCGAGATGGGTGATCATCATCGTTGAGGGTTGTGTGGTGGGACTATTGGCAAAGGCCCAACTCATGTGATGCACAAGATCGCTCGACGGGTCGATGCTTCCGGAAACCGTGGCCTCGCACCCAAGCAAAACCAGCTCGCGAGCCAGCCTCTCGGCCATCTTCTCGATAATCCAAGATCGGTTATTGTGATTGAGAAGAATTGTAATCCGCATCCTGATCCCCTAATCCACTTTTAGTGTCCGGGATACATGTTGCATAGTGAAAAATACCGCCAGGCCGCCTGTCAGCAGGAAGCCACTCATCAGGGTCAGGTTCCAGGCGATTGCCGCGCCGTTGAGGCCGAAGAGTGGTGTCAGGATGGTGAAGGCTGTCAGCCCGACAATCAACCCGAAAAAGCTGCCATAGGTGGCAAATTCGGGACGGTTGATGGCAACAGACAAAGGAAGCCCCCAAATCAGTGGGGCGCAGATGATCACCCAAGGTGACATGATCAACATCAATTGCGGGATTTCGGCATAGCCCGCACCCAATATCGTGGTGACAAAAAGGTTTGCCCCCCCGCATCCGGCAGTGACCAGCAGGCAGGCAAGGCCGGTCAGTATCACTGAGGTTTTTGTGAGCAGACGCTTTAATCCGGCATAATCGCTTTGCTGCCAGAGCTTTTGTACCTCTGGCATGATTGCTAGATAAAAGGGATCTACCGCCCGCCACAATAATTGAATTGCGGTTTTGGTCATTTTATAGACACCGATTTTATCCTCGGCGAGGAAGCGTGCCAGCAAAGCGATATCGAGATCTTTTGCCATTAGATCGGAGGCGGACAGACCGATGCTAGCCATGATCATGCGGCGGGCTTGGAGCAGGCGGGGGATTGAATCCATGGGTGACCAGTCGCGGCCATCCACATCGGGCACGATCAAACGCAATTCGCGAATGGCCAGCAGGATTTGCGCGAGATTGAGCAACGCACCGACGAGCGTCACAATCCAGACGGCCCATTCCACGCTCAAGGATGCCGACAGCGCAATGATCAGGGCAAGCATCAGACGGAGCGCCCAGTCTGTGATCGTGCACAGTGCAATTAAATCCGTTCTTCCCAGGACGCGCAACAGACCCAGTGAAATGTTATTGCCTGCCCGCGAGAGAAAAAATCCGGCGGCGGCAATGATGACCAAGTTGGCACGGTCGTCCGCCAGATGGATGCTTGCAGCCCAGAAAGGTGAGAACAGGATCAGGCCAAGGCAGGGCAGTAATCGGCCAGCACTGTCCAGCAGGCATAGATCCCAGAGGTAGAGGCGATCGCTGGGCTTGGTCCATTGCCCTTTGTCAATCAGACAGAAATCACGAGCCACGACCTCGTGCAGGCGCATATCGAACAGCAGTCCTACAACTGCTACCACGGCAATGATGGCGGAAAATATACCAAAATCGGAGGGGCCTAACAGTCGCCCCAAAACGAGCATAAACAGCCCGCCGAAGAACGCCTGTCCTGCATTGGCAATAAATTGCCATCGAAGATTGACACCAAAGCGGTCTGGATGAGCGGGAGAGGATTTGCTTTCAGCCATTGTGCAACCTCAAAGGGCTAACCTCACACTGCGCGTGCAACGGCGAGGGCATTCCATGTCTGGTCATCCAATGGTTGATCAAGTGTCGGGAAGGCTGACAATTGGCACAATTCAAACCCGGCTTGCTCGAGATAGAATTCAAACTCACGGGCAAAGAAATATCTCATTCGATGGGTTTCATCCGTTGTGCCAATGATTGTATTGCCTGCCATAGACCAAACCCTGATCTGCACCTCGGCCGTGTGGCTAGTACTGTCGAGACAAGTCGAAGCGGTCCGCAAAATCTGTTTATCGGCGAGTTCAATGACCCGTATTCTATCGGTAGGCCGTTCGGTGAGAACTGAGACCCCATACCAGAAATCGCAGACAAGCATGGCACCGGTTTTCAGGTGCTTGCGGATATTGCGCAACCCCGAAAGCACATCCTTGTTGTCGGTCAGGTAGCCGACCACGGCAAACATCATGATCGCCGCATCATAACATTGACCGGTATTGAAATTGCGGATATCGCCTTGCCTGAAAAGCGGTTTGTAAGCGTATTGGCCTCTTTCAGCCTTGGCTTGGGCGATATCAAGCATGCATTGGGACAGGTCAATGCCGGTAAGTTGATAGCCGCGTGAAGCCAATTCGATCGTATGACCGCCGGTGCCACAACCGATATCGAGCAGACTTTTCGGCTTTTCTGACAAAAAGCAGCTTGCGGCTTGCTCAATCAGATCGCATTCAGAGGAATAGTTCTTTTGTTTATAAAAATCGTCATAATGTTCGGCATACAAATTGTTGAACACGCTCATTTTACATCTTTCTGAATTTTACATAAATTTAATTTCAAAAATGCTTTTTGTCATCAGCTTCCAAATATGGTCCCTGTTTAATTTCAAAAAGAACTGTATCTTCCAACATCCTAAATCCATGCCCTCCACCGACGATAAGAATTATGTCGTCTTGATTCAAATTATGAGTTGAAACAATCACTTGATTGTCATCAAAAATATCGACAAGACATTTCCCGCTTTTGACAACTAAACATTCTGTGGTTTTATGTATTGTTCTGTTAGATGGTAAATGATAATGAGGTTTTATTCTTTCATCTTTTTTATATACAATGAAACCCGCTTGCATTTCCAGATGAGGGGGCGTCAAAAAAACGCTAGAATCTGGCTCGCAATCTGAGCGTATTATAAATGCAAAAGTCTGATTTGCATCTTTGATGGTTTCAATGTGTTGCATTTTCTATCCTCAAAAGAGCGAGCTCCGCTTTGTCATTGACTTGCGCAGTTCCTGTTCGGCCTCGGTCAAATCAGCATCGACCATCTCTTCGACCAATTCCGCAAACGAGGTTTTGGGGGACCAGCCGAGTTTCTGCCGGGCCTTGCTGGCATCCCCCAACAGGGTCTCGACTTCGGTCGGGCGGAAATAGCCCGGATCGACCTCGATCACGCAACGGCCATCAGGCAGGTAGCCCTTTTCCTCGATGCCTGTGCCCTTCCATACAATCAGCATATCGAGCCGTTTTGCCGCCAGATCGACAAAATCTCGCACGCTGTATTGCACGCCTGTAGCAATGACATAATCATCGGGCTGGTCCTGTTGCAACATCAGCCACTGCATCTCGATGTAATCCTTGGCATGTCCCCAATCGCGCTTGGCATCGAGATTGCCGAGGTAGAGGCAACGCTGTGTGCCCAGTTTGATGCGGGCCAGCGCGCGGGTGATCTTGCGCGTCACAAAGGTTTCACCGCGCAACGGGGACTCATGGTTGAACAGAATGCCGTTGCACGCATACATGCCATAGGCTTCGCGGTAATTGACTGTGATCCAGTAACCATAGAGCTTGGCGACAGCATAGGGCGAACGCGGATAAAACGGTGTGCGCTCGGTCTGCGGGGTTTCCTGCACCAGACCGTAAAGCTCCGAGGTCGAGGCCTGATAAAAACGAGTGCTCTTTTCACGGCCCGTAATGCGGATTGCTTCCAGTATCCGCAGCACACCCAAAGCATCGGAATTGGCTGTGTATTCCGGCTCCTCGAATGACACAGCCACATGGCTCTGGGCAGCCAGATTATAGACCTCGTCGGGGCAGGCCTGTTCGATAATCCTCAGGAGACTACTGGAATCCGTCATATCGCCGTAATGCAGGATCAGGCGGCTTTGCAGATGGGCAATGTCGTCGGTCGGGCCTTGGCCATCTTCTTTGATATGATCATGTGGATCACTGTAGAGATGGTCGATCCGGGCCGTATTGAAGGATGAGGCGCGCCGGCGGATGCCATGGACCTCATAGCCTTTTCTGATCAAAAACTCGGCCAGATAGGCGCCATCCTGTCCGGTGACGCCCGTGATGAGTGCTTTTTTGGTCACGCTAGATCCAATGTCAATGCGGTATCAATTTGATCAGAACCTTATATGAGTTTATGACTTACTCCAAGTTATGGTTGAAGAGAAGCTGTACCCTGTGATCTTGTTAATCGTTAGCTTTATCAGTGCATTCATAAAATCGGAGCAAACTCGATCTGATCATTTGATGTCTTTTCTTGTGTTGGTCCCGCAGTTCACTGGGATTTAAAATGGAAATAATGCCACCTCCCAAACTGCTCTATCTCGTTACCGAAGACTGGTTTTTCATCTCACACCGGCTACCTATGGCGCGGGCGGCGATGGCGGCTGGGTTTGAGGTGCATGTGGCTACCCGTGTCGACAGGCATGCACAGGCGATCAGGGCTGAAGGGTTTGTACTGCATCCTTTAGAATGGAAGCGCGGGACGCGTTCTCCATGGGGACTTGTTGAAGAAGTTTTGAGAATTCGGGCTTTGTTGCGAGTGATCCAGCCCGATCTTGTGCACCATATCGCAGTCAAGCCGGTCCTTCTTGGCATGATTGCCGCGCTGGGACTTGGTTTGCCGTGCGTCAATTCACTGGTGGGCATGGGGTCATCCTTCATCGGACCTGGCATTGTGTCCTCCGCCAAGCGGTTTTTGATGTCGCGGTTTTTCGTGTTTTTATTTTCCAATCCTTCGGTGTCGATCATTGTCCAGAACAAGGATGACGAGAATTATCTGCAGGGATTGGCGATCTCCGATGCCAGTCTTGATCTGATCCCGGGTTCGGGCGTCTATACCGATTTGTTGCAGTCCGGGCCTGAGCCGGATGGACCCGTCACTTTCGGATTTGTCGGCAGACTGTTGCATGACAAGGGTTTGAAGACGCTGATCGATGCGCATCTGTTGTTGCAGGCCCGCGGAGTTGAGCTCAAAACGCTGATCGCGGGTACGCCCGATCCCGACAATGCCTCCAGTTTTACCGAAGAGGAATTGTCGGTTTACAAGAATATCGAGGGGCTTCATTTTCTCGGTCATGTGAATGATATTCCGGCGCTGTGGCAAGACTGCCATGTGGCTGTTTTGCCCTCGCGGCGTGAGGGCCTCCCGAAATCCTTGCTGGAGGCGGCGGCTTGCGGCAGGCCGCTTCTGGCCAGCGATGTGCCCGGTTGCCGCGAGATTGTCCGGCATGGCGACAATGGTCTGCTGTTCGAAGTCGACCAGCTCAACGCGCTTGCCGATGCGATGGAGCAGATGATCGACGATCCGGCCATGCGTTTGCGGATGGGCCAATGCGGGCGGCAAATGGTGGAAGAAAGATTTTCGTCTCACAGCATCGGGCAGGCGACTGTTGCGGTCTATCAACGCGCTTTGGCGCGCAATACTTGATCGATTTCCAGCTTAAAGCCGCCAGAATCGATAGGACGGGTCCGGCAAAGCGAAACCATCCAGCGCGGATTTGACATCGATGATCACGCCGCCTTGCTTGAGCGGGGCGAGAAGATCCTTGACCGGCAGAGCCAGAAACTCGGCATGGGGTACGGCCAGAACCAGTGCATCTGCATCGTGGGGCAGGTCGGACCAATCGGTCAGGGTGATGCCGTATTCATGCCGTGCATCTGAAGGGTCGACCAGCGAATCATGGACTGAGACCTCGCAACCGAATTCGCTCAATTCGCGGATCAGATCAGCCACTTTCGAATTGCGCAAGTCGCCGCAATTTTCCTTGAAGGTCAGGCCCAGCACCACCACTTTGGCGCCTTTGATATTGGTGCCGCTGGCGATGATTTCCTTGACGGTGCGTTGGGCCACAAAGGCGGCCATGCTGTCATTGATGCGCCGACCTGCCAGGATCACCTGCGGATGATAGCCGATGCTCTCGGCCTTGTGCGTCAGGTAGTAGGGATCAACGCCGATACAGTGCCCGCCGACCAGACCGGGACGGAACGGCAGAAAATTCCATTTGGTGCCTGCGGCTTTCAGGACATCCATCGTGTCGATGTTCAGCCGGTCGAAAATCAGCGCCAATTCATTCATCAAGGCGATGTTGAGGTCGCGCTGGGTGTTTTCGATGACTTTTGCCGCTTCGGCCACCCGGATGGAGGGCGCGCGATAGATGCCTGCCGTGATGATACTGCCATAGACCAGTTCCAACCGTTCTGCGGTTTCCGGCGTATCGCCTGCCACCACTTTGGTGATTTTGGTCAGGGTCCGTTCCTTGTCGCCCGGATTGATGCGCTCGGGCGAATAGCCGACGAAGAAATCGGTCTTCCATGTGAGGCCCGAGGCCTTTTCGATCACCGGAATACAAATCTCTTCGGTCGCACCGGGATCGACGGTGGATTCAAACACGATGGTCGCACCCTGTTTGAGGTTCTCCCCGACAATCTGCGAGGCCGAAATTAACGGGGCGAAATCGGGAAGGTTGGTTTGCAACACGGGTGTCGGCACGGCGACAATGAC
>CANGOE010000030.1 GCA_947455455.1 Hyphomicrobiales bacterium
AACACCACGAAAGATGAATGGATGAGGCCCATGATCGGCAGCCGGCTTTCGAACCAGCGCCCTATGGCACTCTTTGGAACGTAGGTTGAATGTCCGCTCATGGTGTCAATCCGTCACTCTGGGGCAAACCATATCGACGTCGGGGCCTATGGCCTCAACCGATACGAATCTTCTGATCTGATACGAATTCATAGGGAGGCACTGGCAGATTGGTCGGCGCAGGTCCCTGGCGGATACGGCCTGACGTATCGAAAACCGATCCGTGGCATGGGCACAGCCAGCCATTGAACGAGCCGTCATTGCCAAGCGGCACGCAACCCAGATGGGTGCAGTTGCCATAGACAACAAGCCATTGCGACTTGCCTGCCTTCACACGGACAGCATCCGCTTCGGGATCACGCAAGCTGGCCACGTCGGTTTCAACAGCCGATTTGATTTCAGTTTTCGTACGGTGGCGCACGAAAATCAGCTTGCCGCGCCAGAACAGCTTGACAATCTGGCCTTCCGCGACGGGCGTCAGGTCGAATTCGACCGGTGCGCCCGCGGCAATCGTGTCGGCATCCGGAGCCATCTGGCTCACGAAGGGCCAAATAGCGGATGCGGCAGCAACAGCGCCTGCGGCGCCTGTCGCAATGAAGAGAAAATCTCGTCTTGTGTGTTCAGCAGCGGTTGTCGCCACGTCAGTCATCCTCGCGCTCTCGACCCGGAACCCGCACCATTGTGGCACGCCCCCAAGCAAAGTTTCGATGGGTTGTCTCGTCTTTTAACAGCCATTTGAGTTTCAATGCAAACAGATGGCGATTAAAAAATACTTGCGGCGGCGTGTTTCGCATGGGTTAAGCGGCTTGTCTATAGTCCGGATTGCGAATATGCGGCCTTTTCTGCCGGATTTACACTGATGATTGAGAGGACCCATTGAAAACCAGCGTGATCCGACTGGCGCTTTACGAGCCCGATATCCCGCAGAATGCGGGCACTTTACTGCGGCTATGCGCCTGTCTGGGGGTTGATGCCCATCTGATCGAACCGACAGGATTTCCTTCAACCGACCGCGCTTTTCGCAGGGCAGGCATGGATTATCTCGATGCGGTCAGCCTGCAACGCCATATCTCCTGGACCCGTTTTCAGGAATGGCGGCAAGGGGATCGGGGCCGTCTCGTTCTGGCAACCACCAAGGCGGCTGAAATTTATACCGATTTTCAATTTTTACCCGGCGACATCATCATGACGGGGCGCGAAAGCGCCGGTGTGCCTGATTCTGTCCATGCGGCGGCAGATGCCCGAATCAGGATTCCCATGCAAAGCCATCTGCGTTCGATCAATGTCGCGGTTGCCGCCTCCATGCTGTTGGGCGAGGCCTTGCGCCAGACCTCCGGATTTCCGGTTGAACCACAAGGAGATTGACGTGAGCGACACCCCCATCTTCCCCTCCTCCGACGAACTGGAGCGCCGCAAGAGCACCGCCAGCGCATGGTTCAGCACCTTGCAGACAAGCATTTGCGCGGCCTTCGAGGCCTTGGAGGACGAGGCTCAGGGCCCGTTTTTCGCTGAAGCCCCCCGCGAGGCTGGCCGCTTTGTCAAAACCCCATGGCAACGCACCGATCATTCGGGTGCGCCGGGCGGTGGCGGCACCATGGCGATGATGGGGGGCAGGGTGTTTGAAAAGGTCGGGGTGCATGTATCGGCTGTGTTCGGCGAATTTGCGCCTGAATTTCGCGGGCAGATCCCCGGCGCGCA
The DNA here is from genome assembly GCA_947455455.1 of Hyphomicrobiales bacterium. Classification (GTDB taxonomy): domain Bacteria; phylum Pseudomonadota; class Alphaproteobacteria; order Rhizobiales; family Beijerinckiaceae; genus CAIYZJ01. Next base: position 1,738 of record CANGOE010000030.1, read on the forward strand.
GGATGATCCGCGCTTTTTCGCCACCGGCCTGTCGTTGATAGCCCATCCATGGAACCCGAATGTGCCGACCGTGCACATGAATACCCGCTATGTGGTGACCACAAAGCAATGGTTCGGCGGCGGGGCCGATCTTACCCCCGTGCTGGACCGTCGCCGCACGCAGGACGATCCCGACACCCTCGCCTTCCATGGCGCCATGCGCGAGGTGTGCAACCGCCATGCGGCCATTGCCCCTTATGACAAGTTCAAAAGCTGGTGTGACGAGTATTTCCACCTGAAACACCGCAACGAGCCACGCGGTATTGGCGGCATTTTCTACGATTATCTCGACAATGGCGATTGGGAAGCCGATTTTGCCTATACCCGCGATGTCGGCGAAACCTTCCGCACGATTTATCCGGCCATCGTCCGCGCCAATCTGGCCACACCCTGGACAGAGGCCGACCGGATCGAACAGCAGGTGCGGCGTGGCCGCTATGTCGAATTCAACCTGCTTTATGATCGCGGCACCATTTTCGGCCTCAAAACCGGCGGCAATGTCGCCTCCATCCTCTCCTCGATGCCGCCCACGGTGCGCTGGCCGTAAAACGCTACAAAACTCGTCCGCTTGCGCTATAATGACAGGATGAACAGCCCATCCATTCTGTCCGGTCTCGAGACCCTGCAAAAGCACCTGCCGGAAACGGCAGGCGGCACGCCTCCTGCCCGACCATCCCCCAAAGACTGGAACCCGCCGTTTTGCGGCGAGATCGATATGGAGATCAGCCGGGACGGGCGCTGGTTCTATCAAGGCTCGGTTATTGCGCGTCCGGCTCTTGTCCGCCTGTTTGCCTCGGTGTTGCGGCGCGAGGGGGAGGCCTATTATCTGGTCACCCCTGTCGAAAAAGTCGGCATCCGTGTCGAGGACCAGCCCTTTCTGGCGGGACAGCTCGAGGTCAGCGGGCCTCCGGATCAGCCGGTCCTGCGGTTGTGCACCACTCTCGAGGAGTGGATCGAGGTCTCCGACAGCCACCCCTTGCGGTTTGACCGGCTCGATCGGGACGGGCTGGCTCCGGCGGTTCTGGTGCGGGACAATCTGTGGGCGCGGCTGTCGCGTCCTCTGGGGTTCGATCTGGCCAATCTCGGGCAGATCAAGACACTTGACGGCACCGACTGGTTTGGCGTGTTCTCCCATGGAGTGTTTTTCCCGATGATCGAGGCCGCCGCGCTTGACCATGCATGATCATACCCTTGTTGCACCGCTCAACCCCGCCCCTGCCCCCGACCTCGGCACCTTCGAGCAACGGGTGCGCGAACGCCTGACCCTGCAGGCTCCCGAAGCGATCTATGATCCGGCATGGCAACCCGATCGCGGCGACCACAATCTGGCCCCGATGATGGCACCTGCCGATGGCCGCGAGCACAGGCTGGCCGCCGTCTTGCTCGGCATCGTCACCCATGATGAGGGGCCAACGGTGCTGTTGACCCGCCGCTCGGCGCAATTGCGCACCCATTCGGGCCAGATTGCCCTGCCCGGCGGCAAGATCGACCCCGAGGATGACAGCGCGCTGGCGGCCGCCTTGCGCGAAGCCCGCGAGGAAATCGGCCTGACACCCGACTGGATCAGCCCCATGGGCTATCTCGACCCCTATCTGTCGGGCACCGGCTTCCGCATCCTGCCGGTGGTGGCGACCATCCGGCCCGGTTTCGATATCCGGCCCGACCCTTCGGAAGTCGATGATGTATTCGAAGTTCCGCTGTCTTTTTTGATGGATCCGGCCAATCATGTGCAGGGCCATCGCGAATTCAAAGGCACGGTCCGGCATTTCTATACAATGACCTATGGCGAACATTATATCTGGGGGGTGACCGCGGGCATCCTTAAAAACCTTTACGACAGGCTTTACGCATCATGATCCGTCTCATTCTGATCGAACTGTTGCTGTTTTTGACCCCGAGCCTGCTGTTCATCGCCTTCTTGCTGGTCAAGAAGCGCGATCCGCGCCACCGCGTGCATTGGAATGGCAAGGGTCTGCGGCTGTTTCTGATCGGTCTGGTGCTGGCCGGTCTGTCCTTTGTCTATGAGGGCATGGTGTCGGAACGCCAGCAGGGGGTCTATGTCCCCGCCCATACCGAGAATGGCGTATTGGTACCGGGACGTTTCCAATGAGCCAACCGGTTCCACCAGCGCTCCGCGCCTTGCTGGATGATCCCGCAATACAGCAGATTTTTTCTGTCCTCGACAGCGGCGATGACAGCGTGCGGCTGGTGGGCGGCGTGGTCCGCAACGTGCTGATGCAACGCCCTGTCACGGATATCGACATGGCGACCACCCATCGACCCGAAGCGGTGATGGACAAAGCCCGCAAAGCCGGCCTCAAGGTTGTCCCGACAGGGCTGGCCCATGGCACCGTCACCGTGGTTGCAGGCAAACGCTCGTTCGAGGTCACGACCTTGCGCGAGGACATCGAAACCCATGGCCGCCACGCCACGGTGCGGTTCGGGCGCGATTTCAGCCACGATGCCCTGCGGCGCGATTTTACCGTCAATGCGCTCTATGCCGACGCCCATGGTCATATCTATGATTATACCCAAGGGCTTGAGGATATTGCCCGCAAGCAGGTGCGCTTTATCGGCGAGGCCGCAACCCGCATTGCCGAAGATTATTTGCGGATTTTACGGTTTTTCCGGTTTTTCTCCGATTATGGCGAGGGCCCGATCGATCAGGCCGGACTTGAAGCCTGTGTCGCGATGCGCGACGGGTTGCGGCAACTCTCGCGCGAGCGGATCGGATCGGAACTGGTTAAAATCCTGACGTCGAGACGGGCCATCGAGGTTGTCGAAGCCATGGATCGGGGCGGGATCCTGCCCCTGATCCTCGATCGGGCGGTTGATACAAGAGCCTTCACACAGCTTGTCGCAATGGCACCCGAGGCTTGCGCCATGACACGGCTGTTCGCCCTGACCGACCCTGATCAGAACATGATCTCGGCTTTGCGCGATTGTTTGCGGCTTTCCAACCAGCAAAGCGCCATGCTGGAGCGGATCCAGCGCGCTTTGCTGGTGATGGCAGAGCTTGACCAACCGCTCGGACGGCGGCAGGCGGCCTTCAGGATCGGGCACGAGGCCGCCATCAATGCCGCAATGATCACGGCGAGCCGCGCCGGCCTGTCCCGTAAGCAACTGGATGAGGCCATTGCCGATGTGCAAGCCGTGCCGGTCAAATCCCCGTTCTCGGGCCAGCAGGTGCTTGCACTGGGCCATAAGGCCGGACCGCAGATTGGCGCGATTGTGCTGGAAGCCGAGCGGCTTTGGATCGCGGAGGGTTTGGGCACCGATCCTACCGGCCATAACAGCCAATTGGCGCGGGCCGTTAAGCACATCTTGGATTGAAGAGACCGGCCCTGCTGATTCGACTCCCCTTAGCGCCGGTTTGGCTGTAATGTGCCTGTGTTCCTGAAAAACTCTTTTTGTGGATGGCATGAGCGCATGAGTCCTCCCGACCGTCGTCCGACCGATTATCGACCGGCCGATCTGGCTCGCCGACTGGCGAGACGGCGGGAACACACCCATGTCTCGCAACGTGATGCCGTCGGGGTGCTGGATCGCTGGCGGCGTGAAACCTTTACTTTGCCCAAAACCGAGGCCCGCGAAAAAGCCCGCGAGTGGTTTTCGCGCTTCCCCAAAGCCGCCTATATGACCGAAATCGAGTGGTGGCGTGAGCTTGATGACGGCCAGATCGAATTCACCATGCGCCGTCTGCCTTCGGCCGATTGAGCACAAGGGCGGTTCGGCCCGGTTTTATTATCCGTTTTGTCGTGTTGTGTGCGGGTTATGTGTTTTTACGGTCCTGGCGCACTTGTTCAATCTCCAGAGTCAGGACACAATCATTCCAAGGTCAGCGGGGCTTTGGCACGCCGACCGGCTCTGACCTGTTCGTCTTTGAATGAGAGGCCTGACTATGAACGAGATGGCATCGGAGGGGTTGCACTCCGTCCAAGCTGAACAGGCCCTGATGGCCGAGGTTGAATCCCTGATTGCGGATCTCGGGCAAGCGCGCATAGCCATTGGCCAACAGGTCTTCGGGCAGGAAAGTGTGGTCGAAAACAGCCTGATCACCCTTTTGGCAGGCGGGCACGGCCTGATTGTCGGTGTGCCGGGTCTTGCCAAAACCCGTCTGGTCGACACGCTAGGCAAGGTATTGGGGCTTGAAACCCGCCGCATCCAGTTTACCCCCGACCTGATGCCCTCCGATATTCTGGGCAGTGAAATTCTCGAGGAAGCCAGCGACAAAAGCCGCCATTTCCGTTTCATCAAGGGGCCGGTTTTCGCGCAATTGCTGATGGCCGATGAAATCAACCGCGCCAGCCCGCGCACCCAATCGGCTTTGTTGCAAAGCATGCAGGAACATCAGGTGACCATTGCCGGTGTCGCCCATGATCTGCCGCGCCCCTTCCATGTGCTGGCGACCCAAAACCCTGTCGAGCAGGAGGGCACCTATCCCCTGCCCGAAGCGCAACTGGACCGTTTTCTTCTGCAAATCGATGTCGGCTATCCCGATGAGGCCACCGAGCGGCGGATTCTGCTCGAAACCACCTCGGACCAGCACCAGCCCGTCAGCACCGTCATGTCGGCCGAGCGGTTGATACAGGCGCAAAATCTGGTGCGCCGACTGCCGATCGGCGAAGCGATTGTGAATGCCATTCTCGATCTGGTACGGGCCGCGCGTCCCCATGAGGGGGTTGCCGGAATTGCCGAACATCTGGCTTGGGGGCCGGGCCCGCGTGCCGGTCAGGCGCTGATGCTGGCGGTGCGTGCCCGCGCGCTGATTCAGGGACGGTTTGCGCCCTCGCTCGACGATGTCCGCGCTTTGGCCTCACCGGTGTTGAAGCACCGTCTGGCGCTCAATTACAGCGCCAGAGCGGAAGGTGAAACCATGGCGGGGCTGATTTCCCGTCTGGTTGCCCGTCTGCCGTGACCCGATGATGGCCGACACCGCCTTTTCCACTGTGTCAAACACCCTGCAGAGCAGTGTGCAGGCCCGCTCGCTTGCCGACCGCTTGCCCCGTCTGACGCTGGAAGCGCGGCGCATTGCCCTGACCACCCTTGCCGGATTGCATGGCCGCAGACGGGCCGGACCGGGCGAGAGTTTCTGGCAGTTCCGTGCCTTTACCCAAGGCGAAGCCGCGCAACGGATCGACTGGCGGCGCTCGAGCCGCGATGACCAGTTGTTTGTCCGCGAGCGCGAGTGGGAAGCGGCCCATACGCTGTGGATCTGGATTGACGGTTCGCCTTCGATGCAGTTCCGCTCCCCTTCCGCTTTGGCCGACAAGCTCGACCATGCCGCCATTCTTGGGCTGGCTCTGGCCGATCTGTTGGTGCGCGGGGGTGAGCGGGTCGGTTTGTGGGGGATGGGACCACCCGTCAGCGGCGGCGATGTCATCGACCGGCTGGCCATGCAATGGCTGGCGCACCAGTCGGTCTCGGAACAGGAAATGCCGCTCGACAAGCCCTTGTCGCGTCATCATGAGCTTGTGCTGATCTCGGATTTCCTCAGTCCGGTGGACGACTGGCAACAGCAGATCAAACGCTGGGGCCAGCAAGGCGGGCGGGGACATCTGATGCGCATCGTCGATCCGGTCGAAGCCGCCTTTCCCTATCGCGGACAGGGCGAGTTGATCAGCCCCGATATCGATGCGCGTCTGGATATCGGCGATGCCGAGGCCTTCCGCACCCTCTACCAGACGCGGATGACAGCCCATGATTGCGGATTGGAAGCGGCCTGCAACAGCCAGCACTGGTCATGGCTGAAGCACCACAGCGACCAGCCTTTGCCCGCCGCCCTGCTGGCTCTGGCCGGACGGATCAGCCAGAACGCCTCGACCCTGCCCTCTGGCCTGTCAGCGGAGGGGTTCTAGACCATGTCCGCTTTGGCCTCTCTGGCGGTTTTGCATCCGTATCTGCTGGTTGCCGCACTGGCATTGCCGCTGTTGTGGCTGTTGTTGCGTGTCACACCGCCCCGCCCGCAAACCATTGTATTTCCGCCTTTGCGGCTGTTGCTCGACCTGATGCCCGCCCGCACATCGCCCGCCCGCTCGCCATGGTGGCTGACAGCGTTGCGGATGCTGGTGGCCAGCCTGCTGATTGCGGCAATGGCCGGACCGGTCTGGCGGCCGCAACAAGCGGCCACACCGTCGATGCAAGGCCCGCTCCTGCTGATGATTGACGATGGCTGGTCCAGCGCCAGAGATTGGGAACAACGCCAGGCCACCGCGCAAGCTCTTGTTGTGCTGGCGGCCGAACAAAGCCGTCCGGTTGCCCTGCTCGGTTTTGCCCGCCCCGATCAGGGGCCGGTGCTGAAAGAGGCCGGGAGCGTGCTCACAGAGTTGCGCGGTATGACCCCCGCCCCCTTCACTCCCGACAGAATGGCCGCTCTGCCTGCCTTGCAGGCATTTCTGGCTGAACAGCCCGCTCTGACCGTGGTCTGGATCACCGACGGTTTGCAGATCGATCAGCGCAAAGCCCGCGATCAGGACACAGGCAAGGGTGCAGAAAGTGATGCGGATCCTTTCACCACCCGGCTCAAACCCCTGTTGAAAAATGCTTCCCTAGAGATCATCCATCCGCGCAATGCCCCCCTTGTGCTGAGTGGACGGCAGGATCAGGAGACAGGGCTGAACATCGCCGTCAGCCGTGGCTGGGACGGCGAACCTGCGGCCTTCAGCCTCGTGGCGCGGGACCAGAAGGGGCGTATTCTGAGCCGCAGTGATGGCATGTTCGAGCACGAGGATGTCAACCAGACCGTGACCCTGCCCTTGCCGCTGGAATTGCGGCAGGATGTGGCTCTTGTCGAGATCGAACATGGCCGCAGTGCGGGCAGTGTCTGGCTCAGTGACAAAAGCCAGCACCGGCGGCGGGTGGCCATTGTCAGTGAAACGGCCGGCGATGCCTCGCAGGTTCTGCTCTCCCCGCTGACCTATATCAGTCGCGCCCTGTCCCCATTTGCCGAGGTCCGCCTGTCCAAACAGGCCCCGACCGAGGCGATCACCACCTTGCTGGAGGAAAGCCCTTCGGTGCTGGTCCTGGCCGATATCGGCCAATTGCCCGACGGGGCCAAACAGAAGATCGAAGCCTTTATCGACAAAGGCGGGATCGTGGTGCGGTTTTCCAGCACCGGTCTTGCCGGTGCAAGCGATGATCTGGTGCCGGTTCCGCTTAGACGCGGGGGACGGTCACTCGGCGGCGCTCTGGCTTGGGATACGCCGAGGGTGTTGCATGATTTCGAGGCCGACAGTCCGTTTTTCGGGTTGAAAGTCCCGAAAGATGTGACCATCAACCGCCAGATTCTCGCCGAACCCGGCCCCGATTTGAGCCGCAAGGTCTGGGCACATCTGGTCGACGGCACACCGGTTGTCACAGCCCAGCCGCGAGGACAGGGGATTTTGGTGCTGTTTCACGTCACGGCCGATCCTAATTGGTCGACTTTGCCGCTGTCAGGCCTGTTTGTCGATATGCTGAGACGGATCATCCACCTGTCCGGCCCGCAAAATATCTCGCGTTTGCAAGGCACTGGCCCGCAAAAGGCCACATTGCTACCCCCTGTAAGAACGCTGGACGGTTTTGGCCAGCCCGGCACCCCGCCGGCCAGTGCCTTGCCGCTCAAGCCCGACAGCGCCGCGCCGGATCAGGGCTTTGTGGCCGACCGGGATCATCCGGCGGGGTTTTACGGGTCGGTTGACTCACCGGTGGCCGTCAATGTGCTTGGCCCCCGCAGTCTGATGCGTCCGCTGGATCTGGAAGCCCTGCCCGCCCGGCTCGTGCCGCTGGAAGCTCCCGTACCGCTGGATTTGCGGCCCTGGCTGATCGGGCTGGCGGCCGCCTTGTTCGCTCTGGACAGTCTGGCGGTCCTCGTGCTGGGGGGCATCGGCTGGCGGGCCTTGCGCGCCAAACCCGTGCTGACCGGCCTGATTCTGGCTTGCGCCGTGAGCCTGATGCATCCGCCATTGCGGGCCGAACCCTTCAGCCCCAAAGACACGGATTCCGCACTGTCCACCCGACTGGCCTATGTGATCACCGGCAATGCCGTGATCGACGAAACCAGTCTGGCCGGATTGACAGGTCTGACCGATTACATTGCCAAGCACACCGCGCTGGAGCCTGCGCCTCCCGTCGGTGTCCAACCGGCTGTTGACGAATTGGGGGTCTATCCGTTGCTCTATTGGCCGATGGTGGCCAGCCAGCCGGTGCCTTCTGCCTCCGCTTTGGCCAAGATTGATGCCTTCATGAAAAACGGCGGCACCATCATTTTCGACACGCGGGATGCCGGTTTCAGCACCAATGCCGTATCGCCCGAAACCAGAATGTTGCGCTCGATTCTGGCGGGCATGTCGGTCCCGGCTCTCGAACCCGTTCCGGCCGATCATGTGCTGACGCGGACCTTCTATCTGGTCGACCGATTTCCGGGCCGCTTTGCCGATGGCAAAACCTATATCGAGGCCCTTGTGACCGGCGCATCGGGCAAAGGCGAACGCCCGACCCGCGCAGGCGACGGCGTATCGCCGATCGTCATCACCTCCAATGATCTGGCCGCCGCCTGGGCCATCGGACGGCGCGGCGAACCCTTGCAGGCCATCACGCAGACGATGCCGCGCCAACGCGAAATGGCGCTGAGAGGCGGGGTCAATCTGGTCATGTATACGCTGACCGGCAATTACAAGGCGGATCAGGTGCATGTGCCGGCCTTGCTGGAAAGGCTGGGCCAATAATGACCCATTTCAGCCTGTCGCCTTTGTTACCATGGCCATGGATTGCCCTGATCGGCTGTGTCGGCCTCGCGCTGGCCGCCGTGGTGGTATGGACGGGCCGTCGCGGTGGCTGGTTCAGGCTGGTGGCGGTGCTGGCACTGGTCGGGGCTTTGCTGGAGCCGCAAATGATCATCGAGGAGCGTGAACCGCTTGACGATGTGGTGGCCGTGGTGGTCGACCGCTCCGCCTCGCAGGAGCTTGACCAACGCAAAAGCCAGACCGATGCCGTGCGGGCCGAGATTGAAAAGCACCTCAAAAATCTGCCACGTCTGGATGTGCGGGTCACCGACATCACCACCCATGACACCGATGGCACCGCCCTGTTTGCCGGATTGACCCGCCTGCTGGCCGATGTGCCGCCCGAACGGGTGGCCGGTACAATCCTGATCACCGATGGACAGGTTCACGATATCCCCGAAGGCGGCAAGGCAGGCGCGCAAAGTCTCGGTTTCAAAGCCCCTCTGCATGCGCTGGTCACGGGACACACACAGGAGCATGACCGGCGGATCGTGCTGATCGACAGTCCGCGGTTCGGGATTGTCGGCAAGGATCTGGCCGTGCGCTTCCGCATGGAGCAGACGGGCGGCGACAAGCGGCCCGTCAAGGCCGTCGCCCGCCGCAATGGCGTGGTGGTCGCCGAAGGCCGGATCAGGGCCGATGAGGACATCACCCTGCCGATCACCATCACCCATGCCGGCACCAATGTGTTTGAAATCGAGATCGAAGCGGCCAGTGACGAGCTGACAGCCCTCAACAACCGGGCCGTTGTGACTGTCGAAGGCATCCGCGACACGCTGAAAGTCCTGCTGGTATCGGGACAGCCCCATATCGGCGAACGCGTCTGGCGCAATATGCTGAAAGCCGATCCCGGTGTCGATCTGGTCCACTTTACCATTCTGCGCCCGCCCGAAAAGCAGGATGGCACCCCGATCAACGAAATGGCGCTGATTGCCTTTCCGACCCGCGAGCTGTTTGAAACGCGGATCAGCCAGTTCGACCTGATCATTTTCGACCGTTACGCGCATCAATCCATTCTGCCGATCGCCTATCTCAACAATATTGTCCGTTATGTGCGCGAGGGCGGGGCCTTGCTGGTGGCGGCTGGACCGGAATTTCGTGGCAGGCAGGGCCTTGCCTCCGGCCCTCTGGCCGCCATCTTGCCCGCAGAGCCGACCGGCGCAGTCACCGAAACGCCCTTCAAACCGGCCATCAGCCCGCTGGGGCAACGCCATCCGGTGACCCGTGCTTTGGCAGAAAGCGAAGGCACGTGGGGGGAATGGTTGCGGCTGATCAATGCCACGGCCCATAAAGGCATGGTGCCGATGACCGGTCCCGACGGCCAGCCGTTGATGGTTCTGTCCCGCGAGAACAAGGGTCGCATCGCCTTGTTGCTGTCCGATCATGCCTGGCTCTGGGCCCGCAATGTCAATGGCGGCGGCCCCTATCTTGATCTGTTGCGTCCGGTGGTGCACTGGCTGATGAAACAGCCTGATCTGGAAGAAGAGGCCCTGCGGGCCAAAGCCCAGAACGGGCGGATCATCATCGAAAGGCAGACGCTGGCCGACGAGGTCAAACCTGTCACAGTGATCGATCCTGCGGGCCGGCGCGAGACGGTGACACTGGAGGCGGCCAGCCCCGGCCTGTGGCGCAAGTCCCATCCGGTCGAACAGTTGGGGCTTTATCAATTAAAGGATGGCGATCTGACAGCCTTTGCCAGTGTCGGGCCGGCCAATCCCAAAGAATTTTCCGATGTCGTTTCCACAACCGCTCTGCTCGAACCGATCGCGACGGAAACAGGTGGCGCCGTCCGGCGGGTCTCACAGCGGGAAGCCGGCACGGTCACTGTGCCGCGTATCCTGCGCGAAGGACGGCAGGGCCATTATACCGGCAGTGATTTTATCGCCCTCAAGGACAATCACGGCGCGACCATCCGCGGCATTACCGTTTTGCCGTTGTTGAGCGGCTGGCACGGCCTCATGGCTTTGGTGTTGGCAATGGTGCTGGCATGGTGGGCCGAAAGCGGTTTCCGTATTCCCCGAAAACCGCTAAGCTGATCCTCAAGCCTTACTCGCCTGCATACCCGATCAGTGTGCCCGACAGGTCTGCCAGACCACCTTCGACCAGTTCCAGCACCAGAAAGCGTTGCGGATCGACCGGACCGGGCATGGTCAGACGGCCGGGCGGTACCATCTTGAACCCGAAACGGCTGTAATAGGGCAGATCACCCACTAGAAAAATCAGCCTGTGACCATCCGCACGCGCCTGATTGATCGCCATCTCCATCAGACGCGACCCGATACCGCGATCGGAAAAGGCCGGCTCCACCGTCAAAGGGCCGAGGATCAATGCGGGTGCCCCGGCCGCTTTGATCGCATTGAGGCGGATCGACCCCACCAGCATGGTGCCGACCTGTGCGATGAAGCACAAAGACGGGATCGGAGGAATACCCTCACGCAGACGATAGGCCGTGCGGGCAAACCGGCCCGGACCAAAGGCGCGTTCATGCAACCGCTCGATGGCGTGGGTGTCGGCGGCTTGTTCGTGGCGAAGGACAAGAGGAAGATCAGTCATGCTTTTGTTGCTCACATTCGATACTGACACTTGGCTTGTTCAGCCCTTTGGCGACAGCACAGACCCAAGACCCCGCCGATTGGCCCTCAGGCCATTGACGGGCGTTTCAATTCGAACGCTGGTCCTTTCGTCGTCGCAACAGCACGGTTGATCTCCCTGAAACAGTGCCTCTGATAGGTGCCTTTAGCACGCGTCACCCACCATCGTCTATATAGCCGCATCGTCACCAGCGCGGATCGGGCGGCAAGCCGCGCAACACCTCGTCCAACCGCCTGATGGTGCCTTGCGATGTGCCTTCGGGCAGACCATCGCAGGCGAAAAAACCGATTTCGGCAATTTCGCGATCGGGTACATGCGGGCCGAGCACCTCGAAATCGCGCACCACATACACCCCGACATGATCGCGCGGGCTGGCATGGACATTGAAAAACAGGCCATGCCATCGGGGTGTTCCCGAAAGCCTGATATTGGCCTCCTCCTCCAATTCGCGGGTGATGGCGTTCAAGGCATCCTCCCCCGTCTCGATCCCGCCGCCGGGCATGTGCCACCCCTCAACATAGGTGTGGCGGACCAGCAGAACGCGATTTTGGGTGTCCAGCACCATGGCCCGCACACCCAGCGTCATCGGACGATTGAGGACAAACCACCAATGAAACAGCCGCCGCATGATGCGGGTCGGAACAGGACGCAATCGCGAGGTCAGAGCGGTCAAGAATGGCATCGACAAATTCCCTTTTGCCGCACTGTAAAGGATCACATTTTAAAAAGATCTTGCCTGACCGTTCAATCACCCCGAAAAATTGACATTGAGGCAAGGCGGCTCTCACCCCGATTGACCGATCAAGGCGCATTTGAAAGACACATCCATCCGCAAACCGCTTTTCAGGTGGCCGCAGGCGGCATAATGGTGTTTGTCACAGGTCGTCAGACCCTTGGCATATTGGATCCCTTGGAACACAGGATATTGTCGGCTTTGTTCACTCTTGCCCATCTTTCCGACCCGCATCTGGGACCGATTCCCGCCCCGTCATGGCGCGACTTGCTCAACAAGCGGCTGACCGGTTATCTGAACTGGCGGCGCAAACGGCAGTTTATCCACAATATGGATGTTCTGGACCGGCTGGTGGCCGATCTGGTCGCCCGCAAGCCTGCCCATATCAGTTGCACCGGCGACCTGCTCAATATCGGGCTGGCTTCGGAATGTCCCAAGGCCCGCGCTTTTCTGGCCCGTCTGGGTGCGCCGGAGGATGTCAGCTTTGTGCCGGGCAACCATGATGCCTATGTGGCGGACTCTGTTCCGCGCATCACAGAATTTTTTGCTCCCTATATGACCTCCGATACCGGAAGGTTCGAGGGCTATCCATTCGTGCGCCTGCGGGGCCCGATCGCCCTGATCGGCCTGTGCTCGGGCGTACCGACCCTGCCCTTTTCGGCGCGCGGTACGCTGGGCCGCGAGCAAAGGCAACGGCTGGAACAGATTTTACGGTTTCTCGGCTCGCAAAATCTGGCGCGCGTGATCATGATCCATCACCCGCCCCATGAAGGCGGCGCACGGTTCGGGCGCGGCTTGACCGATGCCATCGGCTTTGAAAGCGTGCTGGAGCGCGAGGGCGCGGAACTTGTCCTGCACGGGCACAATCATGTGACCTCGGTGGCGCATCTGAAAGGCCCCAAAGGGACGATCCCCGTGGTTGGCGTGCCTTCGGCCTCGGCCAATGGCGGCACACCGTCGCATACGGCCGGTTATCACCTGTTCGATTTCGATATGACCGAACAGGGCATTGGTATCACGGCCCGCCAGATCGGGTTTGGCGCACAGGGCATGACCGAAAGCCCGCTCGATCTGCAAGCCGGTTACAGCGGATAAACCTGCCGGATCACGGCCAGAGCGCTTTTGAGCAGGCGATCCAGATCGAATTCGGTAACCCCGCCCTGACTCCAGGCCAGCACGAAAACACCGAGCACACCACAGATCAGCCCTGCCAGAACACCGCTGATCACATCGCCGGTGCCGATGCCCCGAGCGGATGTTTGCTTGGCAGATTCTGCTGTTGAGGGATCCATGAACAACCTCGCTAAATGACCGTCACCGCCGGAAACCAATGATATGACTTGACCTGATACACTCCTAGCATGATTCTGGCGTGTCCCTTGCCGATGCCGACATCAAGGGCAGTGGCGGGAAAGGTTTGCGCATGGCCGAAGACGAGGATGCACAGGAAACAGCCCAGGAAGAACAGATCCGCGTCCGGCAAACGCTGTATGCCGCCATTGCGGTCTTGTTGCTGATGGGGGCGGGCTGGTATCTCGTCACCGAGCTCAACCGGAGTTCGAAACTGCAAGCCTGCATGGAGCAGGGACGGCGCAACTGCGTCGAGCCGCAATATATGCTCGGCGGCCCGCGCAATTAGTCCTGCATGACTATCCGGCTTTTTGCGGGGATTTCCCCCGCAACGGGCGCTCTTCCTGCAAGGAGATGAACAGCAAGGACAGGCCGAAGCCAAGGGCGGCGGCCAAGAACATCGCCTTGAAATCCTCCGCCTGCACAACCGCCTCCAATGCGCGCCCCTTGATCTGTCCCTCGCCGCCCAACAACAAGGCGGAAAAGATCGAAATGATCAAGGCACTGCCCAGATTGCGGAAAAAATTCATCGCGCCGGTCGCCGTGCCCAATTGATGGGGTGCCACGGCGTTTTGCACCGTCACCGTGGTGATCGGCAACACGGTTCCCAGGCCCAGGCTGATCATCGCCAGCACCACTTCCATCTGGACAAAGCTCAGGCTTGTCGCCCCGAAGGCCATGAAGGTGACAGCCGCAATCGCCATCGACAATCCGGCGATCGGCAGGCGCTTGTAATGGGTGAAATACAGCATCACCCGCCCCGACACAGTGGCCCCGACCACAGTCCCCACCATCAAAGGAATCAAGGCCAGGCCGGACTGTTCGGCGCTCATATGCAACACCACCTCGAAATAGACCGGCATATAGATAGTCAGACCGATATAGGTGCCCATGCCGAAGCAGGAGGCCAGCACGCCTGTCCGCACCACCTGATTGCCCAGTACATCCACAGGGATCAGCGGTTCTTCGGCCCGTTTCATCCGCCAAGCAAACAGACACCACAGCATCAAAGACAGGCCGGTCAGCCACCAGACCAGCGGGGCGCGCCAGCCACCGGCTTCGGCACTATAGGTCAGGGCCAGCATCAGGGTGATCGTCGCACCGGTCATCAACAGCGCACCGAGTACATCGAGCGAATGTTTGCGGTCATGGCGCGGCAACCGCCGCAAGGCCCGCCGCGAGATGATAAACGCCAGACAGCCCAACGGCAGATTGATCCAGAAAATCATGGTCCAGTGCAGATGTTCGGAAAACAGCCCGCCCAAGACCGGCCCCAACACGCTGGCCGACATGAACACCGTGGCAAAATAGACCTGATACCGCCCGCGTTCGCGCGGAGCGACCACATCGGCCACAATGGTCTGGCCCAGCGAGATCAGCCCGCCGCCACCGATCCCCTGCAAGGCGCGTGCGGCAATCAGCGTCCACATGGTCGGCGCCAGTGCACAGGCAACCGACCCGATAATGAATGTGGTAATCCCCGTCAGAAGGACGATGCGACGACCATGGATATCGCTCAACTTGCCATACAGCGGGGTCACAGCCGTTGCCGCCAGCATATAGATACTGGCAACCCATGACATATGCTCGAAATCACCCAATTCACGGCCAATGGTCGGCAAAGCAGTGGCCACAATCGTCTGGTCCAGCGCGCCCAGAAACATCGCAAGCACCACACCAAGGACGATGGCTTTGATATCGGCATGCGACACCTGGGCTCTCGGTGCGGGCTCATTCATAACTGTCTGCGCCATTGTGCCTGAATTCCAGTCTTGCTGACCATGATGTGCCCTATCCGCAACATTTCCCCAAATTTCTCATTTTTAATGGAATTGCGCAAATTTCAGCGTTCTTTTGCATGCGGCAAGCCCAGATCGGGGTCAAGTGCGCCAGACGAGAGGCTGATCCGCAACCAGCGCCTGCAAAATCGGGCAAGATCATGGCAAAAGGCGTTTTGCTTGGACAGCCCAAAACAATTTATAAATTGGCGCAAATAAATATCGACTCGACTACATGCGAATTCATGATAGAGAAGGCGCGCTTTATTTGATGGAATGATTGAGCTTGGTGACCTCGCCCAAAAATTCCGAGACGTTCGTTCCACACTGGGAGTCCAAGCGTATGAGTGCTACTGAAGGACATTCGGCCTCGCCACCCGCTTCAAAAAAATTGATGATTGCAGCGCTGGGTGTCGTGTACGGCGATATCGGCACATCCCCTCTCTATGCGTTCAAGCAGTCGATCGAGGCGTCGGGCGGTGTTTCGGAACAGAGCGTTTTCGCTGTGTTGTCCCTGATCATCTGGGCTCTGATACTGGTTGTGACCATCAAATATGTGTTCATTATCATGCGCGCTAACAATCGCGGCGAAGGCGGCACCATTGCCTTGACTTCGCTGGCTTTGGGACAAGTCACCTCCAAAAGCGGGCGCTGGGTCATTTTGGCCACGGGCTTGATCGGCGTGTCGCTGTTTTACGGCGACAGCGTGATCACACCGGCCATTTCGGTCTTGTCGGCGGTGGAAGGGCTGGACCTGATCACCCCCTTGTTGCACCCCTATATCGTGCCGATCACCATTGTGCTGATTGCGGCCCTGTTTGCGATCGAGCGGCATGGTACGGCCGTGATCGGCAAATTCTTCGGCCCGATCATGATTGTCTGGTTCATTGTGCTCGCCGGTCTCGGTTTGCACAGCGTGATCCAGAATCCTCGCGTGTTCATGGCCATCAACCCACTTTATGCCATCCAATTTCTGGGTGACCATCCCGGGATTGGCGTGGCCATGCTCGGCGCGGTTGTGCTGGCTGTGACAGGCGGGGAAGCCCTTTATGCCGATATGGGACATTTCGGAATTGCCTCGATCCGCCGCACCTGGTTGTGGATCGTGTTTCCGGCTTTGACCCTGAATTATATGGGCCAAGGCGCATTGGTGCTGGCCAATCCGGCGGCCATTGAAAACCCGTTTTATCTGCTGGCCCCGTCATGGGCGATGATCCCGATGGTTCTTCTGGCGGCCGCGGCCACCATTATCGCTTCGCAGGCGGTTATTTCGGGTGCGTTCTCCATTACCAGCCAAGCCGTACAGCTCGGCTATATCCCCCGCATCCGTGTCCGCCATACCTCGTCGGATGAAATCGGTCAGGTCTATATCTCACAGGTCAATATCTTCCTGTTCCTGAGCGTGATCGTGCTTGTGCTGAGCTTCCGCTCCTCCGAGCATCTGGCCGCCGCCTATGGCATCGCCGTGACGGGTTCGATGGCCATTGATACGGCCCTGGCCTATTTCGTGATGGTCAAAAAAGAGCATTGGAACCCCTGGCTGTTCCTGCCTCTGTTTGCGGCCTTCTTCTTCATCGATATCGGCTTCTTCTTTGCCAATATCCTGAAGTTCTTCGAAGGCGGCTGGTTCCCGATTGTGGTCGCTGCGGCCCTGTTCTTCATCATGGTCGCCTGGATTTGTGGACGCGAGCGTCTGCTGGCCGCCCGTTGGCGCGATACCATTCCACTGGACTCCTTCATCCGCAATCTCAAGCCCGATCATCCGATCCGTGTGCCGGGCACCGCCATCTTCATGGTCCCCAACACCAAGGTCGTGCCGTCCTCGATGTTGCACAACATCAAGCACAACCGTGTGTTGCATGAACGCGTGATCCTCATGACGGTCGAAACAACCTCGACCCCTTACGTCTCGGACGAGCACCGGATGGAAGTGATCCCGCTGGATGCCAACTTCTTCATCGTGAAACTGCATTACGGCTTCTTCGAAGAACCACGCATCATGCGGGCTCTGGCCATGCTGAGAATCAAGGAATTCAAGTTCAAACTGTCGGACGTGTCCTTCTTTGTTGGCCGTGAAAAGCTGACAAGCAGTGCCGAAGGCGGCTGGACCATGATTTCGGATAATGTCTTCATTGCCCTGCATCGCAACATGCTGAGCGCGGTCGAATTCTTCCGTATTCCTGCCGATCACGTGGTGGAATTGGGCGGCCATATCGAGCTGTAACCGGCTCTGCCTCAATCAAATTCAAAAGGGCACCGGATCGTTTCCGGTGCCCTTTTTGTTGCTCTGCTCGCCTGAAAGTGCCGGTCACTCTGCCGCCGCTTCGACCTCGATCATCAGACTGCCCTCGCCGACCTGTTGGCCCGCAACCACATGCACCGCCGTGATCATGCCGTCATAGGGCGCGGCCAGACCATGTTCCATTTTCATGGCCTCGACCACAGCCAGCCTCTGGCCGCGCACCACCTGCTCGCCCGCTGTCACCATCAAGGCGACCACCTTGCCATGCATCGGGGCAGTGATACGGCCATCGCCGCCGCCATGCTCATCTCCGCCTTTGGCGGGATCGGCAAAAGCCACCAGTGTCTGGCGGGCCCGATGAAGCACATAGGCCTTGTTGCCGACCACTGTCGTCATTGCGTCAGCCTTGCGTGAATTCAGACCGGCCAACACCCCGTCTTCGCCGGACAGGCCGATCTGCACCCCCTCGCCTTGCGGCCAGACCAGTTCCGCTTTGAACGCCTCGCCATCAACCACAACCTGTCTTTGCAACCGGCGCGCCCCCGTCAACTGGAACGCATCGGCCACCGACCACGGATCGGTTTCTGTCCGGTCGCCTTCTCGAAATAGTGCCGTTTCGGCCTCCAGAAGGGCTTTGACACCGCACAAAGCCGCCTGCCCGTCCACCGGCTGTGGAACAGCCCCCAACGCCTCCAGATGCGCCTCGATAAAACCGGTATCGAAGCGGCCCTGCCGGAAACCCGATGACCGGCACAAAGCCGCCAGAAAACGCGCATTGCACCGCGGACCCGCCACTTGCGTGGCCTCCAGCGCCAGTGCCAGCCGGTCCAGCGCGGTCGCACGATCCGGCCCATAGGCAATCAGCTTGGCAATCATCGGATCATAGTAAGGGGTGACCTCGTCGCCTTGCTCGACACCGGCATCAATGCGCAAGCCTTCGCCTTGCGGAAAAGCCAAGCGGTGAAGCTGTCCGGTCGAGGGCAGAAAGCCGCGTTCCGGATCTTCGGCATAGAGCCTTGCTTCGACCGCATGTCCTGTGATCACCAGATCATTCTGCGTGAAGGGCAGTGGCTCATGCGCCGCCACTTTTAATTGCAAGGCCACCAGATCGAGTCCGGTAATCAATTCCGTGACTGGGTGCTCGACCTGCAAGCGCGTGTTCATTTCCATAAAGAAAAAGCCGTCGGGCGTGAGGCCATTTGCCCCATCGGCGATAAATTCGATGGTGCCCGCGCCGACATAACCGACAGCCTTGGCGGCCTCGACCGCCGCTTTCCCCATCGCCTCGCGCACGGCTTGCGGCATATCGGGGGCCGGGGCTTCCTCGATCACTTTCTGGTGTCGGCGTTGCAACGAACAATCGCGCTCGAACAGATGCACGCAATGGCCTTGATGATCGGCAAAAACCTGAATTTCGATATGGCGCGGGGACTGGATATAACGCTCGATCAGCACACGCGGATCGCCGAAGCTGGCTTGACCCTCGCGCTGGGCCGAAGCCAGTGCGGCGGCAAATTCGGCCGGGTGATCGACCTTGCGCATCCCCTTGCCACCGCCACCGGCAACCGCCTTGATCAGCACCGGATAGCCGACCAGATCGGCTTGGGCCGCCAGAAACTCCGCGCCCTGCTCGGCCCCGTGATAGCCGGGCACGACCGGGACACCGGCTTTTTCCACCAAAGCCTTGGCGGCATCCTTCAAGCCCATCGCCCTGATACTGGAAGCGGGAGGCCCGACAAAAATCAATCCGGCTTTGACAACCGCCTCGGCAAAATCGGCATTTTCCGACAAGAAGCCGTAACCGGGGTGAATGGCATCAGCCCCGCTGGACAGGGCCGCCGCTATGATCTTGTCACCGCACAAATAGCTCTCGCGCGCAGGCGCCGGTCCGATCCCGACAGATTGATCCGCCATCCGCACGAACAGCGCCGAACGGTCAGCCTCGGAGCAGACCGCAACCGTCCGGATGCCCATGGCACGGGCGGTGCGGATAATCCGGCAGGCAATTTCGCCGCGATTGGCGATCAGCAGGGTTTTGATCATGGCCATCACATTCTGAACACGCCGAAGCGTGTCTCCTCGACCGGTGCATTCAACGCCGCTGAAAAGGCCAGACCCAACACACGGCGGGTCTCGGTCGGCAGAATGATCCCGTCATCCCACAGCCGCGAGGTGGCAAAATACGGATGCCCCTCGGTTTCATACTGGGCACGCAAGGGAGCCTTGAAGGCCTCCTCGTCATCGGTTGACCAGCTTCGTCCTTCGGCCTCCAGATTGTCGCGCCGCACAGTCGCCAGCACGCTGGCGGCCTGTTCGCCACCCATCACCGAAATCCGCGCATTCGGCCAGGTAAACAGGAAGCGCGGGCTGTAAGCGCGGCCGCACATGCCGTAATTGCCCGCCCCGAACGAGCCACCGACAATCACCGTGATTTTGGGCACGCGGGCGCAGGCCACGGCCGTCACCAGCTTGGCGCCGTCTTTGGCAATCCCCCCCACCTCATATTGACGGCCCACCATGAAGCCGGAAATATTTTGCAAAAACAGCAAGGGTATCCGCCGTTGCGCGCACAGCTCGATGAAATGCGCGCCCTTCAGGGCCGATTCCGAGAACAGAATACCGTTATTGGCCACGATCCCGATCGGGATGCCGTAGAGATGCGCAAAGCCCGTGATCAGCGTCGTGCCGTAAAGCGGCTTGAACTCGTCAAATTCCGAGCCATCGACCAGACGGGCGATCACCTCGCGGATGTCATATTGCCGCTTGAGATCGGTCGGCACCACGGCTTCCAGCTCGTCAGCCGCCAGCAGGGGTTCCACCACAGGCCGCAAGGGAATATCTGGATGTTTGACGCCATTCAGATGGCTGACAATGCGTCGGGCAATCTCCAGCGCATGTTCGTCATTTTCGGCATAATGGTCGGCCACACCGGACAGACGGGCATGCACATCCGCCCCACCCAGATCCTCGGCCGAGACAACCTCGCCTGTTGCGGCCTTGACCAGCGGCGGCCCGCCGAGAAAAATCGTACCCTGATTGCGCACGATCACCGTTTCATCGGACATGGCCGGCACATAGGCCCCGCCCGCCGTGCACGAGCCCATCACCACCGCGATCTGGGCAATGCCCATCGCAGACATTGTGGCCTGATTGAAAAAGATCCGGCCGAAATGCTCGCGATCGGGAAAGACCTCGGTCTGGTGCGGCAAATTGGCTCCGCCCGAATCCACCAGATACAGGCACGGCAAGCGGTTTTCCCGTGCGATCTCTTGCGCGCGCAAATGCTTTTTGACCGTCATCGGATAATAGGTGCCACCCTTGATGGTCGAGTCATTGCAAACAATCATCACCTCGCGGCCCGACACGCGCCCGATACCGGTAATCAGCCCCGCACCGTGAATGGCATCATCATATTGCCCGTAAGCTGCCAGCCCGCCCAATTCCAGAAAGGGCGAACCGGGGTCCAGCAAGCGTGCCACCCGCTCGCGCGGCAATAATTTGCCTCTGGCCAGATGCCGCTCTCGGGCTTTCAAGGGACCACCCAGCGCCGCTTCTTCGCGTTTGGCCATCAGATCGGCCCGCAAAGCCTGCCAGGCTAGGCGGTTCTGCCCGGCAAGCGGGTCAGCGGCAAGCGTGCTGGTCAACACAGGCATTGGCATATCTTTCTTATCGGTCGCATCCTTTCCACAGCATGCCGCATAAACAGGCAAGCCGTCAAAGCGCCACGCGCCTTATGACACTGGCAATTGGTCGTAGCAGAGCAAATGGCAAGACATCCATCATTGGCAAGACATTCATGCCGCCCGCGTGGCGGGACCCGGACAGGTCAAAGCCAGCACCATATTTGGGACCATTAACGGTTTGTTAAGCATGATTCGATATGGTTTTCCCCATATTCAATTCGGAGACATCGATATGTCACATTTCAAACATGCTTTGTTATTTTTGATCATTTCTGGCGTCACAGCTCCAAGCGCCGATGCACAGGCCAGCAGCCGTAAATTCTCGTTGAATGATTTTCCCGACCTCGACTGGAGCGGTCCCTATCTCGGCGCGACGGCCGGTTATCTGTCGAGTTTCAAAGGGACCGGGACCATCAGTGCCGATTTCAACGGCGAATTGAACCCTGAGGCGAAAGGCTTCACCGGCGGGGTTTATGTCGGTTACAATATCCAATCAGGCAATTTTGTTTATGGTGCCGAACTGGATGCAAACCTGTCGAGCGCCTCTGGCATCAAATCCATCTCAACCGATGCCGTCAGCGCCTCGCTCAAATTGACACAGCGGGAATCCGCATCCCTCAGGGCCCGGTTCGGTTATCTGTTCGGCGACACCTTGGTTTACGTCGGAGCGGGGATCAGTGCGGCCAAGATCGGCAGTATCTACTCGAATACCGTGATCGATACGACCTCGCTGGCTGTCGTCAGCTCCGACCAGTCCAACATCCAGAAACAGCATCTCGGCCTGACATTCGGTTTGGGTCTCGACTATGCCCTCACACCTAACGTGATCGCCCGGACGGAATATCGCTATACCAAATACGAGCAAAAATCACATGACGTCGACAAAATCGGGGCAGACAGCCACGAATGGCGCGCTGGCCTTGCCTATAAATTCTAATCCGCGACCGGCTTAAAGCCGCTGACGGCTTTTTCATTTGTTGTTGTGTTTTCCCATTTCAAACCGATCAATCCCATTCAGGATATTTACGATGCCATACCTCACACGCCCGCTTTTTGCCTCTGTTGTTTTTGCCGCACTTGCGGGTCAGGCCTGTGCAGCCGATCTGCCATCCAAAAACAGAGCGCCCGCGCCCCCCTCCCACGCCCAAGACTATGAATGGAGCGGTTTTTATACGGGGGCGACTGCCGATTACGTCGCCAGTTTCAAAGGCACCGGCGATATCAGCCAATCGCCGGCCAGCATGCTCAACCCCAGAGGACTTGGCTATCAAGGCACGCTGTATGGCGGCTATAACGTCCAGATGGGGTCCTTGGTTGTCGGCCCCGAAATGGATATCTCTTTCGGAAAAGTCAGCGACAACCGCAATTTCACAGATACAAGCGGGACAGGCTCGGTCAATTTCAGCCAGCAAGTCACGGGTTCCTTCCGGGCGCGGTTCGGTTATGCGTTCAATAATATGCTGGTATTTGCAACATCCGGCATTGTGATCACCAAAGCCAAATTGGGAGCCGGCATTGCCACAACAACCTATACCGACAGTGTCAGCGCCTCTCAAACCTATATGGGTTTTGCAGCGGGTGGCGGGCTTGAATACGGCATTACCCGCAATCTGATTGCCCGCACCGAATACCGCTTCAGCCAATATGAAAAATCCAACGACGGCAATAAATTCGGGATCAAATCGCACGAAGCCCGCGCCGGCTTGGCCTATAAGTTCTGATCACAGATCACAGACCTGATTCACAATCGCGCAATCCATCCGGATCAGGCTTGGGCCTTGTCCGGATGCTCCATGTTGAAGTGCCAATAAACAGCTTGCTGGCGCATCGTGTAGGATTTACAACCCTGAGAAGTAAACCCGTCAGCACAACGTCCGGTCGGTCACGCATCACATGGCAAACGAACAATTACAAGATGAGCGTATCGAGATCCAGAAAGCGGCCAATAGCACCAAAAAGGAAATCGTTGTTCTCGAACTCTATATGTTCTTTATCCTCTGCGTGGTGCTGTTCTTCCTGTTTGTGATGCCCACCAGTTACATCAAAAACATTCTGGGTTACGAGAACAAGGAATTGACCGTACCCGGCTTTATTCCCGCCTCGAAAAACTGAGCCTCAGACGGTCCCGGCGCGGACAACCCCACGCGCGACCAGATCGGCAATCTCGTCTGCCCCGATCCCCAGCACCGATTGCAACACCTGATGCGTATGCTCGCCCAAACGCGGCGGCGCGACCGGAAACCGCACCGGCGTATCGGAAAAGCGCATGGGGGAAGCAACCATTTTCAAGGTGCCGTGCACCGGATCGGGCACATCCTGCACAATGCCGCGCGCCAGCGTATCGGGCGAGGCAAACACCTCCGGCACTGTGCGCACCTGTCCGGCCGGAACGCCAAGCCGTTGCATGATCGCGATCCATTCCAACGTGGTTTTCTGCTCGAACACCGCCGCCAAGGCCGGGATCAGCGTGTCACGATGCAAGGCCCGCTGTCCGGCTTTTTGGTAACGTCCATCCTGCGCCAAAGCGGGCAGACCCATGGCCTGCTCGCACAACACCTTGAACTGCTGGTCATTGCCGACAGCCAAAGCCAGCACACCGTCACGTGTCCTGAAAATCTGGTAGGGCACCACGGTTGCGTGGGCATTGCCATAGCGTTTGGGCGGCTGGTTGGTCGCCAGATAGCCCGATGCGACATTGACCAGCAAAGCCACGGTGGAATCAAACAAGGCAATATCGATATGCTGGCCGCGTCCGGTTTTCGAACGGGCGATCAAACCCGCCAGAATGGCCTGTGTGGCATTCATGCCCGTCACCACATCGGCAACCGCCACGCCCAGTTTCATCGGCTCGCCCTCGGCCTCGCCGGTGATCGACATCAAACCGCTTTCGGCCTGAATGGCAAAATCATAGCCCGCCTCATGTGCGCGCGGTCCGGTGCGGCCATAGCCTGAAATCGAGCAATAGATCAGATTGGGGTTGATCTCGCGCATCTGCTCCCAACCCAGCCCGAGCCGATCGAGTGCGCCCAATTTGAAATTCTCGACAAACACATCGGCCTCGCGCGCCAGCCTGACAATCAGCGCCTGCCCTTCGGGACTTTTGAGATCGACCGCCAGCGACAATTTCGACCGGTTGGCGCATTGGAAATAGGTGGATTCCCCGCCGATATTCGGCGTTGTCCAGGTGCGGGTGTCATCACCGGCGCGGGTTTCCTCGATTTTCCAAACCTCGGCCCCCAGATCCGCCAAAGTCTGCGTGCACCAAGGCCCCGCCAACACGCGCGACAGATCAAGCACCTTGATCCCTTCCAATGGCTGCATGATTTTTCTCTCCGACACCGTGTTGATTGTGGTTTTAGACGAGATGCATCTTCCGATGTTCGCGGTCGCCAGACAAGGAAAGGTTTATGGGGCCGTTCATTCTAAAAAACAGATTGTCTTGCCTGTATAGAAATGCGGGCAACACCACCTTTGCCCCCGATTGGCTCTGCTTGGCTTGACAAAAGCATTCCTTAATTCAAGATCGGACTATAAAAATTGTGGGTGAGTGATCAAAATGCCGATTTCAAAAATCAGTTCAAAACTATTAATGTCCATAGTAGCAATATCAACTATGAATATTTTAAATATAAATTTTGCAACCGCCCAAAACACAAACAAATATTGCGTTTCAGGCCTATCAAACCAAGCACCTGATAATTATATTGTTCTGCGAAATGCTCCCAATAAAAAATCAACGTGGAGCAATACTATCAGTTTCAAAAACGGTGATATGGTCGACGTGATCGCTGAGGATGGTGATTACTATAAAGTGCGGGCCCAGAATGGGGAGATCGGCTGGTCAGCAAAGGCTTACATCTTCCCTTGCGCTCCAGCACCGACAACACAACAGGCCACGACAAACTCGAATTCCATCAAGAAAAACAAACCTGTTGCGTCCATTGCCGATGAACGTGACGGTTTTTCAACGGACGTTTTCGACGTCACTCTTGAAACCGTATTCGGCGAGGAAGCATCGGGTTCCGTTAAGGTCAATTTTTCAAAAAACAAAGGCAATGCAAAGCTGGTTATTGAATCCGATTACAATAAAAAATCTAAATTTCAATATAGTTTGCCAAACTCTTGTTATAGAATGCCATTCTTTCGTGTGATCACAGTCAACAGAAAAGCTGAAGAAAAGTTAATCATTCAGGAAGCACCTGCTTGTGGCGGCAATGGCATGCCGATTGTCTATCATGCTTTTAATTATGTAACAGGTAAATCAAACACATTAAACGAGCTTGAAGGGCGCAAGATAAATCTGGACATTGAAACATTCGGAGATAGTTTTTCTATCGAAAATCAGAAAATTATCGGAAGTGGAGAATCCTATACTGTTCAGCTCACTGGAACCAATTTCCCTGAAATTGTTGCGGTTACCAAGGCCGTTGGCAAGCAGGGACAGTTGGACAATTCTTTGTTTACGAAAGAACAGACCTCATTATTTTTTGTGATGGGCGGAACAGTTGTCGAAGCAAAAGGCCATTTTACGGGTCAAGGCAATAATGGAATTTGGAAGGGCATGATCGAAGGCGGCGGCCCTGTAACCCTGACCACACGAACAAACGGAAAATCAATTACAGGAACCCTGGCCTGGCAAGCCCGAGAAGCCCAAATCGCAATTGGCCGGATGTACAATACCAGAGATTAATATTCTGGCGGTTCAACTCGGGGATTAGAAATCATACCCGGATCAACTCATGCCTATCTGGGTTGATTATTGAAGAAATGGTAGCGAAGGAGAGATTTGAACTCCCGACACAAGGATTATGATACGAGATGCTGCGATTAAAGCGCTGAAATTATTGAGCAAAAACAGACACTTAGCAGATGCGTGTGTAAATGTGTGTATAAAAATATCATTTTTAATGTCCTCAATCACAGAAAAAACCACATAAAATCAGACAGTTGGAAACGCCGACACAAAAGCGAACTGTGCTTAACGGGGGTAGACGCTGTTGGACGCGGCGAGGTTTATGCGGGCTATTGGTAAGTGTGCTTGTTGAGTGATTGTCGTTTCGGCACGACAATCTGCGTAAATGCTCAAATGTCTTTCCTGCTTCTTTGAACAGTTTCAATGCGTCAACAAATTAGTTTGAAATGTGCTTTTCCTCTCAATTATGAGATTGTCAAATCAAGTTCTCCAAATATTATTTGATGAGCAAAAAATATGGAGAATGAATATGGTTGATGTCATTTCTGCTCTTGTCACTCCACTCGTAAAACTTTTTGTTGATGAGGGGGTTGAGGCATTTAAAAATTCTACGCAATTAAAACAATCACAGATACTTTTTCGTGACCGTTTATACAGAGAAGCAAAATTTAATATGGAATTATCAACATATAAAGGAATTGAAGATAAAGAATTTATAGACGCTATTGAAACAAAAATACTTGATGATATTTTTAATCAAATACTGCCTGTAAATTACATATTTCCAGATAATTTAGACATAGAAATGATTGAAAATTTCCCTTCACAATGGGCCAAAATATCTTATAAAAGACGAATAACAGCATTATCAACACAGTCTGAACTTATGAACCGTATCTGGCACCGTGTAAAAATGGAAAAACTCAACACTAAGTTGAACTTTGTACATGGTGATTTAAATTTTATCAGATGCTTAATGAGAACTTTAGAAATACACCTGCGTAAAAGATAGCCACAAAAAAGCGGAGCAGTCGCCCACTCCGCCATTTGTCCCAAAACAGCCAGTTTAAGCGGCTTTGCGGGGTACACGCTGCCCCACACGCTCAATAGCGGCTATGGCCTTGTCAAACTCCCCAGCCTTTACCGCAGCGATGACCGTATCAATGATGGGGATGAGGTGTTCGGGCTTAGTGAACACGATAGCAGACTTGCCCTTGTCCAGTTCCAGCACTCGGCTGCCATAGCGGACCACGAAGTAAGAAGTGCCAGCAGCGTCATCCCTCCACCACCGCTTTACCCGCTTTGGTGCGTTGATGAGTTGTTTGCTGCCTCCCTCAGTTTTAACCCAACGCTGGCGTGGGTGGACATACAGAGGGTCCACAGCGAGGGCACGCTGCTGTTCCAACTGCCTCAACAGTTTTGAACGCTTTGCGATAACAGGATCGTTTCTGATGTCTTTGGGCAATGCGACGAAGTTCAGTGCTTTCAGTGTGCTCATATCAGCCTCCTATTGGTTGAGCCAATATGATTGTTTGGTCAGTTATGATCTATTCCTACCGAAATGATTAGATTTGACTGTATTTTATTGAAAATATCCCAGCGTCTTAAAATACTCACGATGCCCCATAATAGCATCCTGCCAGTACTGGTATTATTTGTTCATAATCATCATTGGACAATGGTGATTTATAGGAAATTTTGGTTGCTCTGTATTGATTGAGAAGCAACTATACATGGATAGCATCATGCTATAATGAGAGAGCGTGACTGTTTTTTGGGGCGGGGCTTAAATCAAAAGAACCGCTCCAAGCAATTAATAAAAATATATAAAATAAAACTATCTACAAACACGCTCTGAAATTAATTTCATATCACCACCTATAATTGTTTTCCACGAACCAATTTCATCACTACTATCAATATATTTTCTCTCTATTTTATTAACAGGATTTTTATCATTATCAAGAAGAACAAGTTCATCACTAAAATACCCAATGCTATCAAAATATTCATATGCTAAATAGCGATACTGCTCATCCTCACAGTTGATTTCAAAATATTCTTTTGTTGCTATGTAATGCTGCGGTACATACGTCCTTGAATTACAATAATTATAGCATATTTTTTTATTATATCTAGTATAAACCCATGCCTTATGAAATTTACCTTTTTTCTTTATTGATTTTGTATCAACTTGCAAAATATATGTACGACTCTTTCCAATTAGTTCCCAAGAATCTTCTTCATAAATAAATTTGGGTGCAATTGATTTCAATTTAATATTGGCAGAGCTGGCTCGGGATTTCTGTACAGGTTTGATAAGTGGAATTTCTGCCTGACTTTGGCATAATGTCCAAGACAGGAGAGACCCATGAGCAGACGTCCCCGCCGGAACCATAGCCCTGCATTTAAAGCAAAAGTTGCGTTGGCAGCGA